>JAENWB010000117.1:0-4593 GCA_016650275.1 Nitrospiraceae bacterium | reverse complement strand
GCGGGAAGAGCCGGCGAAACTGCATCTGGCGGAGCGGGTGCTGCAGACGATCGATCGTCGAGAGCCTGAGGTGCAGTTGGACGTGGAAGTGCTCGAGGTCGATCGGACGAAAAGTCTGAAATACGGGGTCAACTTTGCCAAGCTGGCTGGAGCCGGAGCCTTCCCGGATGCCGCCACAGGAGCGATCAGCACGGCGCCTACGCGGTTTACCTACCAACAACTCACCGCAATCGGTACCGGCAGCTATCTCTTTACGATACCGGGCAGCATCTTGCTGGACTTCTTCAAGAACGACACCAATGCCAAGACGCTGGCTTCGCCGAAATTGCGCGTGTTGAACAATAAACAGGCAAGCATTCAAGTGGGGGACAAGCAGCCGATCCTCCTGTCCACCACGAACGTCCTGCCGGGCCAGGCGGCGACGGGAGCGATTCCGACGACCTCGACGGTGACGTCTATCGAATTTAAGGATGTGGGTGTGAAGCTGACGGTGGAGCCGGTCATCAACCTGACCAACGAGTTGACGCTCAAACTGAAAGTGGAAGTGACCCGTTTGGGCGATCAGGTGACCTTGCAGGCCAGTCCGGAAATCAAGCAATTCAAGTTCGGCACGCGGACCGCCGAAACAGTGTTGATGATGGGGGATGACGAGACGATCGTGCTCGGCGGATTGATTCAGGATGACGTGCGCAAGACGCGGGTGACGGTTCCCTTCCTGGGAGACATTCCCTTTATCGGATATTTGTTTTCCACGTGGACGGAAGATGTTGTCTCCACCGAGGTGGTGTTGACGATTACCCCGCACATTGTCAGGACGCTGATGGGCTCGGTGCCGGATGTGCAAGCCTTTTGGTCGGGAACCGAGGCGAACTATGCGACTTCTCCGTTGTTTACGCCACAAGCGACGCCGGTGTCGATGCACTCCGGTTTAGGAACCGACACAGGTGCGGTCGGGCCCGCGGCCTCCTATGGGACGTCACGGTCAGGGACAACGCCTCTCGCGGCTCCGCAGCCTTTGGCCGGCGTTCCACCGGCGATGCCGAGTCCGGTTGTTCCCGGTCCGCCCGTCGTCGCGTCGATAGGACAACCGGCTCCGCAGATTCCCGCGCGGTCGGCGCTGCTCAGCATCAGGCCAGCGGAGCTGGCCGCGACTCAGGGCGCCGAAGTGCAGTGCGAGGTGACGATGGAAGGCATGGCAGGATCCGTGGATTCCTCCGTCACGCTCACCTATAACCCGCAAGTTCTGGAGTTCCTCCGGACGTTAGAGGGCGATCTGGTGACGGCCGGCCCCGATGGATCCGGAGTCACTGTGTCTGCCGGATCGTCGCCGGGATCGGTGTCCTTGCATTTTCACCAAGCCGGCTTGGGAGGGCGTGATCGGGGGGTTCTCGCCACGCTGGTCTTCTTAGCCAAATCTCCCGGCCTGTCGCCGATGGCCGTTCAAACTGTGTCGGTCAAAGGGCAGGGCGGCGCGCCTGTGCCCGTGACGGTGGAGCAAGGGCTGGTGACTGTGCGATGAGGATGTGGATGAGACAGACAAAGGAGTGACTTATGATGGTGGCACGCGTGCGCGCGGTTCAGGGTCCGTTCACCGTCGTCGTGATAGCCGGTTTCCTCGCGGCCTGTGCGGGGCAGAGTGCCCCCGTAGGAACGGCCGGTACGCCCTATGCGGCGGGCGCGTCATCGAGAGTGGACACGATCATCCGCAACGCTAAGCAGGAAGTGACGAACCTGCGCGCCGGCCTCGGCGCGGCTCGAATTGCCGCAACCAAGAAGGATGTGGAAGCGGAGGAGTTACGACGGGACGTGACTCACTACCGGCAGCGTCTTTCCGAACTGCAGCAAGCCGGAAACCAACAGCAGTATGCCGGGGACAAGCAACAGCAAGAATTGACGGCGCTGAAGGTGGAACGCGAACAGTTGATGCGGGACAAGCTGGACATGCAACGGGAGTTGGCGGAACTCCCGCAACTGCGGGAAGCCTTGGCGGCCCGCCCCGCGGTCGAAGGGCCGGAACGGGTCAAAGAATTGGAAGGCATCATTGCAACCCTCACCGACAAATTGGCGAAAGCGAAAGCCGCAGGCGTGCGTGACGACAACCAGTCCGGGGATGGCCAGACGAGTCGGGAGCCTCCCGTCGGCGCGACTTCCGTGAGCCCCGCGCACACTCAGGGTTCGGCTCTTTCTTCAGGAGAGCCGACGAAGAAGAGTGCGGCCCTGTTTGTCACCGCCGTTTCATCGATGGAACCGGCGGAGACCGTGGTGACGGTGAAGTCGCGCGATACGTTATGGGACTTGGCGCGCCTGCACGGGGTGGCCATCGAGCAATTAAAGGCGGCCAATCGACTGGCCGGCGACACGATCCATATCGGACAGACGCTGCGGATTCCTTCCAGGAAACTGGAATAAACCGCTGCGGGGCCCGGCGAGGCTCTGAATCATTCGGGAGAGGAAACCCCGTGCCGACCCTCTATAAGCGCGCATTGCTATCGGAACTGTTGCTTCAACGAGGCCTGCTGACGCCGGCTCAATTGGAATCCCTGCCGGAGGAGGATCGGCACTCTCAACCTCGGCTGCAGGTGGCGCTGGTGAAAGAGGGACTTCTGTCGGAAGACCGCCTGGCTGAGCTCCTGGCGGAACAATATGGATTGCCCTTCAATCGCCTGGAGAAGTTTCGCGTCGAATTCGACGCGTATCCCGCGATCCAACTGGAATGGATGATTCAGTATGCCTTCGCGCCGTTGCAGATGCAGGACGGTTGTCTGACGATTGCCGTCGCCGATCCGCAAGACTTCTCCACGTTAGACCAGGTGGCGCGTTTGCTCGGCCACGAGCCCCTGTTGGTCGTGGCCCCGCGCTCGGCCATTCTGGAAGGGGTGGAGGAGAGCCGGCGCAGCGGCCACATGGTGGCCCGGGTGAAAGAGGAATTTCGCCCGGTGCTGGTGCAGGAAAATGAGCAGGGGGATGAGGTCCTTTCGCCCGAGAGGATTCAGCGGGATCAGAGTCCGGTTGTCCGGCTGATCGACACGATCGTGCTCAATGCCCTTCAAAAGCGCGCCAGCGATATCCACATCGAACCGGCCGATGGAATGACGGATGTGAAATACCGAATCGATGGGGTCTTGTACCAGGCCTTGGACCCCCTGGACATCCGCTTCCACAACGCGTTGGTGTCCCGCATCAAAGTGATGTCGGAGCTGGACATCGCCGAGCGCCGGACTCCGCAGGACGGTCGCTTCAAACTCCGTATTGAGACGAGAACCATCGATTTTCGCGTCTCGGTGATTCCCAGCGTGTTCGGAGAATCGGTCGTCATCCGCATCTTGGCGCGGGAGGAATTTGCGTCCACCAAGAAGGGGTTGCATCTCGACTCTTTGGGACTGAAGAAGGAAGATCTTGCCAAGTTTCGCCGCGCCATCACGGCTTCTTACGGCATGGTCCTGATCACGGGACCGACCGGCAGCGGGAAGACCACCACGTTGTATGCCGCATTGAACGAGGTGAATACGAAGGAGGATAAAGTCATCACGATCGAAGATCCGGTTGAGTACCAGCTCAAGGGGGTCGTCCAGATTCCGGTCAATGAAAAGAAAGGCCTGACCTTCGCCCGCGGGCTTCGCTCGATTCTCCGTCACGATCCCGACAAAATCATGGTGGGAGAAATTCGCGACGCGGAGACGGCTCAAATCGCGATTCAGTCTGCCTTGACCGGGCACCTTGTGTTCTCCACCGTCCATGCGAACAACGCCTTCGATGTGATCGGCCGGTTCGTCAACATGGGCATTGAACCGTATAACTTTGTGTCTTCGTTACACTGCATCATGGCGCAACGGTTGATCCGGACTCTCTGTCGAGCCTGCAAGGCTCCTGTCGAAGCGAGCACGGAGGAGTGCGAGCGCTTGGGCTACGATCCGGGTCTGTTCAAGGACCGGCTCATTTATGAGGGAAAAGGCTGTCACGAATGCCATGATCTCGGCTATCGCGGGCGAGTCGGGATCACCGAGTTTCTGTCGGTGACGGAAGCGATCAAGGATCTCATCCTCGAGCGCCGCCCGCCCTCTGAAATTCGTCGTGCGGCGGAGGCGGGAGGGATGAGTACGCTGCGCCAGGCGGGGATCGAAAAAATCCTCGCCGGTGAGACCACGATGAAAGAAGTCAACCGCATGACCTTTATTGGATGAACATGCTCGGCGCGCTGTTTCCCGTTCATCGCCCGTCGTTCGGCCTGAGCGTGAGGGCTTCGGCGCTCAGCATGGTCGCCCTGCGGCGGACGCCCTTGTGCCTGCCGGTGGTGACCCGTGTCCTTGAGCGGCCCTTGTCTGCCGGATGGCTGACGCCGGCCACCGCCGCGCCCAACATTGCAGACATGGAGTCGTTGCGACAGGAACTGCGCGCCCTGACGGAGACCGTCCGCGATCGCGCCGTGGCGGTCAGCCTTCCCGACGATGCGGCGACTATCGGGCTGTTCACTTTCGACGCGCTACCGGAGCGTGAGCAGGAGCGACAGGCCGTTATTCGCTGGCGCTTTCAGCAGGACGGGAATCTGCGGATGGGAACCGAGCGCCTGGTCTATCGGGTGTATCCGGGAGATGC
>JAENWB010000116.1:0-21914 GCA_016650275.1 Nitrospiraceae bacterium | reverse complement strand
GCGATCGTGGAATATATCGAAGAGTTCTACAACCGCCAGCGCTTGCATCAGGCGCTCGGCTATCGGAGTCCAGGGGAGTTCGAGAAGATGGCAGGTGACTCTTAATCCAGGTGTCCGTTATTTCCGGGCCACCTCAAGCTGTGAAGGTACACAACGCCAATGATGGCACTCTTTCCAACGAAGTGCCCTTGACCACCGTCTAGCGTGGAAGAATAGAGGTGGGGTCAGGTTGAGGCGCCCGGAAATAACGGGCACCTCAACCTGACCCCAATTACTGTGAGTAGCTATTTATGTGGAGGCATGCTAGAGTGTCGGTGTTTCATGGCGGCGGGCCTCGCGTGAAACATCAAATTGAACGGCCTATTACGGATGTTGTTGTTACCGAGAATCTGATCGGAAGTCTGACCTGAGCCGCCTCATTGTTTGCGTCTTCGGCCCTCTCCTTCCCCTCGTGAAGCTGTTCTCGCGTTCCCCACAATATCAATTTTCAGAAGGAGGACCCCCATGGGTTCAAAACTCTATGTTGGCGGGTTGCCCTATGCGGCAACTGAATCGCAGTTAACCAGCTTGTTCGCAGCACACGGGACTGTCGAGTCCGCGCGTGTGATCACCGACAAGTTTACGGGACAGTCGCGAGGCTTCGGCTTCGTCGAAATGGCCACGCAGGAAGAAGCTAAGGCGGCGATTACCGGCTTGAACGGCACACAGATGGACGGACGCCCGTTGACTGTGAATGAAGCCAAGCCACAAGAACCCCGCACCGGTGGTGGTGGCGGCAACGATTTCGGCAATCGCAGCCGATTCTAAGCACTACGCTTCGCAACGAGCGGGGCGTCTCATCCGAGGCGCCCCGCCTTCACCCCGATGATCACGCCCATGCCACAGACCCAGCAGCTAGCATCGTCGCGTAAAAAGGCCACTATTAATTATCTGACCACGGTCCTGTTCGGTCTCGTGGCTTGTGGCGCGCTGATTGGAGTCCCAGCCTTTGCCTACACGTATGGGTTCACATGGCTGGACTGGACCATGTTCGCCGTGCTGTACGTCGTGACCGGTTTGGGCATTACCGTTGGCTACCACCGTCTGCTGGCGCACCGCAGCTTCGATTGCCTTCATTGGGTGAAGGCAGGATTTCTCATCGCCGGTGGATGGGCGCTCGAAAACTCGGCGCTGAAGTGGGCCGCGGACCATATCCGCCACCATACGAACTGCGATCAAGAGGCCGATCCGTACAACGCCCAGCTGGGATTCTGGTACAACCACTGCGGATGGCTGTTCTTCAAGGATACCCATGCGGATGACAAATACGCGTCGCGTTTGCGACAAGACCCCATCGTGATGTGGCAGCACCACTACTACCTGCCCATCGTCCTCTCAGGTTTGGCGCTCCCGTTCGTGGTGGGATTTCTTTACAACGGCTAGATCGAGGGGCTGGGGTGTTTCCTGCTTGCTGGCGTCGGACGAACCTTTGCCGTACTCAATTCGATGTTTTGCATTAATTCGGTCTGCCCTCTCTGGGGACGCCAACCCCATGGTCAGGCTGATTCCAGCCGGGATAGCTGGTTGGTCTCGCTCCTGACCTTTGGCGAAGGCTACCATAACTATCACCATAGCTATCAAAGCGATTACCGCAATGGCCCACGTTGGTACAACTTCGATCCGTCGAAATGGCTGATCTTCACGCTCTCCCTCTTCGGCCTGACCAACTCATTATGTACGGCCTCCATCGACAACAAGTAAGGGCTGGAGAAATAAACGGGGCCATTCTCCTTTTCCGGCAGCGCCTAACGGTTGCTTGCGCTGCTCTCAAAGCGTGGAGTAGATTAATTTCTTTGGTTGTTCCCATTGTCCGAGGGTCGCCATGTGGGCTGTCTTCCTCCTTTTACTCCTGCTGATGCCACTGCCTCTCTGCGTCCACGCGGAAGATCTCGGCAAGCTGAGTACGAATCCGTACAATCCTGATTCCACGTTCAATCCCTTCAGTCCCTAGGGCAGTCCCTTCAGTAATCAATCGCTACAATCCTGTTTTCCGCGCGGATATTCCGAAGCAAACGGCAGGGTCGAGGGTGATGGACTGAATTAACCAAGAAAGGACATTGCATGGATCCAGTCAAGTCGTTCATGGTTCCGAGAGAGAAGTTTATTACGGTTGAGCGGGATACGGATGTGCAGACGGCGGCACGGATTATGCGCGATCGCCGCATTAACAGTCTGTTTGTGACGAATGGGAAGGAGATCGTCGGCATCCTTACGAGTATCGATATGGTCCGGCGCGTGGTCGCGGCTGGAGTCGATACCCTCTCGACAAGGGCTGAACAGATTATGTCAGCTCCAATCGTGACGATCGAAGAGAATAAGACCGTATTAGATGCCAGTGATCTGATGGCCCAAACGCATATCCGACATCTCGGCGTGACGCAGGGTGGAAAATTGGTCGGCATGATTTCTGTGCGCGACCTCCTGGTGTTCTTGACGAATCTCCGAAAGACGTGATCCGATGGCCTTTCCGATACAGCGCCTCCGGCGGCTGCGGCAACATGTGGCAAACAAATGGTGTCAGTGTGCATTCAAGATCCTAGTGCAACAGGTGGTGAAAGGCATGGGCGGGGCTATGCCAGTTCAAGATTTTTCGGGGCCGATCATTGAGCATCGCCTGCACTCGCTTGATCTCGCTACGCGACAGCCGAGTGAACCGGGTGCCTTTGGGGAAGAGCTGGCGCAGCAGGCCGTTGGTGTTCTCATTCGTCCCCCGCTCCCAGGGAGAATGCGGATGCGCAAAATGGACCCGCATCTTAGTCTGCTTCGTAAAGAGGCGATGCTCCCGCATTTCGGGTCCTTGGTCGTACGTGAGAGAGCGACGGAGCTGAGCCGGCAGCGTCCGCAGTTCGCGTGCAAAGGCCTGCCGCACCGTGGCCGCGTCCTTGGCCTTCAGCGGGACCAGCAGCGTAAACCGCATCGTCCGCTCCACCAGGGTGCCGAGCGCGGACGCATTGGCCTGGCCCACGAGCAAGTCTCCCTCCCAATGCCCTGGTACGATCCGATCCGCGACCTCCGCGGGCCGCTCGTCAATACTGATCAGGTCCTGAATGGGCCGCGGCGACAGGCGCACCTTGCGCGGCCGACGAAAGCGATGGCGGCGACGCAGGTACCGGACCACCTCCCGCTTGAACGTCCCGCGGGGCAACACATAGAGATAGGTATAGATGGCTTCGTGCGAGATGCGCATCGTCGGTTCGTGAGGATACCGCGGTGGCAACCCTCGCGCAATCTGTTCGGGCGACCAGCGCTGCGCGAGCCGACTGAAGACCGCGGTGCGCAAGCGGGGCTGGGCCGCCAACTTCCGAGGCTTGCGGGGCGGGCCCCGCGCTGCGCCCGTTGGTGGGCGGCTACTGCCCGATAGGTCACGGGCGAGGTCCCGTGACGAGCGAGCTCACGGGACAACGTACTCGGGGCTCGACTCAGCGCCTGGGCGGTGGCTCGGAGGCTATGACCAGCCGCCAACATGCGACTCAACTCCTCAACGTTCCATGAGATTCAATCGTTGATAGTGGGCCATGTGCAACTCCTTGGTGCCTGGATCGACCAGGATACCGGTGTTGCACTAGAACCTTGAGCCCAGAAACTGCCCAATGATCTCTTCCGCCGTATACCGTGTGCGTGCCATGCCCCCTCCTTTCGTCAGCCGGAAATCCTAACTCCGGACCTGACCTGGTTTAAAGGGGGCAGATCATCGGACAAGAACACATCGGCCAGGGTGCGCGTGTACTTGTCGTGGGCCAGGTGGAGACGAGTCATGTGGCCGCCCCTCTTTCGTAGGTGTTCTCCCCGTTCACGGTGGGCTTGTGGCATTGGGTCGCACGGTCTAATCTGTTGAGAATTCGTCAGATTCATGTTTTAAGCATGCTGAAGCGTTGAAGCGACGACCTGCGACTCCGGGTTACTCGTTCCGGCACTTGGTGTAAGATACGCGAGAATAGGGAAAACAACGTTAAATCTTTCACCCTTGACCGTCGCAGTCATTGTTCCTGTCTACAACGGGGGCGCAAAGTTTCGCGCGAGTCTGGATTCGATATGGCGTGCCGTGCCCCCACCAGATGAACTCATCGTGGTTGGCGACGGCGATACTGACGGTTCCTCGCAGTATGCAGAATCAGCTGGCATTACCGTCCATCGCTTTCCCACACCAGGAGGGCCCGGTCGCGCCAGAAACCTTGGAGCGTCGAGGGCAAAGTCGGACATTCTCTTTTTCGTCGATGCCGATGTGACCGTTCCTGAGGATATTATCCGTCGGGTGAAAGAGGTTTTTGCTCAGCATGCTGAGGTGGCGGGGATTATCGGGTCGTATGACGATCAACCCAAAGAGCCAAACTTTCTCTCACAGTACCGGAACCTACTCCATCATTATGTCCATCAGAACGGTCGCGAGGAGGCGTCAACTTTTTGGGGAGCCTGCGGTGCGATCCGTCGAGATGTATTCCTCACGATGGGCGGATTCGATGAAACGTACATCAAGCCTTCTATAGAAGACATTGAACTTGGGTACCGCCTCAAGAAGGCCGGTCATACGATTCGGCTCTGTAAGTCCCTTCAGGTCAAGCATTGGAAACGCTGGACGGTCGTATCGATGTTACAGGCCGACTTCTTTCAGCGGGCCTTGCCATGGACTCAGCTCATACATCGGAATCGCGGCTTTGTGAACGATTTGAATATCGGTATCTCCGGGCGCGCGAGCGTAATATTGACGTTTGGACTTCTCGGCGCGCTGTTACTATCCCCCCTGCAGCCGCTTCTCTTGGTCGGGGCCGTTGTCATGGGACTGATGCTTTTCATTCTCAATGTCCGGCTCTACCGGTTTTTTCTTGAGAAGCGAGGGCTCCGATTTTCCGTACAAGCTATCCCATGGCACTGGCTCTATTTTCTGTATAGCGGGGTTGCCTTCGCGATTGGGACGGTGTGCCACCTCGCCTACCGTGATCGCGGGTTCGGAAAGCCTGCATCGAGTCTCACGCCTGAATCACCGCGTTCGGGATCACGGGTAGAGAAACGCTCATGAGCCGAGAATCTTCTGTCATCATCGGCGCGGGACCAGCAGGGCTGACGGCAGCCTATGAGCTAGGGAAGCGTGGCTTGACTTCCACGGTGCTCGAAGCCAGCGATCAGGTGGGGGGTATATCGAAGACCGTGAGCTACCGTGGATATCGCTTTGATATCGGTGGCCATCGATTCTTCTCCAAGGTCTCCCTGATTAATGAGTTGTGGCATGAAATTCTCGGAGAAGAGTTTCTGCTCCGCCCACGGATTTCGCGCATCTACTACAACCAGCATTTCTTCGACTATCCCCTGAAACCGATGAATGCGTTGGCCGGTCTCGGTCCGCTCGAAACATTTCTCATCGGTCTCAGCTACATAAAGGCCAAGTTCTTCCACATTCACGACGAAAAGACCTTTGAGCAATGGGTGTCCAATCGTTTTGGGTATCGGCTCTACAATATCTTCTTCAAGACCTATACGGAAAAGGTCTGGGGCATTCCCTGTTCGGAGATATCGGCGGATTGGGCCGCGCAACGGATCAAGAATCTGTCTCTCAAGCAAGCCGTCCGGAATGCGCTATTTGGAGCGAGGCACGGAATAGACGGGTCGACGCTGACCTCGCTGATCGAGCAATTTCACTATCCCCGCTTTGGCCCGGGGATGATGTGGGAACGGTGTCGAAGCTTGATCGAAAATCAGGGCTCCCAGACTGTGCAAGGGGTGAAGGTCGAACGGATCCGGCACCGTCAGGGCCGAGTCGACTGCGTGTCTGGGCGGAGTGCAAGCGGTGAGCTGCTTGAGTATGACGGTCGTCACTTCGTGTCGACCATGCCGCTTCGTGAGCTTGTTCAGGCGCTGGATCCATTGCCGCCTGACGAAGTGCTCAAGGCGGCACAAGGCCTCCGCTACCGTGATTATCTGACGGTGGTGCTGGTGGTAGATCGCGAATCGGTCTTCCCTGACAACTGGCTCTATGTCCATTCGCCGGAGGTCAAACTCGGACGGATTCAGAATTACAAGAACTGGAGTCCCTACATGGTGCCGGATCCGTCGCGGACCGCACTAGGGTTGGAATACTTCTTGTGGGAGAAGGACGAGGAATGGACATGGCCGCAGGAACGGCTCATCGAGCTTGGCGTTCGAGAATGTGCGCAAATCGGGTTGATCGATCCGCGAGAGGTCAAAGACGGGACGGTGGTCCGTATGGAGAAGGCCTATCCGGTCTATGACCAAATATACCAAGACTGTGTCGCCACCATCCGGCGGTATCTGGAGACGTTCTCAAATTTACAGACCATCGGGCGAAACGGGCTGCATCGGTACAACAACCAAGACCATTCCATGCTGACCGGAGTGTATGCGGCTGGCAACATCTTGGGAGAACAGCACGATGTCTGGTCGGTCAATACCGAGAAGGAATATCACGAGGAAGAACGGGTGGCCCAGCCGAACGCCGGCGATCGGCTTGTGCCAACACGAGTCAGCATATCGGTCGGTGAGGCGACAGGGGTATCTATGGAGGAATCTGAAGACAACGTGATCGAAGTCGCTTTCGCGAAAATCGATCCACTCGCATTGGGGGTAGCCATAGGCGTTGTGAGCGGTTTTGGGATCTTTATGGCCTCAGCCATTCTGTTACTAAGAAGTGGGTCTGTGGTCGGCCCAATGTTGTCCTTGCTCGGGAACTACCTTATTGGGTTTGAAGTCACGTGGGCTGGGGCGGTGATCGGTCTTCTTGAAGGAGGGATGTTGGGGTTTGCGGTGGGGGTTCTTGCTGCCGGACTCAGAAACTGGGCGTTCAAGCTCTACGCAAAAATCGTGCGGTCGCGCGAAGAGCGTGATGTCCGTCGACATCTGCTCGACAAGATATGATACATGAGTGGAGAAAGTAAGTGAGACGATGATACCACAACCAAGACAGACCGACGAGATTAGTCAAACTCTCGCAAGGATCAAGGCGGGCGTGCTGGCTCTGGTCTGCGCGCTGATCGGGGGAACAGGTCTATTTGTGATGACGGTTTGGCTCGTGATCAAAGATGGCCCACAGGCCGGGCAACATCTTCAACTCCTCTCGAACTATTTTGTCGGATACTCCGTGACATGGCCAGGGGCGTTTGTAGGGCTTCTGTACGGAGCCATGATCGGCGGGGTGGTCGGATGGGCCATTGGACGCATTTACAACGGGGTAGTCAATGTACTTCAAAGGTAAAGCGAAAGTACCTGAATATGCCCCGCTCAGCATATGTGACAAGGCATGGTGAGCCGAATTGATTTCAACGCTTAAGAGGGCTGCTTGGACGGTGACGGGAGCTTGTTCTCTTGAACAGGCTGAGTGGGAACAGTTTTGGGTTCGATGATAAAAAGTGTACAAGACTTGGAGCAAGCGGAATGGGCCTCCTAACATCTCCAACAGGCCGTCGCATGATGGACGGGACCGCTCGAATCTTGTTGGCGGAGCTCCTGTTCCCGCTGACGGCCCTCATTACGACCGGATTTTTGACAAGAGAGTTTGGTCCGCAAGGTTATGGGTTACTGGCCCTCGCGCTAACCACGATCATTTGGGTTGAGAGTGCCATCACATCATTTTTTGCCAAAGCCACCATCAAGTTCGTGGGGGAAACGAGCGATTGGAAACCAGTAGGCGCCATGGTTATTCGTCTCAGTTTGAAGGTTGGGATCGCGGCCATGATTCTTGTATGGCTTCTTGCCGCACCGATCAGCACGCTCCTGAATGAACCGGATTTGGCATGGTATCTTCGCGTGTGTGCGGTCGATATTCCCCTATTATGTGTAGGACAAGCCTATCGAAACGTCTTAATTGGAACGGGTAATTACCAGGGTAGTGCAGTCGCCAGGGCCGGTCGCTGGCTGGCCAGGCTTTGTCTCATGGTAGTACTTGTGGAGGCAGGGTTTTCCATCACTGGGGCCTTGCTCGGTGTGATTGGGTCGTCAGCTGTCGAACTCGGGCTCAGCCGGTGGTATCTCGGTCCCGGGATGTTCATCAAGCAAGCGCGAATGCCTATCCCGATCCAGCGTTATGGGGCCCTGTTGTTCCTTTCCTCACTCTGTCTCATTTTATACAACGGTATGGATCTGTTCATGCTGAAGATTCTCGGGGGGACCGCCACACAGGCCGGCATCTATAGCGCGGCTCAAAGTCTCTCACTCCTTCCGGGCCTGTTTTCCTGGACATTTTCGTCGTTGCTTCTAGCCACGTTGAGCCGACAACTTGCCGACAGCCAAGGGGAGCGAGCGAGGGAGCTTGCTCGTGATGCTATGCGCGTTACGTTGTGGCTCATCCCGGTCTCGGCAATCATCGCCGGCGCGGCGCCAGAGATTGTTCGGGTCGTGTTCGGCTCCGCGTTTGTTCCGGCAGGACCTCTGTTAGCGCTCTTGATTGTCGGGGCCATCGCGAATGTGATGCTGATGGTGTCGTTAACGATTATGATGGCAGCTGGTTTGCCAGCCAGAACGGTGATGTTCACGGCTCCGTTAGTCCCGTTGGCCCTAGGCGGTCACCTCTGGCTGATCCCTCGATTAGGGGAACAAGGAGCCGCGCTCGTCACCGTTGGGGTCTCGTTGCTTGGTGCGTCTGTCGCCGTCGCGAGTGTGTACGCCCTGTGGAAGGTGTGGCCACCGGTCGGGACCCTCCTGCGTAGCCTGGTGATCGGCCTCGTCGTTGGTACGGCTTCGCTGTGGTGGACGACTCCCGGGTTGTTCGTCTTTGCAAAGCTACTCGTGCTCGGGATGATCAGCTTGCTTGGTTATTGGTTGATCGGGGAGTTTCGCCAAGGTGAGATTGCAGTGGTCCGTTCATTCTTGCGTCGGAAAACGGAACCCGTACAGGTCACCTGAGACCTTGCCTATCATGTGCTCAACCGCCGAGTCGGTCGACTCCCGGTGTTTGAGCAGCCCGACGACTACGCTGCGTTTGAGAAAATTCTGGCCGAGCTCAACGACCGGACTTGGGTATGCATCGCGGCCTATTGCCTCATGCCAAATCACCGGCACCTCCAGCTCCGGCCTCGGCGAGATGGGAAGCTCTCGGAGGTGCTGTGGTGGATCACCGTCACACAGCCTGGCAAGGGTCCTTTATTCGATGTGACGGGGACTTGGCATAGAGCTCTCACCTTAGCCCGTTCCTAGAACTAGGACCTGGCAGTTCTTAAGGGAGTGCGGCCCCCCCTTCAACGCCGCGGGTAGAAAGGCGCCAGGACCTCTACATTGGTAGGGTAGACGGTGATTCCCTGAGCCGCCTATGGTGTATCGGTCGAGAAAGCTCGGCTTCCTGGTGTGTGCGCGTGTGAAGGCTCTCGGGTCAGCATGTGTATTAACTTGAGTCGTCCCCAAGGTTCGCGAAAGGAGATCCGAGCATGTCCGGACCAGCAAAAGTAGCCTGCATCACGCTCGATGCGGCCGAGCAAAGCCTTCTTCGTCAATGGGTGGGCCAGGGTCTGCTGCCGCATTTTGGGAAACTCCTCGAGGAGTCCGTCTCTTCTGCGACGCGTAATCCCGAGATTATCTATAGCGGCACCCTGTGGCCCAGTTTCAACACCGGAGTGTGGCCTGGTCGGCACGATAACTATTTCTATCTGCAGCCCGACTCCCAGGGCTACGGGTTGCGGCGTTTTCTGCCGGAACATCTCTCGGTCGATTCTATCTGGAACGCCATCGCGCAACAGGGACATCGTGTTGCACTGATCGATGTGCCCAAGGCGCTGCTCGTACGCACATCACGGACACTTCAAGTGTCGTTCTGGGGCGAGCACGAAGTGCGGCATCCGTTCACCTGTTGGCCGCCCTCTCTGGAGCAGGAGGTTCAGCAGATTGCCGGCACAGATCCTGTAGGCGCCTGCGATCTTGTGCGCCAGCGCCCGCAGGAGCTTCTCCGACTCAAAGAGGGCTTGATCGAGCGAGCAACACGCCGCGCGGACCTTGCACTCGCGGTGCTCGCACGGGGCCCCTGGGATCTGTTCGCGCTCAATTTCAGCGAAGCCCATTGCGCAGGACATCAGCTGTGGGCGACTCGTGATCCGAAACATCCGCAGTTCCGGACAGACTTCCGCGCGTTTCTTGGGGAAGACCCTCTGCTTGAGGTGTACCAGGCCATCGACCGCAGCTTGGGCCGCATCGTCGACGCGCTGGGTCACGACGCGTTTCTGCTGGTCCTCGCGACTCATGGGATGGGACCGCGTTACGACGCGGCTGCAGCCCTTGATGCCGTGTTGCACCGGCTTGATGGCATCGACGTGCCGAAAGCCTCCGGGCCGATCGAGACTGTGCGAAAGATGTGGCTCCAATTGCCTGGTGTGGTCCGGGGACCATTGCGCCGCGTGGCAGACCTGCTCTACGATGCTCCACGTCAGCGTGAACGTGCCACGCGGAGATTTTTTGCCATCCCCACCACCGACAACTGCGGCGGAGTCCGGCTCAACCTCCGGGGGCGTGAGCCGAAGGGTCTCGTAGAGCCAGGGCCGCCCTACCAAGAATTGTGCGATTGGCTCGAGCGAGAACTCCTTTCACTCATCAATGTGGCGACCGGGGCGCCAGCGGTGACACGTGTGCTTCGTGGTGATCTTCTTTTCTCAGGACCGTTTCGGAATGAGTTTCCGGATCTCGTGATCGAGTGGAACCACGCCGCTCCCATTCCGGCGGTTCGCTCACAACGCGTCGGTGAGCTTCGAGTAGAGTCCCCCACCCCCCGCACGGGGGATCACCGGCCCAAGGGCCTCGTCTTAGTGAGGAGCACAGATCTGGCGCCCCACGCACTCGAAGTAGCCATGGCGTTAGTCGATCTCGCTCCGACGTTGGCGGCACGCTTGGGGGTTGAGCTCTCTGGAATTGATGGGAAGCCGATTCCCGACTTTCTCCCGCAACATACTCACGTCTGAGTGTCTTCATGCATACATCCGCAATCACGGTTGTGATCTCTGTGTACAATGCCGGCCGCACCAGACATGGGGATTCTGGGGAACCTTTGCAGCGCATTTCCACAATGTCCGGTCTATTGCGGGATTTCGCCTCCAACAAATCTCATGGATCGAGCGGTTCTTACGACTTGGTGGATGCGTGATACTGCCCGCCTACCTGTCATGGACCACTGTCGGCACTGTGATTCGAAAGCGGCGATTGATGAGGCTGGCCTTAGCGAGCTTGCCGCTTACAGCCCTTGTCGTGACCTGCCACGCCGCAGGCGAGTTTGTCGGGTATATTTTCGGACCGGGTAACAGCCCGCAGCGGCTAGCATAGAGGAGTAGTGTCATATATGCGAAAGCCTCTTAGAGTTGGTGTCATCTGCTGAGGCTGGTTTGCGCAGGCAGTTCACCTTCCGATCCTGAGACGTTTGCCGGAGGTGGAACTTATTGCGCTCTCGGAGCCTGCTCCAGATCGGCGGCAAGAGACCAGACATTGTGTTCCTGTGGCCCTATCCCCCACCCCTGCAACGCCTCGGGTAGAAAGGCGCCAGGCCCTCTACATTGGTAGGGTAGACGGTGGTCCCTTGAACCGCTTATGGTGTATCGGTCGAGAAAGCCCGGCTTCCTGGCGTGTGCGCGTGAAGGCTTTTTGGTCAGTATGAGGATTGATTTGAATCGTTTCCGAGATAAGTGAAAGGAGAACCGAGGCATGTCCGGACCAGCGCGAGTAGCCTGCATCACGCTTGATTCGGCTGAGCAAAGCCTCCTCCTTAAATGGGTGAACCGGGGTCTTCTGCCGCATTTTGGAAAACTCCTCGAGGAGTCCGTCTCTTCTGCGACGCGTAATCCCGAGATCATCTATAGCGGCACCCTGTGGCCCAGTTTCAACACCGGTGTATGGCCTGGCCGGCATAATCACTACTGCTATCTGCAACCCGACTCTCAAGGCTACGGCTTGCGGCGCTTTCTGCCGGAACATCTATCGGTGGATTCTATCTGGAACGCCATTGCGCAACAGGGGCATCGTGTCGCCCTGGTCGACGTGCCCGACGTGCGACTCGCGCGTACCTCACAAACACTACAAGTATCGTTCTGGGGTGAGCACGTAGTGAGGCATCCGCTTACCTGTTGGCCTCCCTCTTTGGAGCAGGAGGTTCGGCAGGTTGCCGGCACAGATCCTGTAGGCGCCTGCGATCTTGTGCGCCAGCGCCCGCATGAGCTTCGTCGGCTCAAAGAAGGCTTGATTGAGCGGGCCACCAGGCGTGCGGATCTTGCGCTCGCGGTGCTCGCACGGGGGCCCTGGGATCTGTTCGCGCTTAATTTCAGCGAAGCCCACTGCGCCGGGCATCAGCTATGGGCCGCCCACGATCCGACACATCCGCAATACCGGACTGCATTCCGCGGGCCTCTTGGGGAAGACCCTCTGCTTGAGGTGTACCAGGCCATCGACCGCAGCTTGGCTCGCATCGTCGACGCGCTGGGTGAAGACGCGTTTCTTCTGGTTCTGGCGACCCAAGGCATGGGACCACGCTACGACGCGAATGCCGCCCTGGATTCCGTGTTGCGCCGGCTTGATGGCATCGATGTCCCGAAAGCCTCCGGGCTGATGGAGACAATGCGAAAGATGTGGCTCCAATTGCCCGGTGTGGTTCGGGGACCATTGCGCCGCGTGGCGGACCTGCTCTACGATGCCCCACGTCAGCGGGAACGAGCATCGCGGAGATTTTATGCCATCCCTACCCTCGGCAACTGCGGTGGAGTTCGGCTCAACCTCCGAGGGCGTGAGCCGAAGGGTCTTGTAGAGCCAGGGCTGCCCTGCCAAGAATTGTGTGACTGGCTCGAGCGAGAACTCCTCGCCCTCGTCAACACGGCGACTGGGGCGCCGGCGGTGACGTGCGTTCTCCGCGGCGATCTTCTTTTCGCAGGACCATTTCGGAACCAGTTTCCGGATCTCGTGATCGAGTGGAACTACGAAGCCCCCATTCCGGCCATTCGCTCACAGCGCGTCGGTGAGCTTCGAGTAGAGTCCCCCAACCCCCGCACGGGGGATCACCGGCCGAAGGGTCTCGTTTTAGCGAGGAGCCAAGATCTGGCCCCTCACGCCCTCGAGGGTGACAAGGCGGTAGTCGATCTTGCTCCGACGTTGGCGGCACGCTTGGGGGTTGAACTCTCTGGAATTGATGGGAAGCCGACTCTCGACTTTCTCCCGCAACATACTCACGTCTGAGTGTCTTCATGCATACACCTGTGAGCGCAGCAAAACGTACTCAGGCGTACGTCGTGTATGCGGCTAGAGGGTGGGCCGCATGAAGAGCAAAGATTTCGCGCGTGAATCTCAATGGCCCCAAGGGTTCGTCTCAATGCGTTTCTGCATGGTGACCATACTTTATCCTCCCTGCCATTTTGGCGGTGATGCCACGTTTGTGTAGGCACTGGCTCGCGCATCGGTCTCGGAAGGGCATTATGTCGAAGTGGTGCATTGCGAAGGTGCCTGCCGCCTGCAGGGCAGGTAGAAGCCGGCTGCTCAGGTTGAGCGTTGAGGTCGTAGCCATTGCGGAGCCGGACCTGCGGCGATCAGACAAGGCCAATTGTCGGAGCCTGGCATTTACCCGTGTCAGGTACGTACGAAGGCCAGCCTGGACTACCCTCGTAGGACTCGACGCGAGTGGCATAAAGGTTTTTCCTGTGGGTCTGGCGCTGAACGGGCGAGTATCGAAGTGGAGGATCCGGTGCGCATCGCCGCAGCTGTTCTAATCGGTATCCTGGTGCTCTTCTCTGCGCGTCGGCTGTTGTGGGTCATGGCCTCGTGGCTGCGTCGTCGCACCCTGACGGAGACGGGCCGTTGGCCCGAGGTGCTCATAGCCGTGGCATTCCGCAACGAGCAGGACTCGCTGCCATGCTTGTTGGCGAGCCTTGATGCACTGAAATACGATGCCGATCGTCTCTCAATCTGTCTCGTCGACGATGCCTCAACTGATGCTAGTACCAATCTGGCTGTGAAGTGGGCCCGTGAACGGGCACACGTCCGGCTCATGATTCTCGACGAGAATGTGGGCAAGGCCGAGGCGCTCAATCGTGCGCTCGCTTCAGCTTCCGGCAGGCCAGAGGTGATGGTGGTGTACGACGCAGATCAGTGCCCCTGCCCCGATTCGCTGCGCCGGCTGATAGAGCCGTTCGCCGACTCGAGGACTGAGGCGGTGTGTGGCTATCGACGGCCTGTGTATCGCAAGTTAAACGCAATCGTGGCATACGCATGTTTGGAGGCGTGGACCCAACAACTGGTCAACCTTGCGGCTAAGGAGGCCCTGGGCTTGGACCCGCCCACTATGGGCGGCAATTGCGCCTACCGGCGCTCTGCCCTTGAACGCATCGGCGGTTTCCCCGCCGGCTCCTTCAGCGAGGACACCGAGGTATCGCTGGCGCTTGCCGGCAGCGGCGGAAAGACCCGTTTCGTCCGCGACGCCGTCGCCGATCATGCCGTCGCCGACTCGTTCCGACATTACCTCAATCAACGGCTCCGCTGGAGCCGGGGGCTCATGGCGTCCCGTCGCCATGTGCGCGGCCTTGAGGCCGTATTCGTGGCGGCCGGCTACCTCGACCGTGTAGTTCTGTTGCTGGTCATCGCGTGCATACTTGGCGGATACCTCAGCACGTGGTGGCTGTTAGTCTATGCCGTTCCGGCGCTCGCCGCAGTGGGCACCGCAGTGGTAAAGGCCCGCCCAGAGCTCCGGCTCGTGTGCACGGTGTTCGTGATCCTCCCCCTCATGTTCGTCGTTGATGTGTCCGTCAGTGTGGTAGCCGCATTGCAAGGTGTAACCGGGCGCCGCATCCGGTGGATGGACCGCCGCAGTGCTGGCAGCAGCACTGGCGACGTGAATGCGCAGCACGACCTCGAATCCTGAAGGGCCCGGGCACCAAGAGGATGAATCTAGGAAGGAGCTCATTCCATGTACAGACGAGCTACGGATGAGATGCCATCTCGTTTATCGGTGATCGTGATATCGGATTACGTGGCCGGAAGGAGAAATCCTGGGAGGACCTCTGTCGCGCCTTACGGGCCCAGGTGGACCAAAAGGGGAGGCCTCCTAATGAGTTCATTCTTGTCGAGTCATCGCGATTCAAGCGCCACATCCCGAGCGACCTGTCAGGGATGGTCCTCAATATGACGATAATGTGATGCTGATGGTGTCGTTAACGATTATGACGGCAGCTGGTTTACCAGTTAGAACGGTGGTGCTCACGGCTCCGTTGGTCCTGTTGGCCCTGGGCGGTCACCTCATGCTGATCCCTCTTCCCTGAGCCTGGAGAGATCACATGCATAAGCCGGCGATAAGTGTAATCATAATGCCTGACGGCTTTTGGAGAGCGAATCCAACTGAGTTTGCAGGCAGATGTACAAAGCTCGAACTTCAGCGGACGTCGCCCATCCTCAATTAATAAATCAAGCGCAATTCCCTTACAAGATCTGCTCCGTCATGAGGCCCAAGCCGATTCCCACCAGTTTAAGCGACCCCCACTTTAGTATAGGGTAACCCTGGCTGAGAGGTATTGTGCCGAGAGAGGTATCCTCCTACATTCATCCCATAACTCTGTGCGCAAAGGGATGATGTGCCCGATAGACGATCCAGAGCGCGAGCGCAAGCCACTCGTACCCCAAGAGTTCAAATCTCCTTATGGTGACATATTGTCCTAGTTCGAGAGCAGGATGTGTGTGTAGGAAGAGGATTGTTCCGTGGCAATGAAAAAAGCGATCGTTTTGGGGGCTGGTATCCAGGGTGTGTCGGTCGCGCTGGGCCTTCAACGAAGAGGATATGCCGTGGCCCTGGTGGATAAGGCGTCCGATTGTCTCATGCGCGCAAGTTTTCGGAACGAAGGCAAGATTCATATGGGATTTGTCTATGCGAACGATTCCAGTTTCAAGACATCTGCCTTGATGCTGCGGGCATCACTGTCATTCTCAAGGTTACTCGATGAATGGACGGGGGTGGACATCGAATGGCCTGCTCTCACCTCCTATCCCTTCATGTACGTGATCGCGCGCACCTCCATGGTCGCGCCCGAGAGTCTTCTGGGGAGCTATGAGAAGTTGCAACATGAGTACAGGACGGTTCTGAAGCAGGAGGGTGGGAGCTACCTTGGCCGGCGACCTGTATCTATCTGGAGACCTCTGTCTGTCGATCAAGTAGGGATATGGATTGACAAGAAATTTTCGGTGAGTGGTGTCCAAACTGCCGAGGCGTCGCTCGAACTCGAAGGGTTTCGTCGAATGATTCGCGCGTCGCTTGCTCGGTCGAGTGCAATCGAGCGGTGTTTCGGCTGCTCGGTCGAATCCGTGATCCGAACCGCAAATGGGTTTCGTGTCGAAGGATCTCGTGAAGACGGCACAAAGTGGGAGCGCCATGCCGACATCGTCGTCAATTGCTTGTGGGATGGAAGACTGAAAATCGATGAGCATATGGGGATTCGTCCACAACGGAAATGGGTGTATCGATTGAAATATCGTTTGATGGGGAGGCTACCCAGAAAGCTCGCAGGTCTGCCGTCGTTGACCGTCGTTCTTGGCCCGTACGGGGACGTGGTCATGTATCCGTACGCCAACACGTACATTTCCTGGTATCCGGCCTGTATGCGAGGGTGGACCGACGCCGTAAGCGTGCCTCAGGAGTGGGAGGAGGCCTGCGCTGGCCGGATAGATGCTGCTGCGGGGGACCGTATCGCACAGGAAGCCCTTTCAGGTTTCGAGGAGGTCGTGACGGGTATGGTCCATACCAAAATCGATGTGGTCGATGCCGGTGTGATTTTCTCATGGGGGCAGACAGATATTGATGATCCAGGAAGCGAACTACATGAACGTTTCCATATCGGCGTGCAACAGCACGACGGGTATTTCTCTATTGATACCGGGAAGTTTACCTGCGCGCCGTTCTTTGCTCAACAATTTCTGGACTGCCTTGGCTGACACGTGGCATCACATACCTTGCCTCTGGTCTCAATCGCTGTTCCCCTATTCCGCTCGAGGCGGTTCGTCGCCAACATCATCGCCAATCTCGATGCGATCGAATATCCGAACATCGAGATTATCCTCTCTGATCGGCATGGAGAAGACGATGCAGTCGATGTACTGGCCGAGCACTTCAAGGATGATTCCCGTGTCCGCGTGCTGGTTGCTCACGATCGACTCAATTGGGTCGAACACTATAATCTTCTCATGCAGTCATCGTCGGGCAAGTATTTTATGTGGATGACTCACGATGATCTATATCCGGGCGCGTACGTCTCACAACTAACTTTGGCTCTGGAGGGCCACCCTGAGGTGGTATTGGCGTACGGACGCCTCGAAACCGTCTCTCTTGATGGCAGCCCTGTTCCTGGGGCGATAGAATCTGTCCTTCCAGTCGGTGCCAGGGATCCCTGGTCAGCGCAAGTCGCCTTGCGTCTGCTGTTCTTCTGGAACATCTGGGTCACGTTTCGTGGGCTGATGCGGAGAGAAACCGTGATGCAATCGAGCCTGTTCATTCGACCCACTCTTGATTTGGTTGAGGCAGATGTGTACTGGGCATTCGCCATCGCATTGAAGGGACGGTTCCGCTTCGTGCCGGAGTGTTCGTGCACGAAACGGTTCCACTCGATGAGCGCGAGTGCTTCGTGGCAACACGGTCGACTGCGATACCTCTTGAACGGAGCCAATGTCCTCCGAGGGTACATCGCCCAGGTGTTGAGTAACCGATGGGCGATCCTGTATGCGACGACTATGGTCTGCTGTTGGACCCTGTTGCGGATCGTCGGCAGCTGGACGCGGAATTGTGCATGGATCGTACGGAGACGCGGTCGACTGCAACGTATCGCGGAGAAGGTGTTGTTCCCAAAGGATTGCAACGCATGTCATCGATGACAGAATGCTTGTCGGATCTGAGATGAAGAAGGTTCGAGTGATGAGTCGACCTGACATCAGCGCGATCATCGTTTTCGATTATGCCGCTGGAGCAGCAAAATCTTGGAATGATTTGCGAGACACCCTCACGGCACTCGCTCACAAGCACGTGGGTAGAACGAAATGCCGCTGATTGCTATGGCAAAGATTCTCATCGCGTCGCTGGTTGATCCCGTCACACACCCGGGTGGCGCAGGGACCTATACCCGGGGAATCGTTGCAGCACTACAGAATGGAAGGAAGGGGTATGACGTGGAGTTGGTGGCGCCTCTACATGCTCCCCCAGGTTCGTGGCATCGGTTGCGACAAGCCGCTTCATTGGCCCAATCTTGTTTTTCGAAACTTCCAGCAAAAGCGCTGTTCGCGCGCCAGCATGAGTTTCGGGTGAGAATTCGTGAGACCGTTCGCTCACACCGGTTCGATGCGGTAGTGATTAACGGGAGCGACATGTTATGGGCAGTCGATGAACTGCCGCCCGAAATGCCCACAGTGCTCATTGCGCATAATCTGGAGCATCAGTTACTGGCCCAACAACAGACCAGTTACCGCTTTCTTTCACCTATTCTCAAACGCGAGATTACCAAACAGCGTCATTATGAAATCGAAGGTTTCCATCGCGCAGCCGGGGTCATTTTCGTTTCAGCAACCGAGATGGCTTGGAGTATAGCTCGAGTGCCTGGCCTGCGCGCACTTCATGTGCCTCCGCTGTTTACAATCCATCCGGTACCCCGTCACCATCAGTCCAGAGACCAGTTGCGCCTCGGATACCTCGCCGATTTCGCATGGTGGCCCAATCGTCGGAACTGGTTGTGGCTGATCGATGAGGTTCTCCCAAAGGTGCGCCGCTCATTACAGGTTCACGTCTTTGGGCGTCAGAGTGAGCAAATACCTCTTCGTGATCGAGTCGTCTGCCACGGGGTCGTGCACGACCTCGCGACAGTCTGGGATCAAGTCGACATCATGGTTTGTCCCACCCGTGCGGGTGCCGGTGTCAACATCAAGGTTGCGGAGAGCCTGTACAATCGGATGCCCGTTCTTGCCACTCCACAGGCAGTACGAGGTTTCGCACGTGTATCCGGGCCGGGCTTGGTGGTTATCGACAAAGCGAAGGACTGGGCTGCATTCTTGAATTCGTCCGAGGCGGATCAATTGGCAACTCAAGTTCCATCAGAGGAGTTACGCGGACAATTCGCTGTCAACAGACATGCAGAAAATCTGAAACGGTTCATTTGTGATACGGTTCTAGATTCTGCTTTACACTGTTCGCGCTTCGGATTGCCGCCCCCACCCGAGATGTCATGGTCGCGATTGGATTCAGATGGTCTGCCCACTGCAAACGGCAGCCCGGCGCGCATGGGAGAGCCACACGAATTCAGTCCTTGAACGGCGCGTGCACCAAGAGACTAGTTTTTCAGAGGAGATCATTGCATGGAACGACAAGAAAGGGATGCTGCGTTGCCCAGGCTTTCTGTCATTGTGGTCTTAGACTACGCGGCCGGCGAGGAGAAATCATGGGAGGACCTACGTCGCGCCTTACGGGCATGGGTGAACCAAGATGGGATGCCTGCCGAAGAGTTTATGCTAGTCGAGTCATCGCGATTCAAAGGCCTGATCCCGAGCGACGTGTCAGGGATGGTCCCCAATATGACGATCCTATACATCGACGCCGAATCATCCTACGAATTGAAGAACCGGGCGGTGGAAGCAGCCACCGGCGACTGGGTCGCCATTGTCGATGCCGACTGCATCCCACAGCGGTCGTGGCTGCGGGTGTTACGTGCCGCCATTGCCGAGTATCCCGACGTCGCAGCCGTCAGCGCCAAGACCCTGTACCCCGGTCGATCACGCATGGAGCGTGTGCTGGGTCTTTTATCGCGGTCATATCTTGATCCCGGACGCCGGGGGCTAACTCGCTTCATATCCGGCAATGCCGCCTGCTTTCGACGCGCGGTCTATCGTCGCCATCCACTCCCCGTTGGTATTGGCGCTTTTGCGTCACGGATTCAGTCTGAGGCGTTTCTTCGCGACGGTGCGACCTTGCTGTTTGACCCAGAACTGGTGGTGGTGCACGATTTCGAGGGATGGCCGATGGAGCGCGACATACGACGTAATCACGGGTATAGCACCGTCATTACTCGGCTACACGATGATCGGCTTCCATATGCAGGGTTAGTTCGCGCCGGCGTCATGACCATACCGTTAATCGTGGCGGGTAAGACACTCGACAGCGTTCGTGCTTGCTTTCGTTGCTTTCGCCATTACAACGTGAAGACGTACGAGCTGCCGCTGGCGTTGGTCCTCACGGTTGTGACGCACATTCTTGAGATTCCCGGCATGTGGCAGGCGTTTCGGAGGAAAGCCATCGTGGGGACACAGTATCGTTAAGCACAGTGAGGTAGGTCGACGGATGAGAATAGCGATCGATTTCACGGCGTTCATTCCCCAGATGACGGGGGTTGACACGTACCTGAGACAACTGGTGCTGCACCTGGCGAAGGTTGATCAAAGCAATCAATACATGATCTACCATAACCATGAGGATCGCCGGTTCTTTGCCGACAACCTTCCCGGGAATTTTTCACACACCTCCCTCAGTGCACGACCTCGACTGATCCGCCTCATCTCTCAGCAGGTTATGTTGCCTGTCGCTGCCTCCGACTGGAAGGCGGACGTTGTGCACTCCCCATCGTTCATCATGCCTTATCTACGAGGGTCGGCGCGACATGTGTTGACGGTTCATGACATGACGTCGTTCTCGCATCCGCATTGTCACATTGCATTGCGTCGAAGCTTGTTGTATCGGCGAATGGTGCTGGCCAGTCTCAGGAGGGCGGACGTGGTGGTTGTCCCCTCGCAGGCCACACGGCAAGCGATCTTGAAATTTCTCCCTGATCTTCAGCCGGATCGCATTCATGTGACCGTACCGGGAATAGGTGAGGAGTTTCGGCTCTGTGATTCTACATCTGTCCAGAAGGTCGTGACGCGACTGACGCTCCCGCAACCCTACCTCCTCTATGTCGGAACCCTCGAGCCGCGCAAGAACCTTCCGGCTTTGGTCGAAAGTTATCGACGGCTTGTCGAGGCAGGAGCCATCAAAGAGCATCTCGTGCTGGCCGGTAAGTTGGGCTGGGGGTATGAGGCACTGCTGAAACAGATACAAGTGCCGGTTTTGCGTGGGAAGGTGCATCTCGCCGGCTATGTGGATCAGCAGGATCTTCCCGCTGTCTATGCGGGCGCCAGACTCTTTGTCTACCCTTCTCTCCATGAGGGGTTCGGGTTCCCTCCACTCGAAGCCATGGCCTGCGGGGTGCCGGTGATCAGCACATTATCCTCATCGCTGGTTGAGAACCTTGCGGGGGCGGCTGAACTCGTCTCTCCAAACGATGTCGCGGCGCTGGCCGATGCGATACGGCGTTTGCTGACCGACGATACGCTTCGGGGCAAACGGCATACACAGGGATTGGCACAGGCCAGTCACTATCGATGGGATCAGACCGCGAGGGAGACGTTGAACAGCTATCAAGCGGCCATGGCGAGTGAATGCCGACGAGGCAACAAATGAGCAGGGCGATTGAGCCAGCGAGCTGTACGAGCGCGGCATGGGGATTTCGGGCCGACGTTGGCGGCCGAGAAGCTGACCGAGCGGCATGGGCTCACGCTCAGCGACGAGCCCCTGCGGCGGTGGCTGCGGGCGCGCGGGATCGAGCATTTCACGCGGCGGAAGCGGCCCCATCGGGCGTGGCGGGAGCGGAGAGCCCACGTGGGAGCACTCCTCCAACTGGACGGCTCCCACCATGACTAGTTCGAGGGGCGCGGGCCTCGATGTGTGCTGATGGCCTACATTGACGATGCGAACAGCCGGGTGTTTGCCCGGTTCTACGAGTATGAAGGCACCCTCCCGGCGATGGACAGCTTCCAGCGTTACGTGACACGGTATGGGATTCCGCTGGCTGTCTATGCGGACAAGCATACGACCTATCAATCGCCGGCCCCGCCCACCGTGGACGAGCAACTCGCCAGCGTGACACCCACGAGTC
>JAENWB010000115.1:0-10678 GCA_016650275.1 Nitrospiraceae bacterium | reverse complement strand
TGGAAGGTAGCCGTATCTTCCGGAGTCTTGAAATAGCCGAAGTCCTTCCCCCAGGAGGTCCAACAACCGGCGAGCCGTTCAAACACTTGTCGGGAGTCACGCTCTCCCCCCAACTGCGGCTTGCCGTCTGGTCCGACAATCGGATTCCCCTGCTCATCTCGCTGCGGCACTCCGGCTTTCCGGAAATATTTCTGGGCGAGAATATCGATCGCGAGCTGGGACCAGGGCTCGGGAATATCGATGTTTTCCAACTTAAACACGGTCGATCCGTCGGGATTGCGAATTTCCGACGAACGTTTCACGAACGGCAGACCTTCATAAGGACTTTGTCCGCGACGTGTAAATCGGCGTTCTATTCTCACGGTATTCCCTCCTCCAACCTGCGTAGATGGTGTGGGACTGCTCTCGATCAAAAACAGGAACAATCAGGCTTCAATATCAATAGGGCGAACTACTTTAAGAGCGCTCTAAATTTTGTGTCCCGTCGATTGATCCACTACGGAGCATCTACATATAGCTATTAGGATGGATTGTCAATACCAACTGTAGTGGTCGGGCTGGGGAAACGGAGGAAAGCCTGTGGATAACTGCAAATGATTGGGAACCGCCAGCTCTCGGGAAATTAGACAGACTTGTCCACAGAGCTGTGATCGAAAATAGACCTCCTTTTGAGATCCAATGAATACCCACGGACAAAAAAACTAAAATACACGGCGGCCGAGGATCAAAATGGCTTCATCCACTCCCTCAACGGGAATGAACTGGTTGCCGATGCCGATGACCACAACCCGAGTACCCAGCACCGTTGTTTCAAACCGGCTGAGGACTCCCCAATTTTGACGCATGGTGTGAGGACGCACCATGCTATTGAGCAACTCCTGACTATGCCTGCGAAAGATATTTCTGACCACCGTTCCTTCCCGTTCTGGTGTGGACTGATCCATTCGATCCATGGCCTTGGATAATTCGGCTTGCACGAAGCCCAGATATTGATCCGTGGTGGGATTCGTCAGTGCCAGTGCGACACTCACAGCCAATACCGTCGCAACCAGGCTCAAACGCAGGAGGCTCATACAGGCCCTCAGGTTAGAATGATTGCTACTGAACCGATGTCGCAACAGATTCAATGGAAAAGGAGGCGCGCACTCGCCCTTTGACAAACGAAAGGCGCATGATTAGCCTACGCGCGACAAGTCTGTTGCGGCAATCATGCTGCTCACATTACTTGTAGCAGGAGGATCATCATGTTTGTCTGGAGCAAACGCCTTGTCGCAACCTTGTTGGGATTATTTGTGCTCATGCTGGGAGTCTTTCTCCTCAATACAGATCCGGACAGCACGAGCGGCCTCAAGATTCATACAACAGGCTGGATGGCCCTCAACTATCTCGGCTTGATTGCGTGGGTCTTTGTCTGGATGATCGATCAAGCCCGCATGCGCGGGAAACAGGTCTGGGTTTGGCTTATCCCCTTCGTCCTAGCACCTCTTCCCACGTTAATGCTTTTCGTCTTGTTCCTCCAGCGCCGCATACAGTCGTCATAGATCGGCAAAGCCGGCTTTGGCAGTTGCATCGCGCGCGGCTTCTTGATGCAACTGCCATCGGAGAGCCCACACCAGCCAGATACCGGGTAGAGCGACCAGAAATGACCAAAAGAAAAATTGTGCCCAGCCGACCATTTCGACCAACTCGGCCGACGGACGGCCGGAGAACACTCGCCCAAGCGCTTCCAGGGAAGAGAGCAACGCAAACTGGGTTGCCGTATAGCGATGGTCGCACAGCGACATAATCAGTGCGACAAACGCTGCGGTGCCCATGCCACCGGTCACATTCTCGACGAGAATCGATATCGTGAGCGCCGTGTAACTCTGACCCATCCAGGCCAGCCACATAAATCCCAAGTTTGAGATTGCTTGCAAGGCACCAAAGAGCAGTAACGACCGGACCATCCCTATCTTGGCCATGGCGACGCCCCCGACCAATGCGCCGATGAGCGTGGCCCCGAGCCCAAGGCCCTTCGCATACCCGACATCGCTGACAGAGAAGCCGATCTCTCCAATGAGAAACGCCGTTTGAAGCGAAGCCGCGACGGCGTCTCCAATTTTGTAGAGGACAATGAGGGCGAGGAGCCCGGCCACGCCTGGGCGGGCGAAGAGTTCCTTCAGCGGTCCGCCAACCGCTTCGGCCAGACTGGCCGGTATGGCACTTGGCTCCGATGGTTCCGGACTGACGAGAATCGTGACGACTCCAACCGCCATTAACGCGGCAAGCAGCAAGTAGGTATTTTGCCATCCAATATGATCGGCCAACAAGAGGGCGCCGGCACTCGCAAACAACAGCGCAAATCGATAGCCATTCACCCAGACAGCTGCGCCGAATCCCCGTTCCTGCCGTAAGAGCAGATCGGTCCGATAAGCGTCGAAGACGATGTCGAGTGAGGCAGAGAGGAAGGCCACCACGAGGGCCAGGATCCCGAGTATTTCAGGACGCTGGCCTGGACCAGTCACTGCCATGGCCACCAAGCCGAGAGCGACACTGAGCTGCATCACCAGCATCCATCCGCGTCGGCGTCCCAGCCAGGGAGGGACCAGGCGATCCATCAACGGGGCCCACAAGAATTTCAGTGTGTACGGGAGACCGACGAGCGTAAAGACGCCGATGGTCTTCAGGTCGAGTCCGACAACCGTCAGCCAGGCCTGGAGCGTCCCAGCCGTGAGGGCCAACGGCAACCCCGAGGCAAAACCCAAGGGCAGCATGATGCCAATGCGCCGGTTCCCAAGGATCTGAATGAACGATGCTGTTTTCATCGAGCCGTTTCAGTGCGCATGAGGAAGTAGCATAGCATCGGAACGGAGGGACGGCTCAGGACATTCTCAAAATCAATCGTTCGATAGGAAGGAGGAGCAGGTCAAAGAGGCGCCGGGGAACCACCCAGCGCAGCAGCGCATCGAACCTCAGCAGGGTTGTCCATTGAAGATGCAGGGCTTGTAGCGTGAAATATCAAAATCCACGTTTTCTTGGTAGACCCGTTCGTTCCCGTTTACGCCATCCTGCTCCGGATCGTTATACATGGTGTGGTTCCACCAGTAGAACAAGGGATAGACTTCCGTCTGATATACCGGATTCCCATAGATGCTGCGGGCATATTCCTGGACCAACCGGCCCGTCACGTAATCGACGTGACCATTGCCATTGAGTGAATACAACATCAAGAAGAGCCGAGCCTCGTGATCGTAGTGTTCGTCAATTCTTGTCGCGAGATCAGGTTCGATAGGAAGAACCTCCTTCGTCCACCCTCCAGACCCAGGAAG
This sequence comes from Nitrospiraceae bacterium, assembly GCA_016650275.1. GTDB lineage: Bacteria > Nitrospirota > Nitrospiria > Nitrospirales > Nitrospiraceae > Palsa-1315. The sequence continues at coordinate 7,370 of JAENWB010000115.1, read as the reverse complement.
AAGGAGAAGAAGAGATACCGTGAAGACGAAAGCCACCAACTGCGAAGGTGTCACAACAGACTCACGATAATGGGGCGGGCCGGTCGCCGGATTCTACCATGGCTTTCCAGGGCCTTCAACCAGGGACAGCGCGCAACGTGATGAACTCGCGGGAGATCCTTGCTCCCATCGTAAGGATCTCCCTATAATGGCACGATTATCATGAAACGTGCCTCTCTCCATACACTCGGCTGCCGACTGAACCAAGCAGAGACAGCCGTCCTCGAAGCTCGCTTGCGGCGCGATGGCTATCGCGTCGTCGAGTTCGGTGAACCGACAGACTTGCTCATCGTGAATGCCTGTTCCGTGACAGAGGATGCAGAACGGACCTGCCGATACGTCATCCGCAAGACGTTGAGACATTCCCCCGATGCCTTTGTGGCGGTTACCGGCTGTTACGCCCAGACCGGCGTTCAAGAGCTGCGTACTATTTCCGGAATCGATCTCATCGTCGGCAATCAATTCAAATGGGATTTACCCTCATTTCTTCCAGCCCCCCAAGCTCTCAAGAAGCAGCCGGACCCGGAAGTGCTCCATACTCGCACCATCGACCGGGCGGATTTCACCCTGCCGGAGTATGGCGAACCAGACTCCACCAGAGCGCTGCTCAAGATCCAGGACGGTTGTAACGTCATGTGCAGTTTCTGTCTCATCCCGTTCGCGCGCGGGCATGAGCGGAGCCGCCTCCGAGATGACGTGATCCGAGAAGCCGAAATCCTTGTGGCAGGAGGCTACCGGGAAATTGTGCTGACCGGCGTCAACATCGGGCAGTACCGCCAGGGCGAGTTCGATCTGGTCGGGTTGATCGCACAATTGGAAGCGATTGAAGGACTCGAGCGAATCAGGATTTCGTCCATTGAGCCGACGACGATCACGAACGCCCTCATAGATCGGATGGCTTCCTCGTCGAAACTCTGTCCCTATCTCCATATCCCCCTGCAAAGCGGAGATGACACCATCTTGTCGGCCATGAATCGTCCGTACAATGCGAAAGAGTTTGTCCAGCTGATCCACCGAGCCGTAGCGGCGATTCCTCAACTCGGGCTGGGAACGGATCTCATGGTCGGGTTCCCCGGAGAAACTGAGGAAGCATTCGAGCATACTCTGGGCATCGCACGCGAGCTTCCCTTCTCGTACTTCCATGTCTTCACCTATTCGCAACGGCCCGGCACTGCTGCCACGAAATTGCCAGACCAGGTGCCGTTCACAGTCGCTCGAGAACGTGCAAAAATACTCGCCGAGCTGTCCCGCCTTAAACGCCTGGCCTTTGCAGAGAGGTACATCGGATCCACCGTGTCTGTCCTCTTCGAGTCAGGAGAAATGGACGGCTTCAGGTTGGGAGTAACAGCAAACTTCTTGAGAGTAAGTATTCCCTCAAACATCGACCTCACCAATCACCTGAAAGAGGTGCGGATTATCGGAACGTCGGACCGCTGGGCGGTGGGTCAGCTAATAGCGGAGCGTCAGCCCATGCGAAGGGTACCGGTTCTTCTATGAAGACCAAATCCACACCGACTCAGGTGCACCTTGAAACCTTCGGCTGTCAGATGAACGAGTACGACTCAGAACTCGTTCGCTCGCTGATGAAACAGGACGGATTTGTATTTACCGACGAGCGCGAGCGCGCGGACGTGATTCTGATGAACACCTGCGCGATTCGCGAGAATGCCCACAATAAGGTCTATAAACACTTATCTGAGCTCAAGAAACTCAAGCGGCAACGTCCGTTGGTCGTAGGAGTCTTGGGTTGTATGGCGCAAAACCTGAAAGAAGAGCTGACGGACATTCAACCGCTAGTCGATGTGCTCGCCGGCCCTGATGCCTATCGCCAGTTACCGATGTTGATCCGCAACGCGCTGCTCTCGCAAAAAGAGGGACTGGATCAGAAGAGACTCGCGGTCGACCTTTCAGAATATGAAACCTATCACGATGTCATACCGGACCGAAACGACGGGGTAAACGCCTGGATCGCCGTCATGCGAGGCTGTGACAACTTCTGCAGCTTCTGTGTGGTCCCCTACACTCGAGGGCGTGAACGTTCCCGAAGTCCAGAAGGGATCGTCCAGGAAGCTCGCCGGATTGCCGAGCAAGGATTCAAGCAGATCACGCTCCTGGGGCAAAACGTCAATTCGTACCGATTCGGCGACTGGGATTTTGCGCGATTGATCACGGCCGTCGCGGATGTGCCTGGTATCGAGCGCGTGCGATTCACCTCCCCGCACCCCAAAGACTTTCCGCTTTCATTATTGGAAGCCGTCGTGTCCCATCCCAACATCTGCAAGCAAATTCATTTACCCTTGCAATCCGGCAGCGACCGCATGCTCGGCTTGATGAATCGCACCTATACCAATAAAGAGTATCGTGCCTTGGTCGACCGTATCCGCACCATGCGGTCGGACATCGTCCTCAGCACCGATATCATTTGTGGTTTCTGTGGGGAAAGCGATGCGGAGTTTGCCGAGACGTACCGGCTTGTCGAAGAGACGCGGTTTCACTCAGCGTTTATCTTCAAATATTCTGAGCGAAAGAACACCATTGCCGCACGCAAGTTTTCAGACAATATTTCCGAACCGGTAAAGACTGAGCGGGTGACGCGACTTTTCGATCTCCAACGAAACATTTCCTACGAGCGCAACCGGGAATATCTTAAGACGACAGTTCCCGTCTTGGTTGAAGGGGATGCCAAACGATCCTCCGCGCAGGGCATGGGAAAATCGGATGGCAACATCACTGTCATCTGGGACAAGAGTGCAGTACCCTCTCAACCGGGAGACCTGGTCCCCCTTGCCATCTACGATGCGTCGTCCACAACGTTATATGCAAAACGTCCGTCGGTAAGTTGAATCGTTGTTGCCCGCTCTACTTTCTCAGGAATCGTTTCTGTAGAATACGCTCCAAAAACGAACACTTCCGAACAAGATCTGTTTGTGAATCCCACCGTCCTTCACGGTTCTCAAAAGCTAACGTGGGTCGCCATTCGCACGATGATCCGCAATGGAGCGGGAGATTTCCTTTCCAGAAATCATGGAGTAACTTGGCAGATTATTCCTGCATTTAAGTATATTATCATACACTTATAGCCATTACATCCCGTGCTAATCCTTGTCCGTATTTAGCCAGTCCATTCCGTATCAATTCGTATCTTCTCCTGATATTGCCCTAGTACATCGCTGAGTCTGCTTCACCCCCTACTAGAGGCACAATCTTTGCTTTGCAATGGATTGCCTGTACGTCACCATACACCCTCACTCCCTGGAGACGAAGCATGATCGAGAAAAAAGATCAGAGCGTGAAAGAAAAAACAGATACCTCCATAAGCCTGGAAACTCTCATTGCTGTGGGACTCTTCGGATGGATTGCACTGAGCATGGCACTGATGGGCCTGGGAATCTGGTAAGCGCCACAGGCGCACCAACATTGCACCTCGCCACGGACAATCACACACAAAACGTTCTGAAAGAAGGAGAGTCCCGATGAAGAGCTATCTCACGCTGACGAATGTGCGGCGTCCGATCATGCAGGGCCTCGTTGGGATCGCCGCTCTTACCCTCGTCATCAGCGGTTGCGCTGGTGGGACAAAGCTTGCTCACAATGCAAAAGGCAGTGTCTACTTAGAAGAAGTGACTGATTGGTCGTTTGACGCCAGCCACCCCGCTGTGATCGATCAACTGACCATAACAAAGATTGTAAAAGGGTTATATAGCAATGATGGCATAAGCGGATCTTCGGGAATGTCCGCTGGTGGCAGCAAGCCGATGAGAATTTTCAGCGATGAGGATGCCGAGTTTCTCTCTCCCCTGCTCGCACAAGGTTTATCAAAGGCGAAACCCGAACAGTTGGTTGGGTTCCGCGTATCCTCATCGGCAGGGTCAGGCTCTGAACCCACCACGGGCAGTATTTACGTGCAGAAGGGATCGATCTACTTGACCATTGGGAAGGGTACCAAGCCGACTGGTTTCATGCCTGAGTCGGCTGCACGCATTGAACCGGCTCCGGCCTATGCCTCCGGTGGTGCACTCGGTGCCATGGTAATGATCATCGACTATCATGCACTGGCCATGGCGCCGATGCCTGCTGCCATGCCGATCGCAAAAACCACGCCGATCACTCCGATTGCGCCCATGCTGGCGGACGCTCCGGCGAAAGCTAAGGTGGCCTCTGACAGGGTAAGCCAGGAGGCGGGAGCGGGCGAACTTATGGCTCAGAAACTCACTGACTTGAGGATAGCAAAAGAGGCACTCGCCAAGAAGGATTCCGAGATCAATATGCTTCGCAAGGAATCGGCATGGATGAAGCGCGAACTGCGGGACCGCAATGAGGAAATAAAAGCGCTCAGGTCGATGAAGGTATCCGCTAAATCGGCACCGAAGAGGAAACCGGCAGTGGCGACACGGAGTCGCTAGCCTACTCAGCCGACATTCAGTAGTTCCGGCTGGAGCAAGATCACTTCACTGGACAGGGGCTGTCGGAAATTCATCCGGCAATAGCAGGCATACGTCACATACGTATCTTGCAGGCAGTACCGAGCCAGCTCAAGCCCCTGTCCTTTCCCCCACATCTCAGCCACCTGTGCGCCACTACCCGACTTAGTTTCGACGTTCAGCGCACGCGCCAGTACGTCGAGTTTCACCCACCCACGCGTATCCCAATTGCTCCAGATCGCCATCGTGTCGTAGACAGGTTCCGTGCGGAACTTGGCGAGGCTGACGTCCAGGCTCGGCTTGACTTGGTGGATGATCGATCGCTTCTTAATGAATGGGAGGTCGAAGCCCAGTCCGTTATGGGTGATGAAGAGCGACGGGCGATTCTGAGCCAAACGGCTCCAGAATTGTCGCAGTAGCTCGCGCTCATCCCCGCCATACCAGGCCACCGACCCACGCGGCTCAAGCTGGTCAGAAAATTCCAACAGACCGATGCAGACGATCTGACTGAACGTGCCGTCAAAGGCCGACTTCCCATATTGTTCATCCTCGGCGCGTCGTTGAACTTCGGCAGCCCCCGCCGTAAACAAATCGTAGCCCTCAGCTGCTGGCTCAGATTCGACGCTTGGCGGTAGCTTCCCCACCAACCGCGCCCATTCTTCCCGAGGCGCCTGAATGGTCTCAATGTCGAGAACGACCTTCATAAAGTCTGCCCTATACTCTGTCGCCGTAAGGCCTCGATGATCGGACGGTCCGCCGGGGGAAACTCAAAGTCGCTCAACTCGTGTGGCCAGACCCATCGAATTTCCGCGCAGTCGATTGCTGTGGCGTGCCCGGTTTCGATCCTGCAACGGAAAAAATGCAGTTCAACAGTTTTCTCCGCATACTCATGCCGAATGATCTGAAAAGGTATCGGCACGTCGACACGAATACTCAACTCCTCGAACAACTCCCGCTGCAGACATTCTTCCAATGTTTCACCCGGCTCGCGCTTCCCGCCCGGAAACTCCCAGAAACCAGCCAAGTGCACGCCCGGTTTCCTTCGAGCGATCAAGTAGCGGCCCTCACGATATACAAGACCGGCAGCGACTTCAACGATCTTCATGAGCACCAACGCTCCTCGCTACTTCTGACCGAAGGGGTATGTCTTGCAAAAGGACTTCATAGGGCATCGCCGACATAATGGATTTCTCGCCGTACAGCTGGTCGCTCCAAAGTCCATGATCGCCTGGTTGAAATCATAACCCTTTCCGCTTGGAATTAAGGCTTCCGACAATAGCCAGAGCTTCGCCTTCTGAGTTTTGGGATCGCCCTTCGCCATAAACACCCGATGAAGGACCCGAATCACATTCGTATCCAGGATCGGCGCATCTTCGTTGAATGCGAACGACCGTATGGCGCCGGCTGTGTAACGTCCGATCCCCTTGAACGACAGCAATTCATCCGCTCCGCTCGGAAGACGGCCCCCATACCGCGCCACTGTCTCGCACGCGATACTATGTAATCGCTCCGGCCGGATATTGTAGCCTAGCGGATACCACGTCTTCTTCACATCCGAGACCGGCGCATCAGCCAACTCTTCAAAGCTTGGGTAGCGGTCTAGAAACTCATGGTACTTGGGAATCACCCGATCGACCTGGGTCTGTTGCAACATCACTTCAGAGACCAGAATGTGATAGGGGTCGGAGGTCTTTCGCCACGGCAGGTCGCGGCCATGTTTCTCGTACCACTTCAGTAACCGAGCCTGAAAACGGCGCTTCGACGAGACATCAAAGTCTTGAGACTTCTTCGAGCGCTTCTTCCTGCGTCGAGAGGTTGTTCGAGAGTCCGAGGTGGTGGGCATCACAACGTCAATCCAATGGCGAAAGTTGGCGGCATTCTAGAAGTGCGCCCACCGAAAATCAAATGGCAACCAGGCGAAGCAAGTGCTTCGGAGTTGTACCAAGAGTGGCCGCTGGATCCGACACTCATTCATGCCGTCTGTCTAAATTGCCCAAGCTTCCCCACCATTCTGCTTAATCTGCGTTACCGCCTGTTCACGGAACTTCATCCGAATAGCCGTCACCAGCTCTGTCCTCCCTCTACCTGTGGGTACCAGAAATCTCCAAAGATCTCTATTTCTTGTAATCCCACAATGATAATGTCCGCTTTCACCACGATAGAAATGTCCTCTTCGTTGCTAGACTGTCGGCTTTCAGACGGAGGGCCGGATGGTCGGAGAGGACAGGGTCATCATGAGGGTGCAGGAACTCCGGCGGGTGCACGTGATTCGCCAAACAATGGAGAAGAAACTGACGCAGGTCCAGGCGGGCACTGTGCTGGGGCTGACGACACGCCACATCCGGCGCCTCATCGAGCGGGTGGAGCAGGCGGACGACCAAGGGCTGGCGCATCGGGGACGGGGCAAGCCCTCGAACCGGCGGATCCCGGACACGGTCAAGGCCATGATGCTGACGCTGTACGAGCAGCGGTATGGGGATTTCGGGCCGACGTTGGCGGCCGAGAAGCTGACCGAGCGGCATGGGCTCACGCTCAGCGACGAGACCCTGCGGGGCTGGCTTCTGGCGAAGGGAGTGACACACTTCCAGCGGCGGAAGCGCCCGCATCGGGCCTGGCGGGAGCGGAAAGCTCACGTGGGGGAACTGGTGCAGCTGGATGGCTCGCACCACGACTGGTTCGAGGGGCGCGGGCCCCGCTGCGTGCAGCTGGCGTACATCGACGATGCGAACAGCCGAGTGTTTGCCCGGTTCTACGAGTATGAAGGCACAATCCCGGCGATGGACAGCTTCCAGCGTTACGTGACACGGTATGGGATTCCGCTGGCTGTCTATGCGGACAAGCATACGACCTATCAATCGCCGGCCCCGCCCACCGTGGACGAGCAACTCGCCAGCGTGACACCCACGAGTC
>JAENWB010000114.1:0-8177 GCA_016650275.1 Nitrospiraceae bacterium | reverse complement strand
GCGTTTTCTGAAAAGAGGGCGAAGTTCACCCCTTCGCCGTCCCATGTCGCGCCGAGCGGATAGGGTTTCCCCGGCCATAGTCTCATGCCTCCTCCTTCCAAGTTCGTTCTTCCGGATAGCGCGCCAGGGTCAGCGGATACTTTCTCCTGATTTCATACGGTTCTTTCCCGGCTTATGCAAGGAAGATTTCTCTTGTCACCTCTTATCTTGATTCAGTAGTGTCCCAACGTTTTCTAGGTATGCGCTTGTAAACGCATGAGCCACAAACAGTTTTCCATGATTTCGTCTGTCACCGACTTGAACCGTGACTGCAAGGTTTGCGACCCTGCGATGAGGTCCATCGCGGAGGCAAATAATGTATGCGGGAAAGCTGGTGTTTGCGCAAATCATGGAGCATCTGCCGCTGCACACGTTTCGACGAATCGTGGCCCGCTATGCGGGCGAGCGGAAGGTGAAGTCGTTCTCGTGCCTGGATCAGTTCCTGTGCATGGCGTTCGCGCAACTGACCTTTCGGGAGAGCCTGCGCGACATCGAGGCGTGTCTGCGCGCCCAGCGCTCGAAGCTGTACCACCTCGGGATTCGGTCGACGGTCGCACGCAATACGCTCGCCAATGCGAATGCGGTGCGCGACTGGCGCATCTACGCCGCCTTCGCGCAGGGCCTGATCGCCATCGCGCGCCCGCTGTATGTCGACGAACCGTTCGGGGTCGACTTGAAGGAGTCGGTCTACGCCCTGGATACGACCACCATCGATCTGTGCCTGTCGGTATTTTCGTGGGCGCCATTTCGGCTGACCAAGGCGGCGATCAAACTGCACACGCTGCTCGATCTGCGCGGCAACATCCCGGCCTTCATCCACATCAGCGACGGCAAGATGCACGAGGTCAACATCCTCGATCAGCTGTTGCCCGAGCCTGGCGCGTTCTACGTGATGGATCGGGGCTTCCTCGACTTCGAGCGCCTGTACCGCTTTCACGAAGCGGGCAGCTTCTTCGTGACCCGCGGCAAATCGAATCTCAAAGCGCAACGCCGGTACTCGCACCCCGTCGACCGCGCCACGGGGCTGATCTGCGATCAGACCGTCGTCCTCACGGGCTTCTATTCGCACAAGGGCTTCGAGGCTCCGCTGCGACGCATTCGGTTCAAGGATCCCGAGACTGACAAGACGTTGATCGTTCTCACCAACAACTTCACGTTGCCGGCCTTCACGATCACCGAACTCTATCGATGCCGGTGGCAAGTCGAGTTGTTCTTCAAATGGATCAAGCAGCATCTTCGGATCAAAGCCTTCTTCGGCACATCGGAGAACGCGGTGAAGTCGCAAATCTGGATCGCGGTGTCGGTCTACGTCCTGGTCGCCATCGTCAAGAAGCGTCTGAAGCTCTCGACCACCCTCTATGAAATGCTACAGATCTTGAGCCTGACCATGTTTGAGCGAATGCCGTTGGATCAACTACTTGCACAAGCCGTGATTGAAGACACCGACCACATTTCAGATAAACAGTTGATCTTGTTCGAGTAACGTTGGGACACTTCTGAGAGCGGACTGCGCCTCACGAATTGTCTGAGCGAACATTGTTTCAAGAACCATACGCCACCTTCTTCATTCACCCGCCAGACCTCCACTAGCAATACCACGTATGTGCAGCTTGCGTGCCTCGGTATGGACAGCGGTAGGAATAAACCAGCTACACCGCGCCAGTCCTCGCGATTCGCAGTTGACGACAGCGTGAAACTGACAAGTGTGCGGGGGTCAAACTTCCACAAGACTAGACAGCCATGCGCAGACTGAAATGACAAGCGATGTAATTTCAATCAGATAGACCGTCTAATATCTTGGACAGTCACTGTGAGATTACGGGGCAGAAACGGGCAGATTTCAGGACCCTGAACAAGAAAATGAAGCGTGAGAAGCGGCTGGTTGCTCTGGTTTGTTTGGTTTGTCTCGTGTATTTGCTTGAACCAGACTAACCGGATACACCAGAGAAACCAGATGAACCACAAACGAAGCGGGCGGACTTTTTCAGCATCCTGTTAGAGGGTTGCGCAAGGTGTTAGCTGGGGGAGCGCTGAGGAGTGAAGACCGGAGCTTCTCGAAGAGCAGGCTGGCGCGTCACGATTTTCTCATCACGCGTCACACATCCCATAGGTGTGGAGCTTGTTGTAGAGGCTGGCCCGGCTGATCTTGAGGAGCTTGGCGGCTTTTGCACGATTGCTTCCTGTTTGCTGGAGTGCCTGAAGAATCCGCACACGTTCCGCCTGGCGGGTGGCCCCGCGTACAACGGTACGGAGATCGTGCTCTGCTTCTTCCGATCCCATCGCCACGATGTCCTGGCAACTGAGCTCGGAACTGGTGGTGGTGACGATCACTCGTTCGAGGTAGTGTTGCAACTCCCGCACATTACCCGGCCATGAGGCCTGGGTGAGCGCCTGAATCGCATCCGGCGACACCTGCCGGACCGGCTGCCTGTGGCGCTTACAGGAGGCCGCGATGAAGTGCTGCACCAGGAGCGGGATGTCTTCCTGCCGGTCACGGAGCGGAGGAAGAGACAACGGCAGCACCGCCAGCCGGTAGTACAAGTCCTGCCGAAAAGCCTTGGCCTTGACGAGTTCGACAAGATCCTTGTTCGTCGCTGAAATGACCCGCACGTCGATTTTGATCGGTTGGGTCCCTCCGACCCGTTTAATCTCCCCCTCCTGAAGCACCCGCAGCAACTTGGCCTGAAACGTCGGGGTCGTGTCGGCAATCTCGTCGAGGAAGATCGTCCCGCCATCTGCCTCCTCGAAAAGTCCACGTTTGGAAGCATGCGCGCCGGTGAACGCGCCCTTCACATGGCCGAACAACTCACTCTCCAACAGCGTTTCAGGCAGCGAACCGCAATCGACTACGACGAACGGTTTTCCCCGCCGATAGCTGGTGCGGTGAATCGTTTTGGCCACTAGTTCCTTGCCGGTGCCGCTCTCCCCGTGAATCAGCACGGTCGCGGAACTGTCTGCCACGAGCCGGACCATGTCGAGGACTTCTCGCATCGGCGCGCTCGAACCGATCAGCTCGCCCAGCTTCGATTCGTATTTCGCCTCCGCGCGCTCACCGTTCGTCTGCTTCGCAGGCTTCGACGGCGCCTTGAACAACACCAGCACAGACTCGACCTCACCACTGCTCGAGACAAGCGGAAACGCCTGATGCATCCCACAGGCCGTGCCGTCCCCTCCCGAGGAACAGGCCACGGACTGGACCTCGGGCGATTCATACATCTTCGTCGCCGGACAGGTGCCACAGGGATCGTGCCGGTGAGCAAAGGCCTCATAGCACTTCGCCTGATGGTCAGACAATTGGAATGCTTCCTCAGACCATGCGGATTCATTCGCGTAGATCACGTTGAAATCGCGGTCCATGACCGCCACTCGCTCGGAAACCCCACTGGCTAACTGCTTGATGGCTTCCAGTCGAGCGGCGAGGATGGGGTCGGTTGGGGCGGGAACAGTCGTACGGTCTTTTTGAGATCCGGCCATCTCATCCCTCTCACAGGCTAATGCGTCACAAACATACAAGCTTTTAGTCGATTTTCCCATCCAATGCCGGGCCTAAGAGACGCAGCACTGCTCCTTTAAGCTCGCTGATGCGAACCGGCTTATCGAAGTACGCCTCGACGCCGATGGCCAACGCATCGGCTTTCGTCTGAGGATCTCCAAATGAGGTGATCAGCACCAGCGGCACGCCAGGAGCAAACGTCCGGAGCCTGGCGATGTAGTCCAATCCCCCGGCCGGCATCCGAAGGTCCGTGAGGATCAGTGATGGGCGAGCCTCAAGCACGGACCGCAGGGCCTCGTCCCCATCAGCCGCTTCTCGGATGGACAACCCCAAATCGTACAGCTCATCGCAGAGGAGACTTCGCATCTCCTGGTCATCTTCGGCGATGAGCACCACGGCTTGTTTCCACTCCTGTGTCATTCATCCCCCCCTAGGTCCAGCCTCGTTCACTCTCTAGCAGGATGCTGATGGGAGGTAATGCACAACCCGTGCAAGCCGGCCCCTCCCGCTGGCGGGAAGTGACGGATTCCAGAACTGCGCCAACTTGCTTGAGATTTCCTCGGAATGAGCGGGACTGAGGAAGGACGTACACCGAGGCCTGATGAAAATTGCGACAGTTATCACCTCACTTCTGTCGCAGATAGCAACAGAAGAGCACTAGCCCGGCCGTGGTGTCGGGTAGGAAATAGCCGTGGTCTGAGCTGCGTCAATAGGCAGCCGTATCCAAAACGTCGTGCCCTTGTCGATGGCACTCTCCACAGCAATGGTCCCGCCATGTTCCTCGATGATACCCTTCACAACCGTGAGGCCCAGACCGGTTCCCTTCCCGAAATCTTTCGTCGTGAAAAAGGGGTCAAATACCTTCGAGCTGGTCTCTTCCGACATCCCATGGCCGGTATCGGACACGCCCAGGCACACATAGCCGCCCTCTCGGTCGAGGCTCAGCCTGAGTCGCCCCCCCTCCGGCATGGCATGAAGGCTATTTACCACCAGATTGATCAGCACCTGGATGAGCCGATCTCGGTCGGCATGGACAGCAGGCACATCAGCTTCAATCGCCTTTTCTACCGTGATGCGGCTGTGGGTGATCCGTTCCTGGAACATCTCTAGGCTGTCGTCCACGATCTCACCCAGATCGACAGCCCGCCGTTCCGGCGTCCGCCGCCTGGCAAAGGCAAGGAGTTGGTTCATCACCTTGGTGATCCGCTCGACCTGCGTGACGATCGTAGCGAGACCCTTCTTCATCCCTTCATCGGCGGCGCGTTGGAGCAGATATTCCGCACGCCCGAGGATCACGTTCATCGGCGTGCCGATCTCGTGCGCCATGCCGGAGGCAAGTGTGCCGAGTTCTGCAATCTGTTCCGTCTTGCGGAGCTGTTCCTGCATGTGTTTGAAATCGGTGATGTCGATGCCGGCTGCCACGATGTAATCGACCTTGCCGTTGTAGTCTGTCAGCACCGTATACGACCAGGAAATTCGTCTCAGGAGCCCATCCTTTCCTTTCCAGTAATTTTCATAATCGTTGCGCGGCTCGCCGTCCCGAAGCCGCTTGAACACCCCCTTCACTCCATCGACTTCATCGGGACTCAAGAACAGATCCCATACATATCGGCCCATCACCTCTTCAGAGGAGTAGCCGGTCGTCTGTTCACAGGCGCGATTGAATCGCTGAATCCGCCCCTCCCGATCCAGCACGACAACAAGCGCTCCGGCAGTCTCCAGCACGGCGTCGATGAAGTCCCGCTCTTTCTGGAGTGTCTGCTCTGCCCGTTTTCGTTCACTGATATCCACAACCGACGCCAAGACCCTCATCCCACCCCGTGTCAGGACCGGATTGAGGCCGATCTCCAACCGAAACTCCTGTCCATCTTTTCGCACACCATAGAGATCCCGTCCTTTTCCCATGGCACGAAGTTCTGAATGGGCGAAGAATTCGTCCCGGTCGCCGGCGTGATGAGATCGGACGCGCTGAGGGACGAGCACTTCAACAGGCTGCCCGATCAATTCAGCCCGTTCATAGCCGAATAGCTGCTCAATCTGCCGGTTCACCAGGAGGATGGTACCGCTCTCATCCACCATCAGAATCCCGCTCGGGGACGATTCGACCACGAGGCGAAACTGTTCCTCCGCCCGCTTGCGCTCGGTGAGATCACGTATGATCGCCGCAAAACCGGTCGGCTTCCCATCATCCCCCTTCACCGCAAACACGGTAATGGACACGGGAACCTGGGAGCCATTCTTCCGGAGATAGTCGATTTCATATTCGGCCGGCTCGCAGGTCTGGAGGACTTGAGCCACGACGCGATCCCGCTGTTCTTTGTGCTGTTCGGGTATCAAGTCCCGTGCATTCATCCTGAGCAGCTCTTCTCTCGAGAAGCCGGTCAGTTCGATAAACGCCTGATTGATGAGAAGAATGGCTCCATCGAACGCGGCATAGCCGATCGCGTCTTTCGATGCTTCGAAAATATCTTCAAATCGATTCAGCACTGATGAGTCCGTCCTGCACAGGCTTGTAGTGGATCAACCCCAGCACGACGCCCCATAAGTACAAGCGTTTCCAACGCGCGATTGAACACGCCATACGGGATCGGAATACCAGACGGTTTGAGAAATAAGTCGATCCAGATCAGCGCTGTCGCAATGGTGGAGAAATAGATGGGGTCGCGCTCGCGCGGGGACGGAATCGACAGTAGCAAGGGAAGGACACAGAGAACCGACGCCGCCACGCCGACCGGAGTGAGCAGGTCAAACACGAAAATGCCGACCGTGAGGACCGGGATCGCCAAGAGCGCAGCGCGCATAGTAAAGCTGTCGACAACTTTCATGCAATCGATCCCGGCATGAGCCAGATTTGTCCGTCGACAATCCCGGTTAGACGATCAGAATGGGGTACTCATTCTCCGGACTGTGGCTTGCCGTCGATTTCGCCCAGTTTCCGATAGAGCGTCTTGCGATCGATCCCGAGCATGTGTGCGGCCTGGTACTTGTTGCCGCCGGTCTTCTCGAGGATCTTGAGGATATATTCTTTTTCCACTTCATCCAGCGGCAAGGTCCGTTCAGCCGCATCGTCGAGCACGCGCCGATCGCCACGGGCCCCCTGAATCGCAGACGGGAGATCGTCAGGAACGATCTTTTCGCTTCGGCTGAGCGTGACGGCCCGCTCGATCACATTCTCCAATTCACGTACGTTGCCCGGCCAGGCGTAGTCCACCAGCATTGCCAGCGCAGATTCACTCACGCCCTGTATCTGTTTCCCGCGAGACTCCCCACACTTCTTCATGAACGAATCCACGAGCAGCAGAATGTCTTCGCGGCGCTCGCGCAGGGGAGGAAGGCGCAACTCGATCACGTTGAGCCGGTAGTACAAATCCTCACGGAACCGTTTGGCCTTGACCTCATCCGTCAGGTTCAAATTCGTCGCCGCAATGATACGCACATCAACCGAGATCGGTTTCGTCGCGCCGACACGCCTGATTTCTTTTTCCTGAATCGCCCGCAACAGTTTCGCCTGCAGCATCAAAGGCAGTTCGCTGATCTCGTCGAGGAGTAACGTCCCCTTCTGGGCCTCTTCAAAGAGGCCCCGCTTATCCATCTTTGCATCCGTGAAGGCGCCTCGCATATGGCCGAATAGCTCGCTTTCGAGCAGCTGTTCAGGAATCGCGGCACAGTTGACGGGGATAAACGGAGCATCCTGGCGATCGCTGTTGTAATGGATCGCCTTGGCCACCAACTCCTTGCCGGTTCCGCTCTCGCCGGTGATCAACAGATTCGTCGGGCTGTCGGCCACGCGCCGGATCAGGTCGAATATCTCCTGCATCGGTTTGCTCTTGCCGATGATCTGATGAAAGCTGTACTCCTTATGGACCTCGCGCCGGAGCCGGGTTACCTCACGCCGGAGCGCCGCTTCGCGGATGGATCGTTCCACCACGCGAACCAACTCATCGTTTTTCACCGGCTTGGTCAAGTAGTCGCTGGCGCCCTTCTTCATGGCCTCGACCGCATTGTCCACCGACCCAAAGCCTGTCATGAGAATGACCCCGATGTCCGGATAGAGACGCCTGATCTCCGCCAACAACTCCGTCCCCGGCATCCCTTTCATCCGCAAATCCGTCAACACGACGGCATGGTCTTGCTCGGCCAACAGCTTCAAGGCCTCTTGCCCACTCCCTGCCGTCGTGATCTGATGCCCGCGGTCCTTGAGCACATCGTGGACAAGCTCCCGCATTTCCGCATCGTCATCGACGACGAGAATCGTGCCCCACTCCTCGGTCATGCTGCACTCCTCCTCTAAACTGGTTTATCTGGTCTATCTGGTTTGTCTGGTTGGACAAAACTAACCAGATGAACCAAATCAACCAGATAAACAAAACAAACCAGATGAACCAGACAGACCACAAACGGGAGGCTAGACCTTTGCCATAGAGGGGGTCAAGGCTGCTCTGGCGCGAAAGGCCACAGACAAACCTCCCTCTTGAGGAGGAATGCCCCAATATTCCCTCATGATTGGGATTTCAGCCAACTAACAGGCATGGATGTGCAAAGGCGGGACCACGTGTCTTACTTGAAGCAGCCACGGGCGACCGCTCGCTAGATAACAAGAGTCGTGGCCGCAGATTGGCACGGGACGGGATCGAAGAAATGTGTC
>JAENWB010000113.1:0-16869 GCA_016650275.1 Nitrospiraceae bacterium | reverse complement strand
CTACTGGCACTGCCGCAAGCAGATTGCTGAAATCAAGAAGAGCTCATGGACCGATCCGGTGAAGCAGGACGAGGTACTAAAAGAAAGTGGAGGCGTCCAGCCCTACGTGATCTGGATCGGAGTTGCCTTCTATATCCTTTTTGCGATGTCGATGTTCAAAATGGCTCAGGACGGTCTTCCGGATGGGGAACTGTCGCCAGGAAAACCGCTGAAGCCAGTCTCGGCAAGCAGCGTGTGAAAATGGGTGCGCGTGCGTCTGCATGGCGTACGCCCGTCGGCGGCGCGGGGGATCGACAGCATGTGTGGACGTTTTAGCCAAACCGCCTCGCCTGCGGCGATTGCCCAACAGTTTGAACTCACCGATCCGCCTCTGTTCACACCCCGCTACAACGTCGCTCCGTCTCAACCCATCGCCGCCATACGGATCGATCCCGACACTGCAACACGGACGCTCGTCATGCTTCGCTGGGGGCTGATCCCGTCCTGGGCCAAGGACCCCAAGATCGGGAATCAGTGCATCAATGCCAAAGCGGAGACGGTCGCAGAGAAGCCATCGTTTCGGTCTGCCTTCAAGAAACGCCGCTGCCTGGTGATTGCCACGGGGTTCTATGAATGGCAGGTCCAAGGCCGCACTAAGCAACCAATGTGGATAGGCATGCGGAGTCAGCGTCCGTTCGCGTTTGCAGGATTGTGGGAACACTGGAAGCCTGCTGAAGGGGAACCGCTAGAGACCTGTACGATCATCACGACAGAGCCGAATGACCTCATGGCCCCGATCCACAATCGCATGCCGGTGATTCTCGCCCCATCATCCTACGACCAGTGGCTAGACCAGACTTTCCAGCAAGCGGAACCGCTCAAAGCCCTGCTTCGTCCGTATCCGAGCGAGGAGCTAACGGCCTATCCCGTGAGTACGCTTGTCAATAACCCGCGCCACGATGCCCCGCAGTGCCTTGAGCCGGTCTCGGTGTAGGGAGTACACTACCGCCTGTCCTTATTGTGAGGTTGATCCATGAACGTCGATGCCGTCTACGCTCCCGATCTCTCGACGCGCTACAAGCTGCCTGTGTTTCTGGGGCGACTGCCCGCAGGTTTTCCCTCTCCCGCTGACGACTATATCGAAGGCAAGCTCGACCTGAACCGCCACCTCATCAAACATCCCGCCGCCACGTTCTTTGTCCGGGTGTCCGGTGACTCAATGACCGGAGCGGGGATTCATTCAGGGGACTTGCTCGTCGTAGACCGCTCGCTTGAAGCCATTGACGGGAACGTGATCGTCGCGGCGCTGGACGGAGACCTGACGGTCAAGCGCCTCTGCAAGCGCAACGGCGCGCTGTCTCTCTTGCCTGAGAATCGGAACTACCAGCCTATCGAAATCACCGAGCAACAGACCTTTGAAATATGGGGAGTGGTGACGAGTGTGATCCACGCCCTTTGAGTTCCCATGCCGCCTATCTTCGCCCTCGTCGATTGCAACAACTTCTACGCCTCCTGTGAGCGCGTCTTTAACCCCAAGCTCAACGGTCAGCCTATTGTCGTCCTCTCCAACAATGACGGCTGTGTCGTCGCTCGCTCCAACGAAGCGAAAGCGTTAGGCATCGGGATGGGCGTCCCGGAGTTTCAGATTCGGCCCTTACTCCGTGCGCATCGGGTGCAGGTGTTCTCCTCAAACTACACGCTCTACGGCGATATGTCTCAGCGTGTCATGGAGACCTTGGAACAGTTCAGCCCTGACGTGGAGGTCTACTCCATTGACGAAGCCTTTCTAAGTTTGGTGGGCTTTGAGCCTCGCGGCCTCCTAGAACATGGGCGACTGATCCGCCGTACAGTGCCGCAATGGACTGGCATTCCTGTATCCGTGGGCATTGCCGAAACCAAAACGCTGGCGAAGATCGCCAACCGGATAGCCAAGCGGACACCCGACACAAGCGGGGTCTTCGACCTACTCACCTGTTCAGACCGAGAAGCGTTGCTCGGTAGGGTTGCCGTTGAAGATGTGTGGGGGATTGGCCCGAACCATGCCCGCCTCCTGAAACAACACGGCATTACCACTGCCCGACAGTTGGCCGGAACCGACGACCAGTGGATTAGGAAACGCATGGGCATCGTGGGCCTTCGTCTTGTGATGGAACTGCGCGGGGTGTCTTGTTTAGACCTGGAACAGTGTCCTTCGCCCAAGCAGTCCCTCACCTGCTCCCGTGCGTTCGGGAAACTCATCAACACCCTTGCAGAAATGCAAGAAGCTGTGTCGGTCTATACCTCGCGGGTGGCTGAGAAGCTGCGGTGTGAACGACTGGCCGCGACGGTGTTGACCGTGTGCCTCACAACAAACGAGTTCAAAGAAGGACCGCAGTATAGTAACGCGCTGACTCTGAGGCTGCCCGTTGTGACCGACTCTACCTCGGAGCTTATCGGGTGCGCCCTTCAGGGAATTCGGGCGATTTATCGAGACGGGTACCTCTACAAGAAGGCGGGCGTGATGCTCACGGGTCTTGTTCCAGTCAGCCAAACACAGGCTGATCTATTCGACTCCCGGGACCGGATGAAGTCCAAGCGACTGATGTCCGCGCTCGATTCCATCAATGATCGGTGGGGGGCAAGCACCCTCCACTATGCGTCAAGCGGTATCACCAAAGCCTGGAAGACGCAGTTTCATCGCCGCTCACCGGCCTACACGACCGATTGGGATGCACTTCCGGTCGTAACGGCCTAACTTCTCCACTCGCCTGCGAAGAAATAAAAGGGGTCGGGAGTCTTTTCTTGCCGCATGGTCCACCGCTACCCGTCTAAGTGACACACCCGCTCCACCACTGCGCCGAGGTTGCCCGCTTGCGCTGTTTTCCAGGCGGGGAGAAGGCTGAGCCCACTGGTTGTTCCGCTTTGGGAGGCTCGGCGTCTTGAAAGGTTGAGGCTGAGGTTAAGGCTGAGCGCAGAGGCTCGTGATGTGGATTCTGGTTCTGATGTTTCTCCTCGCTGTTCCGGCCTGGGCGGAAGATCTCGGCCAGCTCAGCGCGAATTCGTTCAATCCTGATTCCACGTCCAATCCCTTCGGGGCTGGCAGCCCCTTCAAGCCGGACGGCCTCAACAATCCATTCAGTCCCTACGATAGTCCCTTCAGTAGTCAATCGGCGACGAATCCCTTTGCAACGGACGCACCAAGGCTCTTTGCTCGTCTGTCTGGTTTCTCTGGTCTGTCCGGTCTGTCTGGTCTCTCTGGTTCCTTTGGTTGATTTGCCGGTCCGCCCAACCAGACAGACCAAATAGACCAGATACACGAGATAGACCAGTTTCGGCTCTCCCTACGGCGCCGGGAATCCCTACAGCCCCAGCAGCCCCACCAATCCCTACGGCCGCGGCCTGCGGATCGAAGGAAAGTGATTCCGCCCTTAGGGAATAGTGGGCATTCGCGGTCGAGGCTGTTATACTCGCCGTTGTAAGGAGATCGACAGAATGAAGGAACAACTCACTGCGGTGTTCCAACAGGTGCCTGAAGGGTATATTGGGCTTGTCGAGGAGTTGCCCGGCGCGAATACGCAGGGGAACACGCTTGATGAAGCCCGGACCAATCTTCAAGAAGCTGTCCAGCTGGTGTTGGAATCAAATCGCACGCTGGCAGAAGAATCTCTTCGGAACAAGACCGTGATCCGCGAGCCTCTTGCCTCTATTTCATAAAACTGGTCGATTTGATCCGCCACCTGGAACGTCATGGTATCCAGTTTCTTCGTGAAGGCGGAAGTCATAGTGTCTACGTGAACCGCTCTGCCGGCAAAACGTCAACCGTCCCCCGCCATCGAGAGATCAACGACTTCCTCGCTCAGAAGATTTGCAAAGATTTAGAAGTTCCAAAGCCCTAACCCATCCCTACGGCCGCGGCCTGCGAATTGAAGGGCGCTGACCCATTCGCTGAACCCTCCACATGTCCTCATGGATGTTTGATACCTCGGTCCTACACCGCAATTCACAGATTGGAAGCAAGTGGGAACATTCTACGTTTCCACCAACTTCTGCGGGCGTTCGATCGCTCGAGGGCTCGCATGGTGTCCCAAGGGTGACAGGGTGCTGTCGGGGTCTGACGAACACTACCGCTTGACTTGAGCGCCTGTTCCAGTATGCTTCGGTCCGTGACCATCATCTCCCTTCAGGCTTGAGAGGAACGTACAATGGCTCGATTAATCTTGCTTCGCCATGGCGAATCGCAATGGAACCTGGAAAACCGTTTTACCGGTTGGGTCGATGTGCCGCTCTCCCCTCGTGGCATTCAGGAAGCGAAGGACGCGGGAGAGAAATTGCGCAGTTTCACGTTCGACCACGCCTTTACCTCCGTGTTGGCCCGCGCAATCGAGACGTTGCGGCTGGTGCTCGAAGCCATCGGCCAGACGGCTATCCCGATCGAGAAGGACAAGGCCCTCAATGAACGGATGTACGGCGAACTCCAGGGATTGAACAAGGACGAGACCGTGAAAAAATACGGCGAGGCTCAGGTGAAGATCTGGCGGAGAAGCTATGATGTGCCTCCGCCGGGCGGCGAAAGTCTCAAAGATACCGCGGAGCGTGTGTTGCCCTACTATGAACGGACCATCAAGCCCTACCTCTTGAAAGGGGAAACGATCCTCGTCGCGGCGCACGGAAACAGCTTGCGGGCCCTGATCATGGAGTTGGAGCAGCTCTCCCGAGAGCAAGTGCTGGAATTAAATATCCCAACGGGTGCGCCGCTGCTCTATGAGTTGGACAAGACCGGGAAGGTCGTCGATCACCGCTACCTCTGACGAACGACTCAGGTGTTCAGGCTGAAGGCGGAAGAGTGATGGGTGGTCACGCACGATTCACCCCTAAAGGCCTTCAGCCTATCTACCTGAGTAGTTACACATCTTCCAGTAACCGCCCGTAGGCATCGACTGGTACGAAATCGATCAGCAGGGTCAAGAGATTACGCTGCTCTGCTTCTTTGACCAATTGGTTCTCCTCCATCAGCGCAGCGGCTTCCGCACTCACCGCAAGCGGACTCATCCCTTCTTCAACCAAGCGACTATACCGATGGCGACGTTCCTGCCATTCGTTGAGGTAGTCGGTCCAGGTGGCGGCTGAACCGACGGGAACGGTCGTACCCCATCCTGCTTCCATCGCATCCAAAATGAGTTCCGACAGCGCGGACTGATACTTCTGAGGGATGTGCGCCTCGATGGCTGCGAAGATCCAAAACAGGTTCAGCGAGAGCACTTCTTGCGTGATCGCCTGAGCCTGCTCCGTCGTCGCCTCGATCCCATATTCCTCCAGCTGCTGAACAGACACGCCGATCGGCATCGCTGCGACCAGGGCGACCGCTGCTTGCTTCGGCGTCATCGAGTTGGCTGACATGCCTGACTCCCTTCCTCGTCCACGGTGGCAGAGAATACCCTACTGTTACCAGTGTGCTCAAGCGACTTGTCCAAGCCTGCCCCCTGTGCTAGAGTCCGCCGGCATGATTCGACAGATCGCCACCACATTTTCACGATGGACCTGTGCCGCCGGTCTGTTGGCCATTTTGGCCGTAGGCACCGTCGTGTCTGCACCTCGAGCCCAAGACGACGAAAACCGCTGGGGGTTCGGAAGCGACCTGGGACTCACAACCGGAATGGTCAATGGCACGGTATTTACCCTGGCATTCAGTGGTGACTACTACATCGATCGAAACTTCTCTATCGGACCGATGATGCAGATTAGTCCGATGAGCGATCTTTTCCAGATCTCCTTCGCTGGGGTCGGCCGCTATCACTTTCGTCTCAATAACGGCATCAACCTGGTACCCTTCTCGGGAATCGGTTTACTCCACGTAGACCTAGACCGCGGAACCGGCCCTGGGCGCATCGACCGCAACGATACGAGCTGGTACATCCCTATTGGTGTCTCGCTGGAGTACCAGGCTGCCCACAATCTCGCCTTGTCTTCGACGTTGATCGTCAATCTCCACGACATCGATCTTTCTCCGTCGATATCGGAAAATGACCATACAAGCGTTGCCCTGCTTTTTGGTTTCCGCTTCGGCCCTTAGCAGGATGCTGAACAAGTCCGCCAGCTGCGTTCTCACATCGCTCAGAGGCTCAACATACTGAAGCGTACGCCTCGCCGCTTCGCTCGCTGCGGCCTTGCTGGACGGCCCTTTTGAGCATCCTCAGGCTATTTAGGCGCAGGAACTTTGGCCGAACACGGCGAAGAGGCAATGCTCTGGCAAGATACGGAAGTATCGGGGATATTGGGTAAGGGAGAGGTAATGGCTAGGCGGCTTTGGCCGGCCGCCAGCGAAGCCCGATGTTCAGCAGTTCTTGCAACAGATCTTTATAGGTGTAGCCGGCTTTCTCTGCCGAATCCGAAAAATCTTCGTCGTGCGCGATTTGTGGGTTTGGATTGGCTTCCAGCACGTACACATTCCCCTCCGCATCCATTCTCACGTCTATGCGTGCATAGCCGCTCAAGCCGAGTGCGCGATAGACACGTTTCGCGAGATGTTGAATCTTCTCGGCTTTCCCTTCGGGAAGATTCCTGGCTTCGCCTGACCGAATCCCATACTTGTCTTGATACGTGCGACTCCATTTGACCCGTTCGGTCGCAATTCGACGGGCGTCCTCCGGCAACTTGTCCATGATCAACTCCCACACCGGCAAGGCATGGACATGCCCATTGCCCATCACCCCGACATACAGTTCGCGCCCTTCGATATACCGCTCAATGAGGGCGCCGGTCCCTACGCTCGCGTGGATGAATTCGACTCGCTCCTTGAGTTTGGCATCGTCCTGGACAATGGACGCCTGAGAGATTCCGAGTGACGCCTCTTCGGTCACCGATTTGACAATTAAAGGAAATGACAGCCATTTGGGCCGTTTGACCGTCCGCCCCTGCGGCACCACCATGAAATCAGGGAACGGGATTCGGTGGAACGAGAACAACTTCTTGGAGAGGACTTTGTCGCGCGCCAGCATCAACCCACGCGGGTTACAGCCGGTATAGGGGACATGAAGCAGTTCAAGATACGACACGACGTTCTGGTCGTACACCGCCACCCCATCGAACTCTTCGAGCAGATTGAATGCGATGTGCGGCTTCCAGTCTTCTATGGCCGACCGAAGCACCCCGAGATCGCTCTTGACCCCCAGCGGCTTGACGTCATGCCCGAGCTTGCGGAGCGTGGAGACCACATCGTATTCCGTCTTCCACTCTGCGCCGGTCACGTCCTGCCCGTTGAGGGGGTCCGGAGGTACCAGATCTTCGTGCATCAGAACAAGGATGCGGAGCCGTTTCATACCGCCACCTTATGCCGCCCGCTGCGCAAGTAGTTCATCGTATGGACGGTCAGCAAAATCGTGAAATCCAACTTCGCCTGCTCTTCCACGAGTGGTAGACGCAAGTGGAGATGACGGCAGCGCTGAATCATGTCTTCGAGCACCTGATCAATCGTATATTGATATTCGCCGGTCCAGGCAGCGACTTTACGGCGCACCTCTTTTCGAAAGCGGTTCAAGAAGGTGGCGGCGCTCATTTTATCGGCGTGGACAGGGGCGTCGGAAAACAGTCGTTTCAAGTCCGGATCGTACAATGACGGTCGTTCAGTCCCATAGTGTTTGCGCTTTCGCTCATAGTGCTCGCGCAGGGTCTTCTTCAGTTCGGACAGCGGATCGATCTCCTCACGCGTGACCACCTTGGGCGGCACAGCAGCCAGCCCCTCCATGAGCCCATCTACATAATGAAGCTTCTTGAGCACCGGCCATCCCTTATAACGGTCGGCCCAGGTCGAATCGGGCGCGAGCCAGACCGCGAAGGTCTCCGCAAAGTCTTCATCCGGATGGCTTTGTGCATACCACACATCGAGATGCCGCACGAAGCTCCGACTATAGGGTCTGGGACTGTAATATTTGGGATAAGGATCGGATGAACGACCAAATACTTGTTGCCGTTTGCGGAGACGGCGGAGACGATAGGCATTTTCAATGGCGTGGCCGGCCTCATGCCTCAAAATTCTCATGCACCACTCCGATGTCCCTCCCTCAACTTCAAGCATCTGATCCATTTCTAGCTTCGCAAGTCGTGGATGGGCCAGATAAAACGGCACGGCAATCCCCGGCACACCATCCGGCGTAAACCATTCGTTCGACAACCAAAAGTGGGGACGGAAGAGAAGCTGCCGGGCTTCGAGTTCGGCGTAGAGTTGCTGGATCTGTCCTGACAGGAATGCCCCGTCGAGGGTGACGCCGAGCTGGCTCATGGGAAGGCTCAGGAGCTTCTCGTTTGACCACGAGTTCCATTCCGGCTCGCGATCATGGCTGTCAGAGGCTGTCACTTCCTGTGTCCGTAATCGTTGCATCAATGCCTTGTCCCGCGTAGTCAACCCGCAAGAGGTACTGTGGAAAATATAGCACGTACCTCAGCATTACCTGGATTTAGGAGGCCATTCCGTTGACTGGCGCCTATAAGTGGAGAAAAAATGTCCGATCGAGTCCAAGAATGAACCGACAGAGGCAATAGGTGCCGTAAAACCTGCTAACGGAGGCGAGGAAGAAGGGCTGGTGCCGTAGCCCAGATGACATCGATCACCGACCACACATAGGCGCGGGCCCGCTCGGGGTCGGTCTCCCAATCCGGCAGCACCTCGTGCAGGTCCAGAATCGGCTCGTCGTGGCCGAGACAAACCTGATTAAACAGGGGAGCATCACGTCCAAACTGTTCCCGAACGAAGACCTGGTGGTTTCGCCCCATGGCGATGACAAGGTCGGTAGCCTCAACTAGCTCCCTCGTGAGTTGTCGTTGGACGTGTGTGGTTACATCAGCGCCCTTCTCGCGCAACCGGGTCTGGACCCAGGCATGCACCAACTGAGGCTTGGCCTCGATCCCGGCCGAGCTGACAACACAGGGCATGTTCGCACCAAGTCTAATTTTGAGCGCGTACTCGGCAGTCACGCTCCGAAAAATATTCCCCGTGCACACGAACAGGATTGACTGAATTTTCCCGCTCGAACGTTTCTCATCCTTCCCCATAATCTCCCCGGTTGAAGATCGACAGCCAGCCGGCTGACCGCGTAGAATGGCAACCTATGTCGCATTCGGCAAGCCCCTCACCCCTTCACTCGGCCTTGTCGCGGTGAACTTGGATCAAAAGTAGCCCGGATTTCCTGCCAATGTACTCCCCGACTATCTCTCACATATCGGAGTGGCGTTCCCTATCGAGTAACGAGACACCTACTCAATCGTCCCTCCATGAGCGTCGGCACGACCCTCACATGCTCTGATGGACCACGGTATGTCATGATGCCATTGAGCACGAAACAGGTACATGCCCCGCGTACGAGGAGCTGCCCGTCCTGCAGACCCCATTGGATCGATCAGGACCGAAAACTGGTTGGGCTCAAGGCGCTACAAGGAATGATCTGGGAGGATGGCTATCGACAGCGGGTGTTTGTCCCGGAACTGTATGGCAATGTTTTCTCGGCATTAACACAATGGCACGCGGCATCCGTTTGTGAATTTCCTCGTCTGGCTCGGAGCAGGCACAGCGGCTCCTCTTTGCACACACCAACGTCGGAGATGTGACATCGTTGTTTGAGCATTTTTTCGATACCAGTGTCGGCGAAAATAAGATAGCATCCAGCTACAGCACGATCAGTGAGCAGATCGGCCTGCCACCCTACCACATTCTCTTTCTGTCGGACATGGAAGGGGAACTGGATGCTGCCGCGTCGGCAGGATTCATGACCGCCCACATCGTACGGCCTGGAACCGACGCGAGCACCCGCCATCCCACACATACCGATCTCACGCATCTTCTCATCGAAAGATAGACATTCCTATTGACGAAATACTAGGCACGCATCGAGAGACACAGGGCGAGGTTAAGTCTTCAATTTCGACGCAAATTGCTTGCGGAACTTGACCACTTTCGGCCCGACGACGGCTGTACAGTAGCCCTGAAATGGATTCCGCACAAAATACTCCTGGTGATAGGGCTCGGCTTCGTACCAAGTCCCGGCAGGAGTGATTTCCGTCACGATCGGATTGCTGTAGAGCTTCTCTTTCGTCACAGCTGCGATCACCTCCTCGGCAATTTGCTTCTGCTCAGGTGCATGGTAGAAAATTGCCGAGCGATATTGCGTGCCAGCATCATGCCCTTGCCGGTTGAGTGTCGTAGGGTCGTGGATGACACAAAACACTTCAAGTAACTCGCGATAGCTGACGACGGTGGGATCGAACGTGATACGGACCGCTTCTGCGTGACCAGTCCTGCCGCTACACACAGCTTCATACGTCGGACGATCTACCTGACCACCCATGTAGCCGGACTCGACCGCTACCACACCCTTCATCTGGTCATAGACCGCTTCGAGGCACCAAAAACAACCGCCAGCCACGGTGGCAATTCTGAATCCAGTCTGTGCCTGAAATACGGTTTGTCCCATAGTGCAGACCTCTAATTACGTGGTCTGAGAATACGCCTTGGACGGTTCCACTTTCTTTCAGATCCTACCGCTGCCTTATACCATAGGGCGCCCTGACGCCGCGAACAGATCCGCGAACGAACGATGGACTCTCCACACCTGAGTTGTAGGCGGGGCGTCGAAACCGTTTGGATTTAAAGGAATATACTGGAACGAGAAAAGCTACGCCTTAAGTTCTTCGTTGAGGCTGGCAATGACTTCCTTGAGTTTTGTCTCCTCATCAAGCTGAATCTTCGTGAACTGGATCCCAAGTGTATTGTCCTTGACCCAGCGCACTTGGGCTTCGTCGATCCGCAAAGGCCAGTCGAGCCCAGGGATATAGATGCGACACTCGAACGATGCCCCCACGAACACCGGCAAATCCGTTTCGATCTTACAGCCACCGGCAGAGAGGTCCAGCGTCCGACCTTGTCCTTCTCGCTGCCCGCCAGAAAAAGTGCTTCTGAACTGTGCTGTAAAACGTGGCTGTTGGCGTTTATCCATAGGCGGCTCCTCTTTGATCATGCAAGGCTGAGGAGGCCTCATACTTGAATTCCGCTGATTCTTTACGAGAGCCATGCCTGCTTCATCCCAATCAAACAACGAACCCCGAGTTCGTATGAAGAGGCACCGGGGTTCCTTGGAGGCCGTAGTCGCTAGGTTATTTCTTCACGTTCAACAATACGTGCCCTCGACGGTTCTGCTGATAGCAGGTTTCAGCAGGGTCCGTGCAGAAAGGGCGCGCCTTGCCGTACGATACGATCGCCACCTGCTTGGGGCCTACACCCGACTCGATCAGATAGCTGCGCGCAGCCTTGGCTCGCTTATCCCCCAAGACGATGTTGTAGTCGGCCGTGCCCCGTTCGTCGCAATGACCCTCGACCTTCATCACCGCTCCAGGATGGTCCTTCAGCCACTGTGCGTCGTGATTCAATGCCCCCATTCCGGCCTCTGTAAGGCTCCACTGATCATATCCAAAGAACACGTCCTGTAAGCCCGCTTCGATGGCCGCTTTCTCCTCTTTGGTTATTTCCGCACGCTGACGGGCGCTCATCCCAGTGGAGGAAAGCGATGCGATATCGCCGCCCTTCCCTAGGCGCTCTTCCAAGGGGTTCTTGGAGAAACCACTTAGCCCTCCCCCTGAACCACCGTTTTGCGCAGACCCTGCTCCCGTCTCTCCATCGGACTGCAGCCATTTCATGCTACAGCCCTGACTAACCAACAGGACAAGCCCCATCGCTACCACAACACCAGTTTTCATTGGACTTCCGATCATGATTGTTCCCCCATCCATGGAATAACATTTCGCCTGTGTAGATCAAATATAGCACCTCAATAAAAAGGTGCCGCCCACCCGAGGCCCATAGCCATTTCGCTTGAATTGTCCGACTGTTGGAGGTGGCTCTTGAGGATAGACGCGACGGGTGAGGGAGCAGAAATCTCTCTGCTACCAACCGCGAAAGAGTGGATCGAAGAGGAAACAGTTTAGAATTGGGCCGGCTTACGATCGGCCCACCGAGCCGGACGCATCACGGTGCTCAATGCGGCTACGGCACAAATGAATGCCAACATGGTCAAGCCCACCATCAGGAAAAAACCAGCCCGAACGTCATGGAGGACTACATGATTCATGATAAGCCCCTCCTCTTGGTGACTGTACTCTTATCCACTCAGTCATCCGCAAGAACAGACCCAGGGTGCCGTGGGATCCTGCTTCCTCAACCAGAATCCATAACAGGGACAATGCCTCGTCCAAGCCTGCCACTGCCCCCGATCTAAAAACCTCCCGATAGAAAGCCTCACACGATCTTGCCTATAGCATAGCACCATTCAGACGCCCCATGGATCCTGCTTCTTGCTGTAAAGATACTGCTCGAGATACGAGAAATCTATGCAGCTTTGGTGGGGGGATGACCCGCTCGAAAGGGCCAGGTAGATCAGTTGCAAGCTACTGATACTTTAATGATTCCATCCTGAGGCCTCCCAGGATGGAGTGGTGCGCCCGGAGGGACTTGAACCCCCAACCCTCGGATCCGAAGTCCGATGCTCTGTATTCTACACAGTCCTATCTCTTCCTATACAGCTTGATATATTGCGGTGTTAAGCGTATTGTCCATCCTATGCTCTACCACATACTACCCCTATTTTCTCCTCTTTCTTCTACACAGATTCTACACGGCGGGTTCTGCCGAATCACGGATTGGAGGGCTGACGCTCTATGAAGCTCACCAAAAAAGTCATGGATGCGGCCAGGCCTCCAGCCTCAGGTCAGGTCTTTCTCCGCGATGATTCCCTACGTGGTTTTGCTGTGCGGATCACGAAAGGCTCCACCACGTTCATCTTAGAAACCGCCATTCATGGGCACGTCCGCCGCATGAGTCTTGGACGCTATGGCGCGTTGACTTTGGACCAGGCCCGGCAGCTGGCCCGCGAGAAGATGGTGGACATTGCACACGGCAAAGACCCCGTGGCCGAACGGCAGCAACGGCGGCAGGCGCCAACCTGGGGTGAGCTGGAAACCATGTATCTGGCCCGCCATGCCCCACGGAAAAAATCCGCAATTGATGACATCGGGCTCTTGAATCATCACCTGGCACCATGGCGCCCTCGAACGTTGGCGTCCATTACACGGGAGGATGTGGCACGGCTTCATGCGCAGATGGGTACGCAGCCCAGTCGTGTGATTCGTCCCGGCCGTCCGGTCTCGACACCCATTCCACGGACGGCGAACAAGATGCTCTCCCTCGTGCGCTCCATGTTCAATCTTGCGGAAGACTGGGGCTTGTATACCGGGGTGAACCCCTGCACGCGGATCAAGAAGTTTCCCGAAGTCTCGCGTGATCGTTTTGTGACACCGGACGAGCTCCCTAAGCTCTGGGCCGCGATGGGAGCCGATCCCAGTCCATTTGTCCGCGTGGCCTTTCTCGTTTCGCTCCTGACGGGCGCGCGCAGGAATGAAGTCTTGACCATGAAATGGGCGGATGTGGACTTTGCACAAGGCACGTGGCGCATTGAGCATACCAAGGCGAACCGTGTGCATCTCCTCCCACTTCCCGTACCCGTGATTCGGGAAATACAGAAGCTCCCACGAATGCAAGGCAATGAATTTATTTTCTGTGGCAGGTGGGGGCGACATCATCTCGTCAACATCACCAAGCCCTGGGCCCGTATTCGGAAGGCCGCAGGCCTCAATGATGTTCGCGTTCACGATCTCCGGCGCACGTTGGGCAGCTGGCTCGTGGCGGCTGGTGCCAGCCTGCCCCTGATCGGCAAGGCGCTGAATCATTCGTCCGTCAGTACCACGCAAGTCTATGCACGGTTGCAGTTGGAGCCGGTCCGGCTGGCACTCGAAGCGAACGCGGAGCGAATGCTGACGTTCGTCGCCAAGGACGAAGAGGACGAGCCGGGCACGCAGAGTCAGGGCGTCTAATCACTTCTCTTCTCTCTCAACGCTCCACCGCCAAAACGCTGAAAAGCCGCCTCCAGCAGGCTTTTTATCGGCTTCCCTCCCTATTATATTGGGGCTTGCCATCTAGCTTCTCATTTATTTATAGTTCCGCCCCTCTTATAGAGTAGAGATTCACATTTTTACACTAGGATTAATGACTGAGGCGTATAAAAGCCAAACCCCACTGTTCCGCGACGCTATGCCCGAGCGATATCCACGTTTGTACCTACCACCGGCACCTGGAATGCTGTCCCGTAACCATCTGGTTTATGGACGGGCTGTTGCTTGCACGTGCACGGGACACCGCACACGGCGAGCACAGCACCCGGTGCGGCCAATCATATCTCCATGAAATCCCACAGCTTTGAATGACGACCTGTGGGGGGGCAACCCTGTGTCCCTGATCGCGCCGTGGTGGCGCGAGGCTCTGATCTGGGCATTCCAGAACCAATCCCGCTCATCAAATGGGCCTCGCCTTAAAATGGGTGATCAGTGGGATAGCGTGAGACCATGAGCGATGTTCGCGCCTACCGCCGGCACCGAGAATGTTGTTCCATAACCATCTGGTTTATGGACGGGCGGGTGAGTGCTCGTGCGCTGGACATAACACACTACAAGCACAGCACACGGTACTGCGGATAGCATCTCCAAGAACAATCAGAGGTTTGTTCATCGACCTGCGGAGGGAAAACCTGATTCCATGCTTGCGATTCTGTGGGGCGCAACGTTTGCGCGTGGATCTCATCCTGCTATGACTCACCCCGTCGCGCTCATCAACTGAACCTAGCCTGAAAAAAGGCGATCAGTAGAGACAGGGATAGCGTGAGATGGAGTGAGATCTCGAATCGGGAGTAAAACCGGGAGTCCTTGACTCGCGGCAAGTCCGCGAGCCCGCCCCGCGCCCGAAGCCCCGCTAAGGTCCGCCGCCCGCCTACACCACGCCGACACCGCTCAAATCACCGGCGAATTAGGCGTTGACCCGTCCTAACAAATCAGCAACTTGCCCAGCCGAAAACGAGACGGGTCTTCTGATCGCCCGTCAGCGGGAGGCCCCCCGGGCCTGGGACACCGAGGGGGTGCGTCCGGGAAATATCTCAATGCGTTTCCCATTACCAAGCAGCCGAGTATGCTCCTGCCTCAGACCAATCCGCGCTAGGGCTTGTCGAAGCTCACGAAAGAAGAATGGGAAGAGTACAAACGGATGAAGCGAAAGACATTGGTAAGTCCTGATGAGCGCTAGTGCTTAGATTTTCGAGTGCGAGGTGCCTTGTTGAGTGGTTTCTTGGGGGCGATCGGTGGACCGATCCCCAATTTTCCCTCGGAACGGGCTAGCAGGTTGGGATCGGTGGGATTCTGTTTTGACTGCTTCATGGCTTTTAGTTTTGGTATGGCCCCATGATGCCAGAACCATGCAGCTTTCGCTAGCCTTTCACGATTCAAACATTACCGGTACCTCCGGTCCCAAGGGAAGGGAGAGGCCGCGAGAATCTCTGTCAGACTCGGACGACATCAAACACTATCCGGCGGAGCAGACGCAGTTGCCCTTACCGTGCCGGGGCCCCAAGGCCGATTCTCTTCGAGGGGAAGTGGAAATCGCCATCTGCCACTTACTGTCGTTCCAGCATACTCCGATCCCACTTACCGAGATTCGCCGCGGCTTCGTAGGTGCTCTGCAAGAAGGCCAATAGGACCTGATCGGGTGACTGCGCGGTCCGTACCGCATCGTAAGGAAGCAGGAATTCTTTGAGGTCCTCACTGTAAAACGCCTCCTTCGGCTGAAGGGGAAATGCTTTGAAGCCTTCCGGCTCCGGATAGGCATAGGCATAGAAAACAGGCTTATCTATGGGACCTCCGCCCGGCCAGAAACCGCAACTGCTTACCTCATGCGAATACGCTTCGCGGGCAACAAAACGAGCCAGATTGGGGGCACCTGGATGCTGGGGAGCCGGGCGTCCGGAAAAACGCGTCACCGCGAGATCAAAGGCTCCCCAGAAGAAGTGCACCGGACTGACCTTTCCGATGAACCGTGAGCGAAACATCGTCAGTACGCGTGTGGCTTGCAACATAATGCGCCAACAGCGTTGGGCATAGTCAGAATCATAGGACGCGTGTTTGTGGTCCTTCTCAAAAGGAGTTCGGTCTTCCACTTCAACCGGGGTCGTCCAGATTCGCACATCGATACCGAGTGATTGCAGTGCCGCCATTGTTTCCCGATAAAACTCAGCGACGGAGCGCGAAGCGAGGGCAAACGAACGGCGATCGCCGTCTGCGGTTTCAATCCGCAGCTCGTGATCGAGGAAGTCGAAATCAATCTGAAAGAAGCGCGTTCCATATGGGATCGGGGAAGTCGTGAGCCCGCGAGGAGTCGCGTATAGCGTCACCTGCCACCAGTGGCACACCATCGGAGTCAGCGCAAGCCTGATCTTGCCGACGATCTGTGTCCACATGTGCAGTGTGGTGTAGGTATCCTGCCACGCGCCTAACGGCAGACGCGGCCACACCTCTGTAATATTGGAAACGGAAGATGATCGCGCGTCGGGAGTCATGCGCACCTCCATATACAGCTCAGCCGTGAACAGCCACGTCTCTGGTCCCATGAATATTTGAGCTGATCCAGCATTGATATGACCTTACTCGCCGGATGGCTCGTCATAATGTCAGGCCAATCCACCATCGACAAGTACGTGGACCCGCTGGATTGTTTATTGTCAGCGTCGTCGCCATACTACCCCTCCTTGTTGTGTGTGACCAGTGGCTCTTAAAGACACTCGGAAAGTTTGGCTGACCGTTTGATAGTAATAGCGTCTGGCCTTTTTATTGTGAGCAACAGCTGTATAGTCGGTGTCCCACGACTGTACGGTTGCTCTTCAGTCAGGGAGGTGAGGGATGACCTGTCCACACGTGACCGCTCTTCAGCCCGTTCCCGCTCGCACTCTAGGGTGTGAAGAATGCCTAAAAATTGGCTCGTCCTGGGTGCATCTCCGT
>JAENWB010000112.1:0-3863 GCA_016650275.1 Nitrospiraceae bacterium | reverse complement strand
GAAGGCAGTGGTGACATGCACCCGGTCGAGGACTAGTTCGGCGTATGGGTCAACGAGCGAATGTTGCCGGGGTCTGAGGGTCCCACCTGTCAAGATCACGGTGAAGCGTGGAATCTGGGGCTCCAATTCGGTCGCAATGGTCAGACTGTTTGTGAATACGACGAGGTCTATGAGGTCGTTGCGGCGGGCAAGAGCGGAAGCCACCGCGGTGGCGGTGCTACCGACGTCGAGGATCAGTGAGTCTCCCGAGGAAACCAGCTCTGCGGCGGCCACCCCGATGGCGGCCTTCTCACTCGCCGACGTGCCGGCTGACTGTTCGAAGGATTGCTCCGCCTGTGGGTGGCCGTCGCCAACGATGGCTCCCCCGTGTACTCGCTGGACCATGAAAGTTGCTGCCAGATGATCAAGGTCGGACCGGACAGTTACCTCCGAGATTCCGAATATCTTGGCCAGGTCGGATACGCGCATGAATTCGCGCTCCTCAAGGAGGGCGAACATTCTCTGACGCCGGACGGCGCCCGGCAGATGCTCAGTAGGGGCGGGGGCCATAGGCGATCAGTTTCGTATTCCATCGTTTTCTTGTCAAATTATTGATTTGACCCCAAATTGACAAGAAAACGTAACTACCTGTAAGCTGAAAGCGGTATTTCGCAGTACACCCGCGGAATCCACGCCATTAGAAGTTCGGATGAGTTTGTCGACTCTTGAAGGGAGTCCACCCCAATGAGAACAAAGCAACCCTTTCAGTTTTTGGTACTGATTGTCGCCCTAGCCCTGACGCTCGCTGCCTGTGGCAGTAGCAGCACGGACACTACGGCGGCATCGGGATCCAGCGATACCACAGCGGCGTCTGGATCGACGGACACGACTGCCGCGTCTGGTTCCACCGATACAACAATGCCTGAAGCCATGGCCTCGCAGGTAGAGGTCTTTTCCTGGTGGACCGGTGGTGGTGAAGCGGCCGGTCTCGACGCGATGATCAAGGTCTTCGGAGCCGAGTATCCCGACATTGAGTTCGTCAACTCTGCCGTTGCCGGTGGCGCCGGTACGAACGCCCGAGCCGTGTTGGCATCCCGCCTCCAGGCCAATGATCCGCCAGACAGCTGGCAGGGACATGCCGGTCAAGAGCTCATCGGCACGTACGTGGCAGCCGATCAGATCGAGCCACTCAACTTCTTGTATGACCAAGAAGGTTGGCTTGATGTGATGCCGGAGACCCTTATTCCGTTGATCTCCAAAGACGAGAACATCTATTCGGTTCCCGTGAACATTCACCGATCCAACGTGTTGTGGGCGAACCCGACCGTTCTCACAGACGCCGGGGTAGAGATGCCAACGACGCTCGACGAGTTCTTCACGGCACTCGATACGCTCCAGGCCTCAGGCATGGACGCACCACTGGCGATGGGCGAGCAATGGACCTCGATGCATCTCTTCGAGTCCATCATGTTGGCCTCCATGGGTCCAGACGGATGGGAAGGTCTGTGGGACGGTTCCGTTGCATGGGACTCAACAGAGGTCACGCAAGGTCTTGAAGACTTTGCCAAGATCCTTGGCTACACGAACACTGATGCTTCGGCGCTTGCCTGGCAGGACGCCGGGCAGCTGGTGCTCGATGGCACCGCCGCCTTCAACATTATGGGTGACTGGCAAGAAGGATTCTTCCGTGAGGTTGGCTCCGTACCGGGCACTGACTATGTGTGGGCTGCGACCCCGGGGACCGAAGGAAACTTCCAGTTCCTGTCCGACAGCTTCGTGCTGGCCAAAAACGCTCCGAATCGTGATGCGGCTATTGCATGGCTGACGGTTGCCGGCTCGAATGCCGGTCAAGACGCCTTCAACCCTGTCAAGGGTTCAATCCCGGCTCGTAACGATGCTGACCGTTCGTTGTACGGAGAGTATCTGCTCTCTGCCATGGACGATTGGGCATCCAATCGGGTCGTCGGCAGTTTGACCCACGGTGTCGTCGCCAACGACTCCTGGAAATCAGAGATCGATACGGCGATTGGCCTCTTCCTTCTTGATCGTGATGTGGCGTCGTTCCAGACGGCCCTCGTAGCTGCTCAAGAAGCATCCGGCTAGGCGAAATCTAGGTACTGCGTAATGACGGTCCGCTCCCTCCCACGAGGGGGCGGACCGTTCCTTTGAGTAGGATGGACCCATGACGGTCGAATCCCCTGAAACTAAACCGGTGAGGGGCCGACGAAAGCTCTTCAGGATGGAGCATTGGTGGGGAGTGCTCTGGGTACTTCCTTCGATCCTGGCCGTCATGGTCTTCGTCTACGGGTTCATTGGCTGGACCGCCCGCGTTTCAGTGAGCGCCTGGAAGGGCCTCCTGCCCGACTACACGTTCGTTGGGGCTGACAATTTCGTTGGGCTCGCTTCGGATCCCCGCTTCCACATCGACGTCAGAAACACCGCCATCTTCACGGTCGTGTTCATTCTCGGTTGCCTCGCCATCGGACTCGGCCTGGCGATCCTCCTCGACAAAGGGGTCAGGGCTGAGGGCTTCTACCGGAGCCTGTTCCTGTTCCCCATGGCCATCTCCTTCATCGTGACCGGAGTCGTATGGCGCTGGCTGATGAACCCGGCTCAGGGCGACCGACTCAGTGGCCTGAACCTGCTCTTTGACAAGGTGGGCCTCGATTTCCTCATCAACAAGTGGTATGCCACGCCAACGTGGGGGATTGCCGCCGTCGCTCTTCCCGCGGTGTGGCAAATGTCGGGCTACACGATGGCGCTCTATCTTGCCGGGCTGCGGGCTGTTCCCGAGTCGTTGCGCGAAGCTGCCAGGGTCGACGGTGCGAGTGAGCTTCAGCTGTACCGGCGCGTGATAATGCCGCTCCTGTGGCCGGTGACACTGTCCGCGGTGATCATCCTCGGCCACATCTCCCTCAAGATTTTCGATCTGATCATCGCTTTGGCCGGTAAACAAGTGGCCCTTGATGTGCCTGCCACCTACATGTGGACCACGACATTTGATGGGTTCTTCTTCGGCCGGGGTGCGGCGATAGGGATGGTGCTGCTCGTATCGGTCGCCATATTGGTCGTTCCCTACCTCTGGTTTACGCTTCGTCAGGATCGGGCATAGTGGCCAGCGCAACCGTTTCGAGAGCGAATCGCCGGTCATGGGTATACATCCCGCTCACGATGATGGCGCTGTTCTATCTAGTGCCCATGTTCGTGATGCTGAACACCGGGTTCAAGAGCTTCGCCGAGATCAGCCTGGCCACGATGTGGAAGCTGCCAACTTCGCTTTCGATCGACAACTTTGTGGCGGCGTGGGATGCGCTGTCCCCCAATCTCTGGAATTCGGTCATCATCGTCGTACCGGCGGCAACCATTTCATCACTCCTTGGGTCCGTCAACGGCTTCGTGCTTTCCAAGTGGAAGTTCAAAGGCGCCAACGTAGTCTTCCCCCTCTTGCTGTTCGGGATGTTCATCCCCTATCAGGCGATCCTCATTCCGCTCGTCACCTTCATGTCCAATATCGGTCTGGCCGGCGGTACATGGGGGCTCGTAATCGTCCATGTCATTTACGGCATACCCATTACGACGCTCATTTTTGCCAACTTCTTCCGGACGATTCCCGATACGTTGCTGGAGGCAGCCAAGGTAGATGGGGCTGGGATCTACACCATCTTCCGCCGGATCATGATCCCGCTGTCGGTGCCTGCGTTTGTTGTGGTCTATATCTGGCAATTCACGTCAGCCTGGAATGACTTCTTGTTCGCGGTCGTATTGACGAACACTGCGCATTGGCCGGTAACCGTGGCGCTAAACAACCTGGCCGGCAGTCAGATCATCGCCTGGAATGTGCAGATGGCCGCCTCGTTTCTTGCCGCCGTTCCCACCCTCCTGAT
>JAENWB010000111.1:0-15388 GCA_016650275.1 Nitrospiraceae bacterium | reverse complement strand
GATCTGGTCGCACAAGATTAAGGGTCTGACTGAGAGCGACTTTGTCTTGGCGGCCAAAGCCGAACGGAAGTTTAAACCGTTTCGCGCGCCGGCATAACCGACACGAGTCCGGGCCCGTTGATGAAGAGGCGGCAAGGGCTTCGATAACGGACACCCCGGTAGTTGCGCCTCGTCGGCGGGCACAGTTCAGCTACTCGTTGTCCCTGTCCATTCGATCGGGTACGCTCTTCGCGCTGGTGAAATCGAAGGGTATCACTCTGATATCGTTCATTGATCTCGGCATGCTGGGTGTCGTTCTCCTATAGACCAACCGGGCGGAGGCCGCTTATCTCAGTGACTCAGTCCTGAAACGTTCTTGGACCCTCGTACCGTAGGCGGAAGAATGCGTGGTAAGGCAGAGCATAGTGCAGGCTTATCAGTCTAAACCACGGCGCGGTTCCTGGCGTATAGCTCACCTGACCGTATGCCGTCGGCCGGTCGATCCCGAGCTTGGTGGACTCACCCAATACTTGAAACGACATCGTCCGAAAGTCCTCATCGATCAGTTGGTTCTTGAGGAACTCTCCATACAGCGTCGGTCCGCCTTCACAGAGCAGAGTCCGGATGCCATGTTCCTGCCGGAGCAATTGTGTGACGGCAACAAGATCGACCTGCCTTCCCTCACCCACGGAGAGGGTTTTAATCGTTCCCTCACGGCCTAACTTTTTGAGCTGCGACAGGAGATTCTTTTCTCCCTCACGCGCGGTGATGACCCAAGCTTCAACTCGCGGAGAGCTGAA
This sequence comes from Nitrospiraceae bacterium, assembly GCA_016650275.1. Taxonomy (GTDB): domain Bacteria; phylum Nitrospirota; class Nitrospiria; order Nitrospirales; family Nitrospiraceae; genus Palsa-1315. The sequence goes on along the minus strand of JAENWB010000111.1, from coordinate 14,609 downwards.
GAGGCGAAGAGTGAGATCGATGTTTCCGGAACCGCTGAGGACGAGGACTTTCTGCCGGCCGAGATGGAGGGCATCTTGTCGGTATATCCGCAATTCCTCGTCATCGATGCCGTAGTCCCAGCCCCGTCCCGCAGGGTTCAGTTCCTCGCGGAGCGTACTCGCACCGATCAATTGGGCATCTTGATGCGCCCGCAGAAAATCCATCAGCCAGCGATCTTCTCTGCTCCTTGAAACGACATTACCATCGGCACAGGCCTCCAACTCTCTAAATGAGGCCCTGCCGTCGAGCCCCATCACAAAGTTGGAGGAGATATACGGGCGACGGGCGTCAACAGGTGCAGGAAACCCAAACGCGCCATAGCGTTCCTTAATGTGTCGCGGTAAGGGAAAGGTATCCTCGCTGGCGGTATAACAAATTTGTAGATCCATCGGCGTCTCCAAAATTTGACAGTATGATATTCACCATTCGGTGCTTGATCACAAGTCTGAACATGGATGCAAGATGTCGTGGGACAGATGCGCCATCAGGCATCCAGGCCTCATGACTTTGGAATCTGGAAGCACCACTGTACCGGTTGCCGCCCTGGTCTTTCACGAATATTATTTCGACTCGATCTTGCCTGCGTTCCCTCGGTGCACGTACCCATACGCGTATCTGTTTTCAACTTCGCACATACATCTTTTTCTGACGGGCCTTCATTGATTGAAAACCCTCACTTCTAGCAGAGGAGCGAACTATGCCCATCAACGCGTTTAATATCTTCGCAAACACTGTGCGGCTATTGTGGGATCGCCGTGGGCATTTGTTCTTGCTGTCCTCATCGTTATGGCGCGGGTGGTGACAGGACCTCAATTTGCGTATTCAGATACGTGGCAGTTAGTTATCAACGCAGGTACGACCATTGTGACCTTCCTTATGGTGTTTCTCATCCAGAATACTCAAAATCGTGATACCAAGGCGGTCCACCTGAAGCTTGATGAACTCATCTATGGAGTGCATGGTGCCCGCAATAGCCTTATCGATTTAGAAAATTTATCCGATCAGGAGTTGGAAGTCTCGCAGCAGCAGTTTGAACGTCTGCGCAAAAGGGGTGATGCGCAGCCCCAGACACGACAAACTCCGTAGAAATATCGCGGTAATTCGGAATAGGGTGGTTAGAAAGTCGATTGAAAGATGGCGTGAGGCAGACAACGCAGTAGAAAACATACATGCTTAAGCACTGGTTATAAAGTCCTGAACCTCGGCCGTTCACGGTTTCAAAATGGTGATCCGTCCTGTACGTGCAAGCCACGATAGTAGTCAATGAGGTCCGGCTTTCAGGACTTGTTCGTGAAGAAACTGCAGCATGAGCGTCTCGTGCCTATTCATGCCAGCCAACGTTATTTTGAAGAAATATTCTTGTCTTCGGGCTTTGTCAGCAAGCGTGGGCTCACAAGTTCGATTCGCATGATCGGCCCCATGAGTTGCAAGGGTCCTTCAAATTGCACGAAGCTCGGAACTTTATCGGTCATGATCCAGCAGGTATAATGAAACTCGGCAGGGAGTTTGCCGAAGGCCTTGCCGAAGAACTCCTTAATCATGCCGATCTGCGGGGTAAAGACGTACTGCGTCGCCTTACTTGCTACCTCGCCGATTTGGACTGATTGCTCATCCATGGCACGCAACTGCACTTTGATGACTTGAGGCCTCGGCGTAAACGCGACTACGCTCACCGTTTCGTCGGCGCCCTTCTGTAGGTTCTTCGACATGGTGATCAGCATGCCATTGTAGGCATCCTTGGGCAGATCGACCTGCCCGGTCAGCACCTCTTCTTTCTCATCCTCTCTCGGTTGTGAGCGCACCGTGTATTCGGCTGTGCCTCGGTCTACGGAGATGTCGATCTGCTCCGGAAACGACGGGCCGCGCTGGACCAGACGATAGCTGATCATCGTAAACACCCGTTGTTGCGAGAAGGACACTTTCTCATCGTGCAGGGAGCCGTCCTTGAACCGGAACACCAACTGGTTTTCGATCAGATCGTCCTCTTTGAGAACTTGGATCATCTCGCCCTGGCCCAGGATCTCCCCGGCAAGAGACCGCACGAGGAGAAAGCCATGGGTCATGCCCTCCGGAAACTTCACCGAGACAGGCGCGGCGTCTACAGGGGCGGACACGAACGCGGCGAGCGCCATGAGGACCGCGAGGCCGGTGCCGGCCCCACGACGGCGCGCCACGGAGTGGAGGCGATACGACACCGTATGGAGGGACTCCTTCATTTTTTCAGTAACTCCGCCACGGGATGGAGTTCTTCTATATGCTGGGAGACCACCTTCACAATGCCAATGATGGGAATCGCGAGCAGCAGACCCCATACCCCCCAGAGCCATCCCCAGAAGAGCAACGAAATAAATACCGCCACTGCATTCATTTTCGCGATGTGGCCGGTCATCCAGGTGACGACAAATATGCCAACGAAGATGGCGATCGCCAGTGAGCTGCCCGACACCACCAGCGCCATCCAGAAAGAGTCAAATTGCATGAAACCCGTCATTCCCGTCGCAACCGCGATCAGTGCCGGCCCTAAGTAAGGAATGACGTGAAGGACACCCGCAGCGATCGCCCATCCGCCGGCATTGTCCAAGCCGATCCAGCGGAACGCGGTCCAGGTCAGGAGTGCCAGAAGCACGTTGGCCACCAACAGCGTGAACATGTAACTTTGGATGGACACGTTGATGTCGTCCAAGATCTGCACCGTGATTTTCTTGTCCGAGAGCGCCGGGCCGGTCAAACGCACCAGCTTACGTTTGAACGTGTCGCCGGCCAGTAACAGGAAGAAGACCAAAATAAGCACCATGGCCGATTGGCTGATGAATCCGAACACTCCCATGGAACCTGCCATCAAGAAGTCGCCCAGCTTGAACGTGGGCTGGTCGATGACGATGTGGGTCGCAGGCTGCTTGGGTGTCGAGTGGATATCCGCCGCCTGGCTGGTTGCCTTATCGATCTCGCGCGCGGCGGCTTGCACTTTCTGCATGGTGTTGGGTTGCCCCTCCCTCATGCTGAGGAGCGCGCCGGACAATTTGCTGGCCGCTGCAGGCAACTGATCGAGGATGGTCTGTATCTGGTCGCGCAGCGAGATCGTCACAAATGCGCTTCCGCACAGGACAACCAGCATCACAATGCTGGTACCCACCACCCGAGGGATCTTAATCCGCTCCAGCCACACCACGAGAGGATTGAGGGTATACGCAATGATGATTCCAAGCAGGAGCGGTATGAAGAACTTCTCTGCCCACTGCAGCGAAAATACCACGACGACTGCCGTCACAATAGCCAATGCCAGGCCTCGCACGTCTATCGAGACGCGGTCGGTGAGATGAGCAGGGTCCGGCAACGACGGCCTCTCTATGGGAGGGCATGCTCCTACTGAACTGGCCGGCAGGCTCTGCAGCTCAGGATTCACATCTGTTGCAGGTTTCACGGCGATACCGTCCATAGCATATGATTCTAAAATTACACTCTTCTGGTTTCAGGCTGAGGGCGAGGTCGTGCCCCACAGAGGGTTCGCCACACTCTGCCTAGAAGATCGGTGGAGGTCTGGTCAAAAGTGCTCAGATTGGAAGAATTGATGAGGCCGGCCGCGTGCCGCTGACTCTGCGCGAAGATCAACAGGGGGAGTGAGCTTTATGCCATTCCAACCTGTCTTCCTTTCGCGAGAGAGAACAGAGCTGACGAATATGAGAATCGTGCGCGTGGCGCGAGAATATGCGCACAATGCCGGGGGGCCAGTATTTCGAACGTAGGGGGGACTGCTGACGACGGCAGCGGGATGTTATTGTTTGGCGGTCCGGGTAGAGGACACCAGCGGCTGGATGAGACGACGCATGAGCGCCGCCAAGGGCCTGAGCGCCTTCTGGCTCTTCTCATGTCCCGTGTCTTGGCCTGTCTGTGCCGCTGACGTATCTCGCAGGTCATAGACCACTATCCGCTCAGCTTGGGGGTCTTCCCGCTTCGCGGGTTCCCAGAGATCAACACGCGAGCCCGATATTTCAAAGCGCTGGTGCTCATTGAAGACCCGCTCAACGTCCTCTGAACAGGCCATGTGCACGACCCCAGTTCCGAGAGAATGGCCACACTCATCCCTCACAACTTGCGCAAGCACCACCGTCCCAAACGGGATGAAGGCCTGACGGAGCTTGTCATCGGTGCAAAAATAGGACAACCCGCTGACATGAATACGAGTACCCATGGCAAATCCCTCCTGCTGAGAAGCAAGTCATCGACTACAACCCCATTATGCCTGTAAGGTCACTGGCCGTCTGGTCAAAATTGCTCAGTTTTGAAATATTCACAAAGTATTTCATGGGAGGTCATTTCACCCTCGCCTGATCAAACGCGCCGACGCGTCAAGACGTGCGAACTCTCGTGCATGACAGTCGTCACGCGGTACGTTCACAGTATTCTTGGATTGAGGCTTCATGCCGTCATACCCTTCCCAATCCAGAAGCAAGCAGGTATGCCACGACGGACATTATGGAGATACGGTGGCGTCGTTCATTCGCCTCTCCATTTTGCCTCCATGCCGGCCAATTGCTCACTCACCAGCCCTAGATTTATTCTATTCTGCCGAAGAGTCTCGATCTGTGTCTGGACGTCTGCCAGAACGCGATCGATCTTCTCAACCGTAATCGTGAGCCCGACCGGCCTCCGGTGAACTGTCTGCCGGTCTTCCTCGCTGTTCATTACGCTCATCGACGTCTGGGATACAGCGGTTAGGTCGTTATTCTTTGGTTCCATCATTAATTCCTCCTCCACCCCTAATTCGTTCACGCCTCAAGGACGGTTCGCGAAAGAGATGTCATTGGTTCGTCACTTGTCGCGTCTTCCTCGATTTCGTTCGTGAATCCAACTGCGATCGCTCTTACGCAGCCGTTCCTACACAACACTGCAGGGCCTGCTCCAACTCCACTGGGTCCACGGGTTTGACCAGGCAGGTCCGCGCCCCTGCGGCAAGGGCCTGAGCCGCCACCTGGCTACTTGGATGATGTGTCATCATGACCACAGGAACTGACGGATGACGCTCTTGGATGTACTGTAAGACGGCCAAGCCGGTAATCCCAGGCATCATGCAATCGAGCAGCACGACGTCATAGTCCTTGTACTCGAGCTTGATCAGACCCTCCCACCCGTGCTCTGCAGTGTCCACTGTGTGCCCGTTACTTTCCAAGCGCATCTTCAGCAAGCTCCGGAGAGCCGCATCGTCGTCGATCACGAGAATGTGTTTTCTCATCATTAGAGTCCCCTTTCCGAGATTCTCACACTTCGCATCCGATCCAGAGATGGTGATGGACCGGACACTCTCATTTCCGCACATCGACTACTACCTCTTTTGGATCGACGTCCTGCTGATTTCTAAGGGACGGCGCAAAGGCTTTGGGGAGAGAAGCCCGGCGTCGGCTGAGCCTGTTGTTCCTGCCGAAGATCGACCTCCTCAAGCACGATCACGATGCGTGAGTCGTCGTGTGAATTCGGACCCGCCAGCCCGAATCCGCGAACCACAATCTTGCGCCCGGTTTCAAAGATGACGCGCTTCAATTCGAAGATCTCCCAGATGTTGGCTTCTCTGCGGTGGTCCAGCGTCTCTTGGATCTGAGCACTGAGTTCACGCACCGGCGCAGAACGGATATCGTGGACTGGTCCGATCTCCGCCTGATTGAGGTGACCGGTCAATTCCAAAGCCCGGCTATTTATATGCAGTAACTGTTGCCCACGCGAAAAGATCAGAATGCCCGGTTGCGAACGCGCAGATGCATCCTTTGCGCTCGGCTCAGAAAAGGACAATCCCTGTTCTCGCCGCACGTGTGATTCATGGCCATTTCGTATCACGGTTCCGTCGATCATCATCGAATGCCTCCATAGATCGGAAAAGGGTTGTGGGATCCTCGCACGCAGCGATGCCCTCCTGTCATTGTTGCTTGTGAGATGAAAACATGATGTGAGCTTTACCGATGCTTGATCCATGGGTCGAGACTGCATGATGACGCGGGATCCAACTCGGCGGAAGAAATGCACTCCCAGGAGGAACTGGAGGATTTCAAGCGGCGGGGCACAACCGTCGCAAGACCTTCCGTTTATACGGAGCGATACCTTTCAGAGTGAGATTGTAGGAACACGACTCCTTCCTTCCCAACCATCCTGCGAGGCACCGACCGTTTTGCTGCAGGAGGACGGAGGCGATTGGCACGAACCACCGAGTCCTCGATATATCCACAATTAATACATCGTGTTGCTGGGTACATGCATCCTGCTTCCTCTCTCAGGTCACCGAAGGTTTCACGGACGAGCAGTCCCCTGCAGCGTTGACAGATCATAAGCCCTCCTCCTGTTTTCTTTGTCGCTCATATTTGAGGTTCACCTGGATGCAGCAGCGCCGGCTCGGGCGACAGACTGCTCCCTCATCGGCGATCGCGTTTGGTTTTCCTGCCATGCTCCGCACTCGACCATGGATTGTACGCAGATCGGGCACAGATGCGACCCCCGGGCTTTCGAGGTGTAGCACACCTCCAGATCCGCGGAGCCACATTCAGAGCAGAAGGCCAGATCTATACGGAGAAGGTCTTGGGATAACCGAGCCACTCGGCAAGTCATAACGTTGCCTCCTTCTTGTCCTAGACAGACGGCAAGTGTGAGCGTCAGTATGCCGAGAAGACAAATCGCAGTCTGGTCAAAATTGCTCAGGTTGAAAAATTGATGCGAAGTTGCGCAGCAAGGCATACCGGGCGGTAGCCGGCGAGGAACCGGTTCGCCCCCATTATTCATGACTGTTCGTCACGACAATGCCGGATGGAGCGTTTCTCGTAAAGCGTGAAGCGCATCTCGTCCGGAACGACAAGGGACGAAGATCGTTGCAGCATCGTATCCGCGGATGTAATGCAAGGGCTTATGAATAATGCGGGCGAGCCTAATAGCGCCAAAAGATGAGGTCGAGGATGATGAAGGTCATCACGGCGCCGAGGATACCCGGGAGGGCAAGATCAAGCCTGTGTGCCACCATGCGGATTCGCAACAAGGGCTTTCTCATCCTTTTACACCGTTTCTTAAGATCTTATGGGCTGAAACGGACGCCCGCCCCCCCCTAAACCGAATGAACGTGTGTCGTCGTCGCCTCCAGCCAAGATCCCCGCCGGCAAGTTAAGTCAGATGCTCATTCAGAAAGGTCTGCTAGCTGAAGAAGAACGCGCGCGCTATCAACAATGATTCCTCCCACCTGCATCCTCTGCTAGGCAGTGAACGGTAACGCCTGATGGGCACCGGCAATTCTTTCGAACTGAGCAATATAGACCAGACCGCGGCTCGTGCTCAGCGCAGAATAGGGTCACCTCCAATGCGAATGTCCTTGTGATGCCTGAGTGTCAGGACGCCTTTCAGTGAGGCCACTGAACACAGTATCCCGAGACCATACTGTGAGGAATTGTGAGCAGACTGCAAGAGATGTGGCCGTCAGGTTAGAGCAGGGCCGGTGGTTGAAGGCATTGTACTAGGTCAAAAACATTCTTACACGGAGGTGAAATATGAGCACCATACTCCTCATCATCCTGATCCTGTTCCTTGTTGGCGCGTTGCCTACTTGGCCTTACAGCGCGAACTGGGGTTACGGCCCCAGCGGCGGGGTAAGCTTGGTCCTCATAGTCTTGGTCGTTCTGTTGCTGACTGGTCGGATTTAACAGGCTGCGGAAAAATTCTGCTGGCCCGCGAGAGCCTCGATGGCTCGCACGTGTGGCACAACAGGAGAACATTCCCACAGAATAGCCGCGCGAGATCTTGGAGACTGGCGGGAATGGCGAGACACTCGGAATCAGGGCTTGCACGTCGCGCCTCTCTCGCTCGGCGTGCCCGTCGCGCGCTTGAGACGTTGGCGGACTTTTTCAGCATCCTGTTAAGGCCTTCTCAATCATCCTGCCAACCTGAAGATAGCTCACGCGAGCTGAGGGAGGACTCGTATGACTCGGACTACACATATTCTGATGGCTGTAGCTGTCTCCATATTTCTTACCACCGGCTGTAAATCGAATCCCCAAACCACGGGGCACTACATCGACGACACGGCCATCACGTCAGCAGTCAAGACACATCTTGCAACGGACGGTCCGCTCAAGACGATGACTCAGATAAGCGTCAAGACCGTCGAGAACATCGTCTATCTCACGGGCGTGGCGCCGACAATGCAAGCCAAGAATCGTGCGGAGGAGATCGCGCGGCAAGTGGATGGGGTTCAGACGGTTGTGAATAGCATCACCGTTCAACCATAGCCTGTGTCAGTATACAGACCCAGCGCTCGACACCACTCGGTGATCGCCCGCCGGTGGATCAGTGAGCATCGCAGCGCTCAAGTCTCTTCTCTGCGGCGCGCATCGTCAGCAAGCCTCTCCGGCAAAGGCAGAGCATCGTCTTTCACGATGGCGAACTCGGCCTCATTGACTACAACGACGGGCTGCACGTCCACAGATCCCTCCTCAATATCGTCCTCCACGACGCGGCGCCCTTCTGACTGGTGATCGTGGCGTGAAGGCAGAGTCATGCCGCCTGCCATGTTAATTCTTCCAACCTGAGCAATTCTGATCAGACCTCTGCCGGTCTTCTACCCATAATGGTCAATAATAGGGAGATTGGGGATGATAGGGCCAGATCGATAGAAAACCTAACACGGGAGGAAGGCATCATGAACGCAGATCAACTCAAGGGGAAATGGATGCAGTTCAAAGGGGAACTGAAACAGCAGTATGGCAAGTTTACCGATGATGACTTGAAGCAGATCGAAGGGAACTACGACAAGTTTGTCGGCAAAGTCCAGGAACGGTATGGCGACAAAAAGGACGAACTCATGAAGTGGGCCGACCAGTGGCATCAGAAGTCGGCGCCGGAAGCCGTGGGGAATAAACTGCGCTGACGGGAAGCAACCAAGAAGAGAGAGATGGATCACGGAGTAAAGTCACATTTAAGTTAAGGAGACGATCATGGACATACGCTATGTCCTGACACTCTGCACCGCGCTGGTTGTTGGTGGGGCACTCCTCACCGGATCGGCGCACGCACTTGACCAGGCCGGCGAGAAGACCCCGATCAACGACACGTGGATCACGGCGAAAACCAAGATCGCCCTCGCTGCCGATGGTCGAGTCAAAGGGCGGCAAATCGAGGTCGTGACCACAAAGAACGTCGTGATGCTCCGCGGCAAGGTCGATTCCGACGCGGCCAAGCAGGCGGCGGAGGACATCACCAAAATGCTCGATGGCGTCAAGACGGTGAAGAACGACCTCAAGGTGGTCGCCCCGTCCGAACGCGAAGCGGTGGAGGAGAAGGATGAGGCCATTACGGCACGCGTCCAAAAGAAGATCGCGAAAGACGCACATCTGAAGAAAGCCGATATTGCCGTTCAGACCAATGCGGGGGTCGTCTCGCTGACTGGCGAGGTAAAGGATTTCATGACCAGTGCCAATGCGTCCTGGACTGCTTGGTTCGTACCGGGCGTGAAGTCTGTGAAGAACGATCTCACGGTGAAGGAGAAGGCCTAAGGCCTTGGGAAGCATCTCAGTCGTTTCGGTTCAAAATGACTGAATCAGCGCAATCGCACGCAAGGCAATCACTTACAAGGAGGATCAATCATGAAGAAGCTCATCGGTCTGTTCGTGTTCGCACTGGTCCTCAGTGTCGGGATAGCATCCCTCTCATACGCGGCTGGTGACATGGCCGCGCCAAGCACTCAGATGGTCAATGGGGACCTGCTGAAGATCGACGGGGAGTTTTACGTGGTGAAGGAAATGTCCGGCAAGGAGATCCGCCTCCATGTCGACAAGACCACGACCCTGGACAGCTCCATCAATGTCGGCGAAAAAGTCGAGGCCCAGGCCACGGAAAAAAACCACGCCGTGTCCATTAGACACGTACAGCCCAAGAAGTAGGTTCTAGGATACGAAGGTAGGAGATCAGGCCCAGAGATTGGGCCAGTCCTCAGGGCTGGCCCAATCCGTACCTAGAAGAATTGGCCTCCTCGAAACAGCGGAGTCCCAACACCAGGAGGATTGTCTCATGCGCATCATAACGCGGAAGGGCTTCGTGGGGGCATTGGTAGGACTCGTTAGTTCTGCCTGTAACACATCCAAGGCCACGGTCGACACGTTTGCCAAGTTCACATCAAGCACGAGTCCGGGGGCATGGATCAACGCCGACGGCCTCGTACAGGAAAGCCAAAAGGCGCGTCTGTTTACCGCGGTCGCGTTCGAGAATCTGGAACAGGACATCGCACGTGGGAATGGAGAATGTCTCACGTCGTTGGCCGTCTTGTTGAACATTCCCGCTGGGCAACAGGCCGAGTTTAGGACGCGCGCTCAGAGCACATATCCTCTCCTGTTTGCGTCTGACCGGCGGACGGCGGAAAGCCTGTTGGTCACGCTGCCCAGCAAAATGGAAGACCACTGAACGACACTCAATAATCGGAGTGAGGCCAAGGGAGCGCTGGGGAAATTTTGCAATTCGTGATTGGTCGCAATGCCGGCAAGCATTTTTCTCTTGCTCTGGCTGGTTGGCATTCTCAACGAGAGGACCTCGGTGAAAATGAATGTCTGTTCCCAGTTCAATATCACATCTATTCCAAAGGAGACTGCCATGTTGTTCAAATTGTTCATCGTGTGTGGATTGATGGTATTCGGAACGCTAGCTGTTCAGGCTGCGGACATGGAGCTGCAACTGGTCGATAAGAATTGTTGGATCGAAGTGTTCGATGACACCAAGTACGATGCCGATGACCCTCATGTCAAAGTTGATGGCCCCAAAGAGTACGCCTCTCTGAAGAATCTCAGTGGTAGGGACTGGAACAATGATATCCAAAGTGTCATTGTCGGATCCAGCGCGACGGTGCTTGCGTACAAGGATAAGGATTTTAAGGGTACGGAGATCGCCTTCACTCCGGGCCAGCGTATTCCTGACCTTTCCCAGCTGGACATGTCCAACCACATTGAATCGATGAAGATTACCTGCGGGAAGTAGCCATTTGCAGGGGAATCTTTTGGGTGAGCACGGTCTGTGCTCACCCCGTTGTTCACTGTTGGTCAGCCTGGCCAGCATGGTGGCCAGGTTCAGGGCCACGACGGGCGTCGTCAAAACACACATTCCAGAGAAGGAGGGACGGTCAATGGCAGATAACAGAGGGTGTTCACTGGGAGCAGTGGGATTGGCGTTCGTGACCGGAGGGTTGGCGGGCGCCGCGATGGCGCTGTTGCTGGCGCCGCAATCGGGTCGTGAGTCACGTGAGCGGGTTCGCGGGTATGCGCGACGAGCCGAAGAGTATGCCCATGAGCTGGCCGATACGGCCACCCAGGTCTTGGACCAGGTGGTGGACAAGGGACGCGAGTTTATCAAAGACGAACAGGCGGTCCTGACTGAAGCGGTCGCGGCCGGGCGCACGGCCATGCAGTTGGAGCGTGATTGGCTGTCTGGCGAGAAGAAGGCGTGATGGCAACCTAGAAATCGTAACGAGCTTGGAGGTGCATCCGAAACTGCTGATAAATGCGAGGGTGTCCTGTGCTTGCGGGATGGCCTCCTTCCCCTAATATCATCCTTCACGAATAGATTCCCTCTCACGAGACTTCGCTGATTCCGACCAGGGCGAGCGTGAAGTTGCTTGCCATCTGGATTCTTAAGCTGAGCAATTTTGACCAGACTGCCTTCCGTCTAATTGGATAGAGTCGAATAAAGATTTTGCGCGACTGGACAGAAAGAGTGACGCCTGGTGTCACTCTTTCTGTCAGTTAGATACAATGGTATGAGACCTCCTCCTATACCGGGCCACGGCGAACGAGAAATTCTTGGCTTCCTGCGGTCTGACTTGAATCTTCCGCTGAGCAAGTTTCGCCAGGATCAACTGTCCAAGGGAGCGGTGCAGCTGCTCATTCCAGTCTACTCGCCAGCGCTCGATCTTCTGTTTCGGATTGGACGTCGACACACAAAGATTGGCCTTGAATCTTTCGTCTCGAACCGACCGTTGACCTAAGCATGAAACGCCGAAGAGAGGCCATCCGCAGCCGCCATCCTGGCTCTAAACTGGTTCGCGAGACCTCGCCTCTTAGAAAAGGCGGAAATACAATTTTGGCACGCTAAGAATTCGATGGCGGGCACGAGTTGCACAACAGGAGTACATTCCCGCAGGATGCTCAAAAAGACCGTCCAGCAAGACCGCAGCGAGTGAAGGGCCAAGGCGTACCCTCTGGGGTACGTTGAGGGTCTGAACGATGCGAGAACGCTGCTGACGGACTTTTTCAGCATCCTGTTGAGAAAGAGACCTCACGCATGAAGGTAAGCAGCAAGATCAATCTCGGTAGCTTGCTCCATTTGAGGGCAAGCTTCCCCGAAAACGACTTGGCAGAAAAGTACGCCGGCGGCGAACCACCGTTGCGTTCGGAGCTCTTCAGCGCCGATCAAATGGAGCAACACGGCAAGACCCTGGCTGGCCTGCACCAGTTGAGTCCGGGCCAAGATCCGGACCAGCTTCTGAGCAGGCTGGCTGAGAATGAAGACGTCCTGATCGGAGTCCGCGATCTGTTGGCAGAGGCGGTGAAGGCGAACCGCCGGATTACACCGGCGGGGGAATGGCTGCTTGATAACTTCTATCTCATCGAAGAACAGATTCGCACGGCTACGAGACACTTGCCCAAGGGGTACAGCCGTGAGTTGCCTTGCATACTAAATGGCTCAACGGCTGGGCTTCCGCGCGTATACGACATCGCGCTCGAAACCATCTCGCACGGCGATGGACGAGTCGATCCGGGAAGCCTCAGTAGTTTTGTTGCCGCCTACCAGACGATCACCGCTCTCACGCTAGGCGAATTATGGGCCATCCCGATCATGCTCCGCCTGGCGCTGATCGAGAACCTCCGGCGCGCGGCAACGCGGATCGCCGCCCACCGGATCGACCGCAATCGCGCCGACTACTGGGCGGATCAGATGATGGAAATCGCAGAGAAGGATCCGAAGAGTCTGATTCTGGTGATCGCGGACATGGCGCGGTCGAACCCACCGATGGCGAGTGCGTTTGTGGCAGAGTTCGCGCGCCGGTTGCAGGGACAGAGCCCCGCCTTGGCATTGCCGCTTACCTGGATCGAGCAGCGCCTCTCCGAGTCCGGCCTGACGATTGAGCAGTCGGTGCCGTCGGAAAACCAGCAGCAGGCCGTCGACCAGGTCTCCATCAGCAACAGCATCGGCAGTCTCCGATTTCTGGGCGCGATGGACTGGCGCGAGTTCGTTGAGACGATGAGCGCGGTCGAGCGGATACTGCGTGAGGATCCCGGTGCAGCCTATGGCAAGATGAATTTTACCACTCGCGATCGCTACCGTCACGAGGTGGAGAAGATGGCGAGGAGCAGCCGGCTCTCGGAACGCGAAGTGGCGCGCCACGCAATTCACCTGGCGCAGCAGGGTGCGGGCAGGAACGGCAGCGACGATCGAGAAGCCCATGTTGGTTTCTACCTGATCGACAAGGGAGTATCCCAGCTCGAACGAACGGCTGAAGTGCGCCTCTCCACATCTGAGGCGCTTCAGCGAACGAGCGGCCGGTTTCCATTGCTTCTCTATGTCGGCACGATCGTCTTGATGACGGGGGTCTTCACCGGCGGCTTGCTGGCACTGGCGTATGCCGAGGATGAGGAGGGTTGGTTACTCGCACTGGTCGGTCTCCTGTCCCTAATCTGTACAAGTCAACTGGCAGTCGCGCTAGTGAATTGGCTTGCGACAGTGTTGGTGACGCCGCATGCGCTGCCGCGAATGGACTTCTCCAAGGGCATCCCCCCGGAATCGCGCGCCCTGGTCGCGGTCCCGACCATGTTGAGCAGCGTTGAAAATATCGAGGAGCTGACCGAGGCGCTCGAAGTCCGGTTCCTGGCCAATCGAGACGACCGCCTGCACTTCGGCCTGTTGACCGATTTTCGAGACGCGCACGAGGAAATACTTCCGGAAGACGAGCCTCTGTTGCGGCTGGCCCAGAAGAGGATCGAGGAGCTGAATGGAAAGTACAGAGAGGCGACCGGCGATGCGTTCTTTTTGTTTCATCGCCCGCGCCGGTGGAATCCTGGGGAGCGGATCTGGATGGGGCACGAACGGAAACGAGGCAAGCTTGCGGATTTAAATGCACTTCTGCGAGGCGGCTCACGGGATTGCTTCTCACTCATCGTCGGTGAGACGGCCGTGTTGTCGACCGTGAAGTACGTGATCACCCTCGACACGGATACACAACTGCCGCGTGATGTGGCGCGGCAGCTCGTGGGAGCGATGGCGCATCCGCTGAATCGTGCGCGGTACGACGAACACAAGCAGCGGGTCTGCGAAGGATACGGCATCCTGCAGCCACGCGTCGCCGTGAGCCTCCCAGGCACGAACCGGTCGCACTATGCGCGACTCAACGGGAGTGAGCCGGGCATCGATCCCTATACGCGCGCCGTCTCCGATGTCTACCAGGATCTGTTCAGTGAAGGCTCGTTCATTGGTAAGGGGATCTATGAGGTAGACGCGTTCGAACGAGCCCTCGCGGGTCGCTGTCCCGAGAACCGAATTCTCAGCCACGATCTTCTGGAAGGGTGCTATG
>JAENWB010000110.1:0-8050 GCA_016650275.1 Nitrospiraceae bacterium | reverse complement strand
GATAACGGTACTGACCACCGTTGACAATGTGCGGCTGGTGACGGGCAGGGGGTTTGTCAGTATGGCGCCGCGCGCCCGCAGACTCGGCGGGACATGATCGGCGCAGTCGAGACCAGCAAAAAACATCCGGGTTATGCTTGACCTTCCGAAGAATTACAGCATGGAAGATGTGAAAAGGGCGGAAAGGAGAGGTTGAGGCGCCGGCTCATCTTGAGAGGGTCGATGTGAAGGCCAAGAAACCAAACGGACCAAAGAAGGTGATGGGGCTCCCCCGGCAGGCGGAGGAACTGCTCCGGACGGCCAAACGCAATGTCGCGGCCATGCCGGGCAAGGACGTGCAACAGCTCATGCAGGAACTACAAGTTCGCCAGATCGAGGCCTTCGCCAAGAGTCTGGAACTGGGCCTGCTCGTGCAGCCGCAGGTCCCGACGGCCGTGCGGGGTGACCCAGGGCGGGTGCGGCAGATTCTCACCAACCTGGTGGGCAATGCCATCAAGTTCACCGAGCAGGGGGAGGTGGTGGTGCGTGTCGGGCTGGACGAGTCGGCGGGCGTCATCCCGGAGGGCACGGTGGCGCTTCGTTTCGAGGTCACCGACACGGGCATCGGGATGACGCCCGCGCAATGTGCGAACCTGTTTCAATCCTTCTCCCAGGCGGATAGTTCCACGACCCGCAAATACGGTGGGACAGGGCTGGGCCTGGCGATTTGCAAGCGGCTTACGGGACTCATGCAGGGCACTATCGGCGTCGAGAGTACGCCGGGACAGGGCTCCCGCTTCTGGTTCACCATCCAGTTGGCTTGCCAGACGGAGCTGGCAGTTCTGCCGCTCCCCTCGTGGGATGTCTTACAGGACCGCCGGGTGTTGATCGTGGACGACAACGCCACCAACCGGACCATTCTGGAGCAGCAAACGATGATGCGGGGCATGCTGCCCGAGACAGTGGCGGATGGGCAACAGGCGCTCATCCGGTTGCGGATTGCGGCGGAGGCGGGAGCCCCGTTCGATCTGGCGATTCTCGATATGCAGATGCCAGGACTGGATGGGTTGGAAGTTGCTCGGAGGATCAAGGCCGATCCGGCCATGGCCACGATTCGGCTCGTCCTGTTCACCTCCTTCAGCTATCGAGGCGCCGCCCAGGCTGCCCAAGAGGCCGGCTTCGACGCCTTCCTGACGAAGCCGATCCGTCAGGCGCACCTCTATGATTGTCTCAGTTTGGTCGTGCATGGCGCGCCGCCGCTTCCAGGGTCCGCCGGTCCCTCCACCATGCCGCTGATCACCCGTCATACTGTGACGGAGGCGAACGCCGCTCAGAGGGAACGCGTGCTGGTGGTGGAGGATAATGTTGTGAACCAGAAGGTGGCGGCCAAGATGTTGGAGCGCGAGGGCTACCGGGTCGATGTCGCGGCGAACGGTCGGGAGGCGGTGGAGGCGGTCGCGCAGATGGCCTATGCGCTGGTCTTCATGGATTGCCAGATGCCGGAGATGGATGGTTATGAGGCGACGCGAGCCATCCGCCGGCGCGAGGCGAAGGGCCAGGGTCCAGAGGCATACACAGGAACAGATGGCTCTGGCCTCTTGTCTCCAGTCTCGGGCCACGTGCCGATCATCGCCATGACAGCCAATGCGATGCGAGGCGATCGCGAGACCTGTCTGGAGGCGGGCATGGATGACTATGTGGCCAAACCAATTCGGCGTGAAGACCTGGAATCTGTCCTTGTAGAACGTCGGAGAGCGGTCTCCGGCGACGGTCCCGCCGCTGGGTTTGGGGCCAATGGGAAACCCGACGTCGAATCGCAATTTAGTTGAAAAATAGGGCAACTCCGTCTGTAGACCCACCCCGGTACCGGTCAAACTGCTCGAGCTCTTTTCGCCAGGTTGGGGGTTGCGTAAGTGTCCCGCCCCATGGTCGATAAAGGCTGCAGCTTGGGTTGAGCCG
Organism: Nitrospiraceae bacterium; assembly: GCA_016650275.1. GTDB lineage: Bacteria > Nitrospirota > Nitrospiria > Nitrospirales > Nitrospiraceae > Palsa-1315. The sequence continues at coordinate 6,112 of JAENWB010000110.1, read as the reverse complement.
AGCACCGACGGAAAGAACGGCACGCGCGTTTCAGCCGAAACGGTATAGCCCTCGTCGACGAACCGCTCGCCGAGCTGATAGCCGCGTACCGAATCTGGTCCGCCCAGGAGCATCTGCTCGATGACCACGACCGGCCCTGTCGTGGCTTGCCCGTTAGCTCTGACAACCAGCAGCACGTCGTGGCCGAGACTCTGAATGCGGCCGATATTCAGTGTCGCTTTGGTGAAGCGATTGTCGGTCCCCTGTCTGGTGGTCTGCAGGGCATTGTTATCCATACCGCCCAACGTTTCCCCCAATCCTTGAAATCCATACAACGAAAAGTAGGTGCGTCCTGACAGGTCGAGGCGATCGTAATTGATGCCGAGTTTGGCCATGCGGACCCGGTCGTCTCCGGTGAGAGTTCCCAAGACAAACAGTCGATTGTCTTTCGACGCGAACCCCGTTTCGGCCATCAACGTCTGAAACCGCGTCTTGATGAAGGGGTGGGTCACCGAGATGTCGTATGTTTTGATGGTGCCGCGGATCTGTAACGCGGCCAGCTCGGCCCCCACGTCGAATCGTCCGTTGGATCCCGAAAGGACCAGCTTGGTTCCGTGAACGCCAATGGGTACCGCATAGGAGCCGGTTTGGAACAGCAGACGGTCCGGATGATCGCCCATGATCCCGTTGAGATTGAGTGTGGCGCCGTCGAAGAGCACGTTGCCGATTTCGATGCCCGCCCCGAAGCGGTTTCGCGAGATCGTGTTGAAGCCGTAGTTATTGTAGTCCAGCGTCGCGTGAATCGGCAGCTTGTCCTCGGCTTGTACATGCACATTGGTCGAGCCGGTCGAGGCGCCAGGCTCCAGCAGGGCGGACACTTTCAGATCGGGATAGTCGTTGAGCAGGAGGAGTGCTCGCTCCAGCGCCACGTTCCGGACGACATTGTCCTCCATCGCTTGTGCAAAGCTGCCACGAATGAATTCGGTCGAATAGTGCTGGTTGCCGGTGACGAAGATTTCTCCGACCCGGCCTTCCAGGACCGCGATAGTGACCACGCCGAACCGGAGCTGTTGCTGCGGAACATAGGTCGTCGCGAGGGTGTAACCCTTTTGTTTATAGAGATCGGCGACGGCCGTCGCGACCACTTCAAGTTCGGGCAATGTCAGCGAACGGCCGACGTAAGGCTGAGTGAGGGCTTCGAGCTCGGCTTGCGCTATTACGGTGTTTCCGCTGAAGGAGAATCCCTTCACAAATAGGCTATCGACGGGGGCTGTCGGTTCAGCTAGGCCTGGTGACGAGAGGCCCAATAGGCACATGCTGAACAAGAGGATCAACCTCCAACCGGTTGGTCGATGATCAGGATGTGATTTCTGGTTCATCGGTTGTCGCTTCACTTTGCCATTAAGCTTATGCCAAGATGACAAGGTGTGACGCGCATCAACATTTCGCAAGGAGATCGCAGGCTTGTTGAAGTGGGTCTTGCTCATGAGTCTCGCGGGAGTCTTGTCCGGCTGTGTGATCCACCCGAATCCTTCGTCGGAACCCCGCTCAAAGACGGATTCGGTCGAGGGCCAGCCTCCTCCGGACGTCGAAAAGACAGAACCGCCAAGACGACCGGCCACCACGTGCCCGCCAGCGATGCAAGGGTCCTGCTAGTGGTGCTAATTGAAGCAAGATTCCTGCTGATAGAGTCGTTTGACCGTAGCGTGAAAGGGTTAACAAGGTCAATGAAATATTGGATATTCTACGTAGTAGCTCTGCAGCGAGGGATTCATCCTTCTGCCGCTCTCGCGGACCATCGGTCATGACGATACGAGACGACCTCGCGCGCGCGTTTCATGACACGCAGTCGTTCAAGTGGGACCCGATCAAAGGGTTCACACTGGCGTCCGGTCAGACCAGTCCCTTCTATGTCGATTGTCGATCGCTCATGGCCTATCCTGGGTCGCGCCGGCTCGTGGGGCATCTCGCGCATGACGCATTGGCCGGGGTGACGATCGACTGCCTTGGAGGGCTTGAAATCGGCGCGATCTCTCTTGCGACGACCATCTCGGACTATTGCTACGGAGCGACTCCACGCCGGGACTGGAGGACCTTCGTAGTGCGGAAGCAGGCGAAGGATCATGGATTGGGCAAGCTGATTGAAGGAGCCGTGCGCTCGGGAGATCGGGCGTTGATTGTAGACGATGTGTTGACGAGCGGTGGATCCCTGCTGAACGCGATTGCAGCGGCTCGACAGGCCGGCCTTGTGGTGAGTCAGGCGCTCGTGATCGTGGATCGAAAAGAACAAGATGGGCGCGCGCGCGTCGAGCAGGAAGGGGTGTCGTTGATCAGTCTCCTGACGATTGACGATTTGACGCGACAGCAGGTTGGAACGCACTAGCCCGCATTATTCATGAACACTTCTGCTACAATCGCGGACTCGCTGCTGCGACGAGCCTTCGGCGGGCAGGCTCGCCGCTCGCTCCCTCGACGTACTGTTCAAGTACGCCTCGGGGTCTCGCGGCTCCGCATGCCCGTCTCGCAACGCGACTGCGCGATTTCGCAACGAACCGTCATAAATAATGCAGGCTAGGATCCCATAGCCGCTCCACCGCACTTATTTGCATTGAAACTGAATCCCCCAGCGACGTTCCTGCACGATTTCCTGGGCGCCTTCTACCGGGCTGACCATGCGGGTCCTGCCTTTGGCCTCCCCTTCGCGTACGATGGTATAGGTTCCGCCGCATTTCTCCTTCAGGAGGGCGAGGGCGTCTTGCCGAAAGGATGACAGCATCGATCCTTGCTCTCCCTTGAAGGGATAGGTGACAACCCCTCCATCTTCCCGTTCCTGAACAAGTTTTGCCCCTTCGGCACAGCCGGCCAAGACGATGACGAGGAGGAGGGCGAGCCTTGACCAGATTTTCATGCGGTCCTTATCATACTGATGAGAGTGATCCCGGTCGGACGATTCACCTCCCTGTGTGCTGTTAGGAGGCCAACCATGACTCTGCGCATTGTCATCACTGTCGTCGGTCTGTTTTTCCTGTCGGCGATCTCGATCGGTGGCGTGTCAGCCCATCATTCATACATGCTCACAGTCCAACAGTTGCATGCCGGGTTGACCAAGACGCCCGCGATGTCACAGAAGGGTTTCATCTTGATCGATGTCCGATCTGCGGAAGAACATGCGACAGGATACATTCCTGGAACCGATCTGAACATCGACTACAGAGAAATTCAGGCTCGGCATCGGGACATCGGGGCCCGGCTGGAGGACCATCTGGTTGTCTATTGCCAGTCCGGCCATCGAGGCAACATTGCGGCAGAGACGCTGGCCGATTTGGGTTATCGTCATGTCTACAACGTCACCGGCAGCATGAATGCCTGGCTTGCAGCAGGCTTTACGGTTGAATCAGGGCACCGCTAGCAGGATGCTGAAAAAGTCCGCCAGCCTGGCTTGTTCATTTGGTCTGTCTCGTCTGTTTGGTCTGTCTCGTTTATTTGGTTGAACAAGACCAACTCATGAACTAAACCAACCAGATAGACCAGATGAACCAGACAAACCAACAGAGTTTTTCCGCAGCCTGCTAGTTCGATTGTCCTCTCCACGATCTCATATGTTCTAGCGAGTCTTGAGGCCTGGCTGGTCTCGGCGCGGGCTGATCCCAACCACGGCTGGAAGTCCGATGTGGGTTGAGGTGCTGCCTTCTAACAGGGGTACCCAGGTCTGTAACCCGGCCATCTTAGACGTGGCCTGTCTGAGCGAAGGGTTGACGGCGATATCGGAAGAGGATCCTCCATCCATAGCCATAACCTGGCGTAGGGAGGGAAAGGCGTCCCGTAGACATTCTCCGAGGGTATGGAGTGACACCACTTCCGTGGTCTTGAGGACCAGGAGATGCCCATTGTCTTGTTCTGCGACAAGGGTCTGATGTGCGCGTTTCCCGGTTTGGCGCACACGGACCTTTCCTGTCCGGTCAAGGAGCATGAGGGATTGTGCCACTTCTCGATAGGGAGGTTTCCGTTCGTCGAAGGTGTCAAAGGTCAGGTCCAAAACCCCCGCGCGGCGTAAACGATCCTCCGCCGGTTCTGCCACAAACAGTCCCATCCAGGTGGCGTGCTGCCTGCTCCCCAGCGAACGGCCGTTTCCATAGAGCAGTCCGAGATACGCATAATTCTCGCGAAAGAGCCCGGCATTGAAGACCAGGTCGTGACCGGTTCGTTCTTGCCATTGGCGAATATCGAGCGGGTCCGGGAGACCGTCTTGCTGGTAGTAGTGCACGGTAAAGCGATAGCGATCGGGATCGATCTCGACGGCGAGCAACGGCGCGACGTCCGGGCATTGTGCGTGAGGATCCCAGACGGAAATGGATAAACCGTCTCCGAGTTGATCCCCCGTGAGGGTCTGAGCCGTCGTCGTCGAAGGTCCGCTGAACATCACGAAGATGATACTCAGGAGACAACAGGCGACAGGGGCGAAAGGGAGGGACCAGTGAAAGCTGTTGTCCTGCGCCATAGTGTTTCAGGGGCAAGTATAGAGAGAGCTGATACGGAGCGTCAAATCGTTCGAGGAAGAGGGGGAACGGCTGCGATGAGAGCCTCGCATGGTCAGTGCGGGGTTTTTGTGGGTGTCGATGGGGAGGGGGCGCCGGTCTTGTCTGATGGCGTGCTGACATCGAGCAGAGTGCGGACTGCGCGGGCGAGTACCTCAGGCGTGAAGGGTTTTTGCAAGAAACTGCTCGTGCCTTCTTCTTGTCCGGCCATTATACCGACGTCATCTGTATACCCAGATATGAACAGGGTTCGTAAATCCGGCTTGATGACGGAGAGATGCTGTGCCAGTTCCCGCCCACCCATGCCAGGCATGACGACGTCGGTCAGGAGGAGTTGTAACGATCCTGTTTGTTGTGTCGCCAGCAAGCAGGCTTCGACCCCGTTCTTGGCTTCTATGATCCGGTAGCCCAGCTTCCGCAGTTCGTCCCGGATGAGCGTACGTACGCTTGGTTCATCTTCCACCAAGAGAATCGTTTCCGTGCCTTTCTGAGGCTGTCCCAAGGGCTGGGTCGGTGCGGTGGTGAGGATATCGGACTCGACGCTCGGGAAATACAGGTCGAAGCGCGTGCCGTGACCCACTCGACTGGTGACGTCGATGGCACCACCGCTTTGGGTGACAATCCCAAACACCGTGGAGAGGCCAAGACCAGTGCCCTTCCCCTCCTCCTTCGTGGTGAAGAATGGTTCAAAGATATGGGATTGTGTCATGCGGTCCATGCCACAGCCGGTATCGCTGACGGACAACCGGACATAGTTACCTGGCGGCAAGGGGGTGACCTGGTAGACCGGACTGCGGGTCAGTTCGACCTGGGCTGTTTCGATCGTGAGCATTCCGCCCTTCGGCATGGCATCCCGCGCATTGACGACGAGATTGGCCAGGACCTGTTCAAGCTGGGCTTGGTCGGCACGCAGCCGCCCGTTCGTCGGATCGAGTTTAGTAACGAGCTGGATGTCCTCGCCGATGAGGCGGCGCAGCAGACTTTCCAGACTCGTGACAGCGGTATTGAGCGACAGAATTTTGGGGTCCAGCGATTGTTTGCTGCTGAACGTGAGCAGTTGTCGGATCAGCGTTGCGGCCTTTTCGCCGGCCTTCAGTGTTTCTTCGGTCTTTCCGCGAAGGGGGTGTTGGGGGCCAAGTTCCTTCAAGAGGACTTGGCTGTAGCCCATGATGACGGTCAGGAGATTGTTGAAGTCATGCGCGATCCCTCCGGCCAACCGGCCAACCGCTTCCATCTTTTGGGAATGCCGAAACTGTTTCTCGCTCTGCCGAAGGGCCTCTTCCGCCCGTTTCCGTTCGGCGCGGTCATCGAGCTCACGGAGTGCACGCTGGACTGAAGGCACCAGTCGTCCGAGCCGTTGCTTGAGTACATAGTCCGTCGCGCCTTGATGCATGGCGTCGATGGCCAGTTCCTCTCCGATGGTGGCCGAGACGAAGAGAAAGGGCACGTCAGGACAGAGCTGGCGTGCCAAGGTGAGTGCCGTCATGCCGTCGAAGCCAGGGATCGAATAGTCTGCCAGGATGAGGTCCATCCGGCCCTCCTTGAGGGCCGCCACAAAGGCCTGGCGCGTGTCGACGAGTTGTGTCTGACAAGGGATG
>JAENWB010000109.1:0-6187 GCA_016650275.1 Nitrospiraceae bacterium | reverse complement strand
TTCCCCCGCTCGATAATGAGCGGCTTCTCCTGTTCCCATTCCTGCATTTGGGTGAAGGGATGCCAGAGATACTTTCGATCCCAGTCGCTCAATTGTTTCGTAGAAGGTTGTTGAGCCATAGCAGTTGGGCAGGACGTCATTGGTCACTCGTCAACGGTCAGGGCCGGAAGGAGCGTTTTAACCGATTGACCTATGACAAATGACCTCTGACAGTGTTCGTAGGAATGAGGCGCGGAACGGATTATACGAGGGAGCGATTGCTTTGACAACCTCGAGGGCAGTAACTATAATAAGCCGATTTCATTGGAGAATGAGTTAGGATTTGCAAAGCCTCATACGCAATTTCTCGATTATCGCCCATATCGATCACGGCAAATCAACTCTCGCTGACCGGTTCCTGGAAGCCACAGGCGCTGTAACGGCCCGAGAATCGAAAGAACAGATTCTCGACGCGATGGACCTGGAGCGTGAACGAGGGATCACGATCAAGGCCCACGCGGTCGCAGTCCAGTATAAGGCCAAGGATGGGAAGACGTATGCCTTGCATTTGATCGATACGCCAGGTCACGTCGACTTTACCTATGAGGTCTCGCGCAGTTTGGCGGCCTGCGAAGGCGCGCTTTTGCTCGTCGATGCCACGCAGGGGGTGCAGGCCCAGACGATTGCCAATGTGAACCTGGCGATGGCCAACAATCTCACCATTATTCCTGTTATCAACAAGATCGATTTGGCAAGTGCGGATGTCGAGGGGACGAAGCAATCTATCTCAGAAATCTTGCAGCTCGATGCCAGTGATGCGATGCCCATCAGTGCAAAAGTTGGAAAGGGCGTGCCGGAGGTGTTGGAGGCGGTGATTGCGCGGATTCCTCCGCCGTCCGGCGATCCTCAGGCGCCGCTCAAGGCGCTCATTTTCGACTCCTGGTTCGATAATTATCAGGGTGTGATCGTGCTGACACGACTTGTGGATGGAGCCCTGCGGCCGGGGATGAAAATTAAAGTCATGTCGAACGACCGGACGTTCGAAGTGATGGAAGTCGGCCAATTCACCCCGAAGAGAACGAAAAAGGCCGAGCTGTTGACCGGCGAGGTGGGGTACCTCTGCGCGAACATGAGAGAAGTCGCCGACGTCAAAATCGGCGATACGCTCACGGATGCGGTGTCGCCGACGAGCGCGCCCTTCCCCGGGTATAAAGAAGTGAAGCCGCTGGTGTTCTGCGGGCTCTATCCCACCGACACAGCCCGGTACGAAGATTTGCGCGATGCGCTGGTCAAACTGCGGTTGAATGACTCTTCGTTTGTCTACGAACCGGAGACGTCGCTCGCCTTGGGGTTCGGGTTTCGATGCGGCTTCTTGGGGCTCTTGCACATGGAGATCATTCAGGAGCGGCTCGAGCGTGAATACAACCTGACGCTCCTCACCACTGCGCCGACCGTGGTCTATCGCGTGCGGACGACTAAAGGCGAGGTGCTGGAGGTCAATAATCCGGCGCAGCTTCCGCCTCCCAGCAGTATCGACTCATTTGAGGAGCCGTTTATTCTGGCGTCGGTCATTACGCCCGAACGCTACATGGGGGCCATCCTCAAGCTCTGTCAGGAGCGCCGCGGTATTCAGCGGAGCATACAGTTTCTCGACCCGACGCGGGTGACGATTAGTTACGAGATGCCGCTGAACGAAGTCATTCTCGATTTCTACGATAAGCTCAAGTCGCGCACGCAGGGCTATGCCTCGCTCGATTATGAGCTGATTGGCTATCGCGAGTCCGATCTCGTGAGGCTTGATATTCTCTTGAACGGCGAGGCGGTCGATGCCTTGTCTTTTATCACCCATAAAGATCGTTCCATTCAGCGGGGGCGTCAACTCGCTGAGAAAATGAAGGAACTCATTCCCCGGCAGATGTACGAGATCGCCATTCAGGCGGCGATCGGGAGCAAGATCATTGCACGTGAGACGATCGGAGCCATGAAGAAGAACGTTCTTGCGAAGTGCTACGGCGGCGATATTACGCGGAAACGCAAACTCCTCGAGAAGCAGAAGGAAGGAAAGAAGCGCATGAAATCAGTGGGGAGCGTGGAAGTGCCGCAAGAGGCCTTCCTCGCCATTTTGAAAGTCGGTGAAGAATGAGCGGGGAGACGAATCGCCCCCCATCGGACGATCTCACGTCCGCGAATCCAAAGGGGCGGATGGATGCTTCAGGAGCACCGGCGGTGTTCGGCGAACCGTCGGCGCGGGCACGTCTGGGCAGGAAGTCGCTTTTTCGTGAGTATGCTGAAGCCATTGTCGTGGCGATGCTCCTGGCCTTTGCGATCCGGGTGTTTGTCGTCCAGGCCTTCAAGATTCCCTCCGGCTCGATGATTCCCACGTTGTTGATCGGGGATCATATCCTGGTCAGTAAGCTGTCCTACGGCATTCAATGGCCCAGCCAGTGCAAGTTTCAAGCGGCCTTTCCTCCCGTCAATTGCTACGCTTCGCAGGCGCTCATCGAGTTCGGCAAGCCACAGCGGGGAGATATCATCGTGTTCCGGTTTCCCGATGACGAGGAAAAGGATTTCATCAAACGGATTGTGGGGACTCCGGGCGACACCGTCCAACTTCGCAATAAAGCCGTGTTGGTGAACGGGGTCGTGCTCGACGATAAACCGTTCACCCAACGGATCGACCCGGGGATCATCGACGGCACGATCAATCCGCGTGATAATTTCGGGCCGGTGACCGTGCCGGATGGCGCCTATTTCGTGATGGGCGACAATCGCGACCAAAGTCTGGATAGCCGGTTTTGGGGGTTCGTGCGCGAGGAGAAAGTCCGTGGGAAGGCGTTCCGTATTTACTGGTCGTGGAACGGGCAAGGTCAATTGACGGAGTGGGTCAGATGGGATCGATTCGGCAAAGCCATCCAATAGGTAAAGCCACGCGCCAGGCGTCGGGCTCCGGGGCTCAGGGCGGGGGTGCGGCTTCCCCTAAAGTGCTGCGGCAGTATATCTCGCGGTTTCCCCAAGCCTCCGTGCTCGTCATCGGTGACCTCATTCTCGATCATTATATCTGGGGCCGTGTGAGTCGCATCTCGCCGGAAGCCCCGGTCCCAGTGGTCCATGTCGACTCTGAATCCTTGCGGCTCGGTGGCGCCGCGAACGTCTTCAATAACATTCTGGCATTGGGGGGGAAAGCGGACCTCTGCGGCGTCATCGGCTCGGACGAAAGCGGCCGGATGCTCCTCAAAGAGTTGGGATCGACACGTTCAGGCCGTGGAGGGGTGGTGATCGACCAGGACCGCCCGACCATCAGAAAGTCCCGTGTCATTGCACACAATCAGCAGATCGTGCGGTACGATGTCGAGCGTCGCACGGAACTGAAACCGGCGATGCAACGGCGGATTCTCCGCTACGTCGAGTCGCGACTACGAGAATTGTCCTGCCTCGTGGTGTCGGACTATGCCAAGGGGGTGGTGAGTGCCACGCTGATGTCGGAACTCACGCGGCTTGCCGCCATTCGCCATATTCCCGTCATCGTCGATCCAAAAGTCGAGCACTTCAGCTATTACAAGGGAGCGACGGTCATCACGCCGAACCATCTTGAAGCGACACAAGCCGCGGGGGTGCACGGCGATGACGATCAGGCCAACAACGAAGCTGGCGCGATCATACGACAGCGTTTGGGGTGCCAAGCGGTGCTCATTACGCGTGGCGAAAAAGGGATGAGCTTGTACGAGGCTGATGGTGTCTCCTGGCATATTCCCACACAAGCCCGCCAGGTCTACGATGTTACCGGCGCGGGCGATACCGTGATCGGGACGTTGGCTCTCGCCCTGTCGACCGGTGCCTCACTGAGAGATGCGGCGATACTGGCCAACTATGCTGCGGGTGTCGTCGTCGGCATGGTCGGCACCGCGACCCTGTCGGCACAGCAGCTCTCGGAGTCTATTGGCAATGACTAAGGCCACACCATCCGTTATGGTGGTGATTCCGGCCCGGTACGGATCTTCGCGTTTTCCAGGAAAACCCCTTGTCCTGCTGGGTCGGAAGCCCATGATTCAGCATGTGTATGAACAAGCGGCGGCCTGTCGAGCGGTGACGGAGGTCTTGGTCGCCACCGACGACGAGCGGATCAAGCAGGCTGTGGAAGGATTCGGCGGGCGTGCCGCGATGATAGCTGGAGACTATCGGACAGGCACCGATCGAGTCGCCGGAGTAGCGCGCATGTTCGACGGGGACTATTTTGTGAATCTGCAAGGAGATGAGATCCCGCTGCAGCCGGATTTGCTGACGGATCTCATCGAGCCATTCATCAAGAGCGGCACAGGCATGGGCACGCTGATGCGCACGATCGATTCGACGGAAGATGTCCACAATCCCTCGGTGGTGAAGGTGGTCACGGACCATTTTGGCAACGCCCTCTATTTCTCACGGGCACCAATTCCATTGGTGCGGGACGACGCCAGCCGCCGAGCCGTCGGAGGGTTGCATTACATTCACCTCGGTCTGTACATGTATCGGCGCGACACCTTATTGAAGCTGGCGTCCCTTCCCACCGGACGGCTGGAGGATGCGGAAAAGCTCGAGCAGTTACGCGCGTTGGAGCATGGCATTCCGATCAGAGTCTGGGAAACCACACATGCCTCTTTGCGGGTGGATACGCCGGACGATGTCGAGTCGGTGGCGGAGAAGCTCCAAGAGTTTGACGTCATCAAGAGGGAGTTGGGTGCGCTGAAGGCAGCCCCTTCCAGGTAAGGGTGGCATGCGTGTCAGAATTGTACGATCCGACAACAAGATGGGGGCAACGATGAGCAAGTTCATTTTTGTCACAGGCGGAGTCGTTTCCTCCTTGGGGAAAGGGCTCGCCTCGGCCTCGATCGGCAACCTGCTCGAGAGTCGAGGGTTGAAGATCACGTTCCTCAAGCTCGATCCCTACATTAACGTCGATCCAGGCACGATGAATCCCTATCAACACGGGGAGGTCTACGTAACCGACGATGGTGCGGAAACAGACCTGGACCTCGGCCACTATGAACGGTACACGTCCCTAACCCTCACCAAAGAAAATAACTATACGACCGGCAGGATCTACCATTCGGTCATCACGAAAGAGCGTCGCGGCGACTACCTTGGCGGGACGGTGCAGGTGGTGCCCCATGTTACCGACGAGATCAAACAGTGCATCATGCGCATCTCCCAGGGGATGGACGTGACGATCGTGGAGATCGGCGGTACGGTCGGTGACATCGAGAGTTTGCCGTTCCTCGAAGCGATTCGCCAGATGCCGTACGACGTAGGCCGCGAGAACGTGCTCTATGTCCACCTGACGCTGGTGCCGTACATCGGCACAGCCGGTGAGCTGAAGACCAAACCGACGCAGCACTCAGTCAACAAGCTCCGGGAGATCGGTATTCAGCCGCATATCCTCCTCTGCCGGACTGATCGGTATCTGCCGCCGGAACTCAAGGGCAAGATCGCGATGTTTTGTAATGTTGAGAAAGACGCGGTGATCACGGCCAAGGATGTGGACACGATTTATGAAGTGCCGATCGTGTTCCGGAAGGAAGGGCTGGACGAGCTGATCGTGCGCCTGCTCCAACTCAAGACCGGTCCGCCGAACCTGCGTGAATGGGATGCGATGGTTCAGAAGATCAAGTATCCCAAGCATGAAGTCTCAGTTGCCCTGGTCGGCAAGTACGCGGGTTTGAAGGAATGCTACAAGAGTCTTGCGGAATCGCTCGTCCATGGCGGCATCGACCATGAAACGCGGGTGAACATCCAGTGGATCGAATCGGAGGAGATTGGACGGCAAGGGACTGAACGTATCCTGCGTGAGGTCGATGGCATCCTGGTGCCAGGAGGGTTCGGCGCGCGCGGGATCGAAGGGAAAATCGCTGCGATTCGATACGCACGGGAACACCAGATTCCGTTTCTCGGCTTGTGTCTGGGCATGCAGTGCGCGACGATCGAGTTTGCGCGGAACGTCGTCGGGCTGGCCGGCGCAAATAGTGCCGAATTTGACGAGGCCTCCCCCCATCCCGTCATTCATTTGATGTCGGATCAGCAGTCCGTCAGCGACAAGGGCGGGACGATGCGCCTGGGGTCCTATGTCTGTGTGCTGGGGGAGGGAACCCTGGCCCAAAAGATGTATGGAGTGAGCGAGGTGTGTGAGCGCCATCGGCATCGGTACGAGTTCAACAACGCGTACCGCGAGCGATTG
>JAENWB010000108.1:0-7488 GCA_016650275.1 Nitrospiraceae bacterium | reverse complement strand
GCGGGCCAGCCCCAGACTCAAGGTTTCACGTTCTTCGGGACTCATGTGTGTATAGGATCTCGTTCGCATGGCAACACCTTAGCCCATCAGGGCCTGCAGTGTTGCACTTGGAGTTAGAACTCAAGGAGCCATTGCTTGATTATTGTCGATAAGGCCGGTCTGCTGGCAGCTTAATCCTAACTGACAGAGAACGCCCTGGCTCAGCCGGAGGCCTATATCGTGGCGCTCCCGCAGTCGATCGAGAATATCAATGAAAAACCCTGAGTATCCTCCGTTCCTCTCATCTGTGTAGAATATCGTCTCCACACGTGTTATCGAGGAATTGTTCCCATGCAATACGTCCAGCTTGGTCGATCGGGAGTGAAAGTCAGCCGACTCTGTCTCGGCACAATGAACTTCGGGCCGGAAACGAGCGAGGCGGACAGTTTTGCCATCATGGATCGGGCGCTGGAGTTGGGCATCAACTTTTTTGACACGGCGGACGTCTATGGCTGGAAAGTGGGGGAGGGGTGGACGGAGGAGATTGTGGGGCGTTGGTTCGCCCAAGGCGGGAGACGGCGAGAGAAAGTCGTCCTCGCGACGAAAGTGTTCGGCAGGATGGGCGAGTGGCCGAATCAGTCTCGCTTGTCGGCCCTGCACATCAGACGGGCCTGCGAGGACAGTCTGCGGCGCCTTCAGACAGACTGCATCGACCTGTATCAGATGCATCACGTTGACCGGCAAACACCGTGGGAGGAAATCTGGCAGGCGATGGAGCAGTTGGCCCGGGAAGGCAAGATTCTCTACGTCGGCAGCAGCAATTTTGCCGGCTGGCATCTGGCCCAGGCGCAAGAATTGGCGCGCAGCCGCCACTTTCTCGGCCTCGTGTCGGAGCAGAGTCTCTATAATTTGACAGAACGGACGATTGAGCTAGAAGTGATTCCGGCCTGCGCAGCCTATGGCATCGGCCTGATCCCCTGGAGTCCGCTTGGGCGAGGGCTGTTGGCCGGGGCATTAGAACCGACGACGGTCGGTCGACGTGCGGACGAGAATCTGAAGAAAATTATCGAGAAATATCGCCCCAAGTTGGAAGCCTATGACGCGCTGTGCGCACAACTCGGCGAGCGTCCAGCCGATGTGGCGCTCGCCTGGCTGCTGCATCAAAAGGCCGTCACGGCGCCGATTATCGGGCCGCGCACGATGGAGCAATTGAACGGCACGATGCGCGTTCTGAGCCTCACATTGAGCCAGGACACACTGAAACGGCTCGACGATATCTTCCCGGGCCCAGGCGGAGCTGCGCCAGAAGCCTACGCCTGGTGACCACAGCCCAAAACCTGCCACGCGCTGCGCGCATTGTGGAGCACAGGAGATCAACAGGCCCTGTTCCACACTCTATTCCGAGAGCATGGGAGCAGCAGGGCGGTCATTCATCTTCTTGCGGACCAGTTCCTCATCTTTAGCCGGTATTCCAAGTCCCGCTCCCCCACAGACTGCTCGTCCGAATTGTTGATCTTCATGAGCCTCCCTCCATCTACGACAACGTCTCTTTCCCAAGGAAATCAGCCTGTCAAGTTGCGCAAAGTGGTTCAGTGACCTTGCATCCTCGATTGCTGCCCCCCTAGAATACGTCTCCCTCTGGAGGTCCCGATGCCCTTCTCGATTCACCCCTTCCATCGATTTCCTATGCCATGCTCTGTGACGCACCACGCAGGGCCATTCCTCACGCTGCCGCTGGCCTACCTTTTTGGGTTCTGGTTACTGATCACACTCCTGTTGCTGAGCAGTCCTCCAGCATATGCGGAGTGGGAGCTGGCAAGTGGCGACGACGAAGCTGGACTGACTGTGTACGTTGATCGGGACAGCATTCGACGCAAAGGTAACCTGGCGAAGATGTGGCAATTGTTCGACTACAAGACTGTGCAAACCGTGGCGGGCGATTCCCTATTGTCTATCCAGCGACAAAACGAATACGACTGCACAGAAGCGCGTACACGTATGCTTGCATATACGTGGTTTTCGAGCAATATGGGACGCGGGCGAGTGGTGTACACAACCGCAGACGAACAACAGTGGGAACCGGTTGTACCCCGTAGCATTAATCACGCTCTGTGGAAAGTGGCATGCAGCAAGAAGTGACCCTGCCAGAGGGCACTACCGTCACTCACACACCAGTGAATAACGGCTGCTGCAGAAGAAGATTATTCCGCGCGCCAAGGCTGTGGTGTTGGGCCTGAGTATTGATGTATGAGGACCACGGGGGAAATAAAGAAACCATTCCCCAGCACAGGGGGGAATCTTGTCCATCTAGTCTTTCTACTTTGTTTGGTTCGACGAACGAGAGAGACAAGACAGCCCCGCGCACCAGATAGCCTGTCTTTGAATCACCCTCCGCTCACACAAGGCTCCGACACCCTTCCGCTGATCACTACCACGATTTCCCCATACCCCGCCTTACCGTTTAATTCTTTACCCTCCGAGAATATACCTCCCTGCGAGAGGCCCATGCCCGTCACGCTTCGTCCCTTCCGTCGCTTCCCGGTGCCATGCGCGTTGACGTACCACGCTAGTCTGTTCCGGGGTTACGACAAGGGCTGGAATCTCTCGTGGACCGGCGGGCGACTCTTGGGCGATCAGCCGATGCGACCGGGAGAACTCCGCTCGTTCACTGTCACCCTCCCGAATGAGCAACGGATAGAAATGCCTGAGGCGGGAGTCGGGAGCCAGATGGTGCAAACTCAACAAAAGACACAGGCTCGATTGATTCATCCCGTGCAGCGAGTGGTGAACAACTTGCTCAAAGTTCTACATGGGTGAACTGGCATGAGTCTCTTGGAGAGATGCTGGCGGTGGTTTTGGGAGCAAAGTCGGCTCAACAAGGTTGTCATCGTTGGATTTGTAGCCGCGTTGGTGATGTTTCTTGTCCCTGTGATTGTGTCCTGGTTCAGGCCAACCCCTATCCGGGTAGGCGTAGCCTTCTACACGTACGAGCGTGGCTTCCTACTGGAGGGAGACAGTAAGGAATATTTTTATGAAAACCGGAACCTGGTATCCGATTGCAGTCTCCGACGAATCGAACAGACACTGCCGAAAGGCCGCGCCAAAACACCTGTCCCACAGTCCTGGGTCTTAAGCAAGTTTCTCCTTGAAAATGTGTCGGACCAGAGCCTCACGAATCTCCGTCTGGACATCAAATCTCCTCTCCTACAGGCCACCACAACGCTGTTTACGACACCGAATGTAGATGCCACAGGGAAGCTGGAAGTAACTTCTCCTGATGCCCGACACACGTATGTAATTTCTATTCCGGCCATCGCCCCGATGGCCTCAGTAGTTGTCAGCTTAAAGACGCCGATCGACGAGAAATTACGGCAGTTCGTCTATGTGGATCATGATCGGGTAACTGTCCAGGTGCCTTTTTTGTCAGCGGACCAGTTCGCGACGTTTCCACTAAAAGTATCTCGCCTCAACGCCATGAAGATTTTGAACCGGGAGAGTGTACTGCGATCCGGCGACGAAACATTCGCGAATGAAAAGATTGAGTTTACGATGCTACGCTCTGACGAGCCCGATCTTAAGAATGAAGACATGTCGTATCAACTTCTCCCGAAAGCGCGCGTTTGCCCGGAGGGAACGGCAGGCGACTGGTAGGGTGCACCGGGGTCGTTGCTTGACCTTATACCTTACAACCGGGTAGTTCACTGATGACGGAAAAGACGTTTTCATGAACCGCTTATGCCCTGCTTGCGCTATTCTCCAGGCAAGGAGTAGGCTGAGCCCACTAGATGCTTTGCTTCCCATACTCCTGAACTGAATCCTCTTACAAGGACCTTATGGATCTCCGTCGCCAGCAGCGTTTTCCTGTGCACTTTCAGAGCGTGCTCTCTGGTCAACCGCGCGGTGAATCGGTCGGAACGATCATGAACCTGTCGAAGAGTGGCTGCCGCGTGAAGACCGACAGTCAGGGCTACTCAGGCATGCAGGTAACCCTGCGCTTCGACGTGGCCGGTGAGACGCTACCCATTTGCATTGAGCGGGCGGCGGTGCGTTGGAGCCGCGAGGGCGAGCTAGGCGTGGGATTCATCACGGTGGCTTCGCCTCACCAGGAACGATTGGGCCAACTGCTCGAGCGATTGAAACAGGGCATCACTGGTTGAGCAGGGACGGGAACCTTTCCGACGCTTGAGCTAATCTCCGAGCGGGGAGTCGAATAAAGAGCGGTGTCAGCCACCATAATTTCTTTGACGCGAGACGTGCGAGACCGGTAGGGCGGGTTGATCTGGTTCATCTGGTTTGTTTCGTTCATCTAGTTGGTCTTATCCAATTAAATTAACCAAATAACGGTCTTCTGATGCTGGCAGATTTTTTCAGCATCCTGCTAGAATGTCTTCCTCATGAATGCCGTGCGCCCTCACTCTCTCTCAGGCCTCTACATCATTCTCGATCCGTCGGTTTCTCTTGCGCGCCCCTTGATCGATGTGCTGATGGACGCGGCTGAGGCAGGCGCCTCGCTCTTTCAATATCGCAACAAGACTACATCGATGAAGGAAGCCTACGCGGAGGCCGTGGTTCTGCGGCAAGCTGCTGCGAAGGCAGGCGTACTCTTCATCGTCAACGATCGCTGCGACTTGGCCCTGGCCGTGAACGCCGATGGCGTGCATCTGGGACAGGGAGACTTGCCGCTCGACTTGGCGAGGAAGGTGATGGGACCGGACAAGCTGATCGGAATCTCCACGCACAATTCTGATCAGGTGCGGGAGGCCATCGCCGGGAAACCGGACTATCTTGGCTTCGGCCCCATCTTCAAACCCGGTTCCAAACAAGACCACGACCCGGTGGTTGGGCTGGAGGGGCTACGCGCGATACGCAGGCTCACGTCGTTGCCTATTTTCGCCATTGGCGGGATTCAGATCGATCAGGCGAGGGAAGTGATGCGTGCTGGCGCGAATGGCGTCGCAGTCATTTCAGCGATCCTTAAAGCCCCGGATATCAGCCAGGCCGTGAACGCATTCCTCGCACAGATGTGAGCCCGCATTATTCATGAAGCTTCTGCTGCAAGCGCGGATACGCGGCTGTGACAGGTAGTCTCGCCATTCAGCCCTTCGACATACTGCACGAGTATGCCTCAGGGCTTCACGCCTTCGAGTGCCCGTCTCGCTTCGCGTCTGCACGCTTTCGCGACGTACCTTCATGAGTAATGCGGGCTAGGACCAGCTTCGCCAGTTTCGTGATCGGAGCGGTCCCCGCGAGACGGATCAGACCTTCGTTCCAATTTCGATTCACGCTCTGGCTGTAGGGGAGGGGGCCCACCATGGGAACCTTCGCGAGACGTCGGAGGAGATTCACGGTCGATTGTTCCTGCGCACGAGCTGTCGTGGTATGAACTGGTCGAAGCTGATTCAAGACCAACGCCACGATGGGAATGTTTCTTTGGCGGAGCGCATTGAGCGTCAATAACGCATGGTTGACTCCACCTAAGCCAGACCGCCCCACCACGATAGCGGGTAACTTCATCCGATAGATTAGGTCTAACACGTCAAGTGACGACGTGATAGGTACATGTACGCCCCCAGCACCTTCTACCACCATAAGCGCATGCTTCTTACGGAGGGCACGGAAAGCTCGTACGATAGCCGCCACCCGCACGATCGTCCCATCTGCTCGTGCGGCAGAGAGCGGCGCCACTGGAAGTCGAAAGACATAGGGACAAATTTCTGCCATCGGATCATGGCTACCAGCCGCTCTCTGCAACCGCGCACCATCTGACTGAGCCTTCGCCGATCGCGAGACCCCTGACTCAATCGGCTTCATGACGCCCACATCGATCCCCCGTTGCGTCAGATGTGCCACGAGCGCAGCGGTGACGAGTGTTTTCCCAACTCCCGTATCGGTCCCGGTGATAAAAATCCCTCGCGCGCGAGAATCGTGAGGGTATCGTTTGGCTAGTCTCATAGATTGGAAATTTGCAGGATGCTCAAAAAGTTCTTCCAGCAAGGACGCAGGCGTACCCTCTGGGGTACGTTGAGGACCTGTTCAAGGTGAGAACGACGCTGGAAGACTTTTTCAGCGTCCGCCTAGAGGTTTCGGCTGTCACAATTCCAAACCTGTCCCGACACATCGTTAAGTTGCGCCAGATGCAAGACGGTCTTGGCCACTTCCTCTCGTGACGGTGGCCGGCCCAACGCATGGCCGTTCCAATTATCGCCTGCCGGCATAGCCCCTTCAGACAGTCCTGTCATCTGCCAGCCAGGCAAGAGGAGATTCACACGGATATTGCCCGCTCCCCACTCGTGGGCTGCGGTGTGCACCAGACCGATGAGACCGGCTTTTGACGCCGCGTAGGCGACTTGTCCCGTTGAGCCATGGAACCCGGCATGCGATCCAATCACGACGATCGACCCGCCACCGCGAGCGAGGAGGGGAGGGGCCATGGCGCGGAGGCAGTGAAATGTTCCCGTAAGATTTGTGGCCAACACCTCGTCCCAATCTTCTTGACGTTGCCGAAGAAGGAGCTGACTCCCTCCGATTCCGGCATTGCAAACAAACACCGACGGCACAGCTCCCAAGCGGCAGGAGGCTTCCACCATCCGTTGCACCGCATGCGACTCGCGAATATCGGCTTCGTAAAGCGCCCCGACTCCACCGGCAGCCACCACTTGCGTAAGCGTGTCCTCGGCCGCGGCCTTGTTTCGATGGTAATGGACCCCGACAGACCAGCCAGCCGCCGCAAAGGCCAGGCTGATTGCACGACCAATCCCTCCAGATGCGCCGGTTACAAGCACCGTATGTCTTTGGTTCGTTTGGTTCATCTGGTTGGTTTGGTCTATCTGGTTTGTTTGATTTATCTGGTCTATCTCGTTTATTTGGTTAAACAAGACAAACCAGATAGACCAAATAGACCGGTTGATTATGGGTGGGATATCGAACGAAGGCAAGCCTGCTGGCACTACATAGCCGACCTCCTTCTCTTGCCGCATCCAGGATGCCTATGGTACGGTCGCCGCATCGTTCAACCAGCGGAGAGCGTCGCGCATGCCGTTAAATAAACCGAGATATCGAATGGCCCTTATGTTGGGAACAGCGCTGCTGCTCGTCTGGAGCACCTGGTCAGCGCCTCTTGCAGCGGAAGACGCCGGTATCATTGTCCAGTCCGCTGACTATTTTCCCGATCAGATCGGGAACGAATGGCACTATCGTGGCCAGATTACTGAAGGACCTCTGCAAACGGTTGAGAATAAATTTTTCTCCAATGTGTCCTCGGTTACCGGCACAAAAGCCTTCAAGGGCATGACGGTCACCGTGTTTCACGATACTAATCCTGGCAACCATGGCCCCATGGATAGTTTCTATCGACGCGATAGCGTCGGCATCGTCTATTACGGCTCGGAACCAGGCACGCCCTTGGAAAAACAGCTCGTGCCCTATCAGATTGTGCGCTTCCCGATGAAGGCCTCGTCGTCTTTCCCACAATTCAACCGCAAGGGATTGGACTTTGGCACCGATATGGAT
>JAENWB010000107.1:0-5678 GCA_016650275.1 Nitrospiraceae bacterium | reverse complement strand
ATGGTAGGAGTCCACATAGACGTCGAGAAAGTCGATTACCTCGCCATACCGTAACCGATCAATCAGATTCCCGACCGCCCCTCCTAGAATCCCGGCAATACTGAGCTGCCCCTTCCAGTCTTTCTCCGGCAACCGGAAGAGAATCGTTCCCAGAAGGGCCAGAGCAAACAGCGACGTAACCCCGAAGAACACCATGCGAAACGCATCGCTGCTGCCGGCCAGCAACCCAAAGGCCGCACCGGGATTGCGGATATAGGTCAGGCTGAAGAGATTGGGAACAATCGGAATGGACTCATTCAGTCGCATCGACTGCACAATGGACAGTTTCGTCGCCTGATCGATCACCACGATCGCGCCGGCAAGGAGCGCCAGGAGGAGATAGCGAAGGGGTCGTCGATTCACTGCACCGCCTCCACACAACGTTCGCAGAGCGTAGGATGATTCCGATCTTTCCCCACCGCGTCACGATAGTTCCAGCAGCGTTCGCATTTCTCGAAGGAGGACTTTGCCGCCGCAATTCCCAACGGGTTTTTTACCTCACCACTGGGAATCAGTGTGACCTGCGAGACGATGAACAGCGTGGTCAACTCCTTCTGATAGGGTAGAAGAAACTCGTAGGCGTCGGCATCGGCTCGGAGTTCCACCGTCGCCTCCAACGATGATCCAATCGTTTTATCGCGCCGACTTCCCTCCAAGACACCTTGCACCTGCGTGCGATAACCCAACAACCGCTCCCATCGCTTGGCCAGCGCGGCATCCTGCCATTGGGAATGGATCTCCGGAAACGCGCTCAGATGGACACTGCTCACTCCGAGACGCCCTCCCGGCTGCGCGGCCAAGGTCCGCCAGATCTCTTCGGCCGTAAAGCTCAACACCGGAGCCATCAGCTTCGTCATGGCGACGACGATCTCGAAGAGCACTGTCTGCGATCCGCGCCGCAAAGGTGAATCCGCCCGAAACGTATACAGACGATCCTTCAGAATATCGAGGTAGACGGCACTCAGATCCACCGAACAAAAGTTGTTGAGCGCGTGGAAGATCGTGTGAAACTCAAAATCGTCATAGGATTTCCGAACCCTCTGGATCAGCTCGCTGAGCCGATGCAACGCCCAACGATCCAATTCAGGCAACTGCTCATGCGGGATTCGGTCCTTCCCCGGATCGAAGTCGTATAGATTACTCAACAGAAAACGACAGGTATTCCGAATCTTTCGATAGGCCTCGATAAGATGTGTCAGGATTTCAGGAGAAATCCGAAGATCATCGCGGTAGTCTTGCGCGGCCACCCACAAACGCAGGATTTCCGCGCCCGATTGCTTAATCACGTCCTGCGGCGCGACGACGTTCCCCGCCGACTTGGACATCTTCTTGCCCTGCCCATCGAGGACAAAACCGTGGGTCAGGACTGCCTTGTATGGCGCACGACGATCCGTAACCACGCCGGCCAGCAAGGCACTGTGGAACCAGCCTCGATGCTGATCCGACCCTTCGAGATAGAGATCGGCCGGCCACCACTTCCGTTCTTTCAACACCGCGGCGTAACTGACGCCCGACTCGAACCACACGTCAAGAATATCCCGTTCCTTCTCAAATGCCGTTCCCCCGCACTTCGAACAGGTCGTGCCCTTGGGCAACAGATCGGCAGCCGATTGCTCGAACCACACATCCGCCCCTTTGGATTCCATCAAGGTCGCAAGGTGCTCGATCACGATCGGATCGGCCAGGACAGACCGGCACCCGATACAGGTAAAGCCGGGAATCGGCACGCCCCAGACCCGCTGCCGAGACAAACACCAATCGGGGCGATTCTCAATCATCCCGTTAATCCGATCGCGGCCATAGGCGGGAATCCAACGGACCCGTTCGATCTCCGCCAGTGCCTCTTTCCGAAGATCGTTCGTCTCCATCGAGACGAACCACTGTTCAGTGGCGCGGAAGATGACGGGATTCTTACAGCGCCAACAGTGCGGATAGGAATGGCTCAACGATCCATGGCCGAGCAACCGTCCGTTGGCCTGCAGAAACTCCACAATCTTGGGATTCGCCTTCAACACATGCTGGCCGGCAAATTCTTTCACGACATCGGTAAAACGCCCGCCGTTGTCGACCGGCGCCAGAATCTCCAACTTTTCTCCCGATGACGCCGTGGCATTGTGCTCGAGGACGAGGATGTAGTCTTCCATACCGTGGCCCGGCGCAATATGGACACAGCCGGTTCCCTGATCGAGGGTCACGAAGTCGCCGAACAGAATCGGTGACAGGCCGGTGGTCAAGGGCCGTTGCGTCTCGATCCCTTCGAATCCTTCGTTCCCCTTTTTCACCCCGAACACTCGCGCTCCTTCGA
Source organism: Nitrospiraceae bacterium (assembly GCA_016650275.1). GTDB lineage: Bacteria > Nitrospirota > Nitrospiria > Nitrospirales > Nitrospiraceae > Palsa-1315. Next base: position 3,334 of record JAENWB010000107.1, on the reverse strand, counting down.
GCTTGCAGGCCTTCATCACGCTCTCAAGCAGCTTCTCCGCAATGATCAGCACCTCGTCGCCGACCTGGACAAACGCATAGTCGATATCGCCATGGAGACAAACCGCTTGATTGGCCGGGAGTGTCCATGGCGTGGTCGTCCAGATCACGAGGGAGACCAGCTTGATATCGACGGGGAACGAGACGTCGGGAAACGTCTTGCTGAGCACCGTGGGCGACGTGACCAACGGGAACTTCACATAAATCGAGGGAGAGGTGTGATCTTCGTATTCGACTTCTGCCTCGGCAAGGGCAGTTTGGTCCGCCGTGCACCAAAGCACCGGCTTCAGCCCCTTATAGACGCCTCCCCGTTCCACGAATTTACCGAACTCACGAATAATCGTGGCCTCATAGCCGGGATTCATCGTGAGATAGGGATGCTGCCAATCGCCCAAGATGCCGAGCCGCTGAAACTCCTCACGCTGAATCGTATAAAACTTCTCCGCATATTCCCGGCAGAGTCGGCGAATAGCCAGGGTATCGAGCATCTTTTTCTTGTCGCCGAGTTCCTTGAGAACTTGGTGCTCGATCGGAAGGCCATGGCAATCCCACCCTGGCACATAGGGCACTTGATAACCCGCCATCGTCTTTGATTTGATGATAATGTCTTTGAGAATCTTGTTCAGTGCATGGCCGATATGAATGCGGCCATTGGCATAGGGCGGCCCATCGTGCAAGACGTACAACGGCCGGCCTTTCCCCGCCTCCTGTATCTGTTCGTACAACCGTTCCTGCTCCCACGAGGCAAGGAGTTCAGGCTCCCGCTGCGGCAGATTCGCCTTCATGGGAAAATCAGTTTTGGGCAGATTGAGTGTTGCCTTGTAGTCCATGACCCTGAATGATGAATGTTAAATGGTGAATTGTGAATGAAGAGTCTGGTTGAATCTGAAATTCAACATTCAGCATTCATAATTCAAAATTGAGGCTAGCTCACAGCCATCATGCGGTCTAACGCAATCTTCGCCCACTGCTTCTCATCGTCCGGAACAACGATATGGTTCACGACGTGGCCGTCGACAAGGTTTTCCATCGCCCAGCAGAGATGGACGCCATCGATCCGGAACATCGTCGCACACTGGCAGACCGTGGAAGAGAGGAAGAAGACCTTCTTATCGGGGAGGTCACGCTTCAATCGATTAACCAAGTTCAATTCGGTTCCCACCGCCCACACCGTCCCGGCCGGCGCCGCCGTCACCGTGCGGATAATAAACTCCGTGGACCCGGACAAGTCGGCCCGATTGACGACATCCTCGTGACATTCTGGATGGACGATTACCTTCCCGGCCGGATACTGCTTGCGGAAATTGTCCACATGGACGGGCTGGAACATCTGGTGCACACTGCAGTGGCCTTTCCAGAGAATCAGCTTCGCGCGTTGAATCGCCTCACGCGTATTCCCCCCGTTGGGTTGATAGGGGTCCCAGACGATCATCTCTTCTCTCGGCAGCCCCATCTTGTTGGCCGTATTGCGTCCCAAGTGCTCGTCCGGAAAGAAGAGGATTTTCTCCCGCCTTGCCCAGGACCATTCCATCACCGCCTTCGCATTGGAGGACGTGCAGGTAATCCCGCCATGTTCGCCACAAAAGGCTTTGAGCACCGCGGCAGAGTTCACATAGACCGCCGGCATGACGGTCTCTTCCACGGGAAGGATTCGTCCCAGCGTCTCCCAACATTGATCGACCTGTTCGATGGCGGCCATGTCCGCCATGGAGCAGCCTGCTGCCATGTCCGGGAGAATCACCGTTTGTTTGGAGCGGCTTAGGATGTCGGCGGTCTCCGCCATAAAATGCACACCGCAAAAGACGATATAGGGCCGCTCTGACCGCTCGGCTGCCAGCTTCGAGAGCAGGAGGGAATCCCCTCGAAAGTCCGCATGTTCAATGACTTCATCCCGTTGATAATTATGGCCCAGGATCATGACCCGATCACCCAGCACGCGTTTAGCCTCAGCCGTCCGGCGGAACAATTCCTCCGCAGACAGTTGCTGGTAGTCCGTGATCGGCTTCGGAAGTGTCGAGACGGTCTGCATCGTTTCCTTGTCGAAATGGCGTATGGCCTCATTCTACGTTAGGGCTCCCCGACAATCAATGAACCTGCGGCTGCAGGGAAGCCCTGCGCAGGCGATGGCCCACTCGGTTCGACCGCGATAGGCCTAATACCCCGTTGACAACGCAGGAAGCCGGCGATACGATTCCTTGTCGAAGCTAGGGGGGCCACACGGCTGAGAGTCCGCCCGAACGGACGACCCTCAGAACCTGACCTGGGTAATACCAGCGTAGGGAAGCGAGAACAACCAAGCACTGTTGGTCTCTCTGCCGCACCCCCTTTTATCGGTGCGGCTTTTTTTATTTTTGACGACTACACATAGTTCACGATTTGGAGAAAGGATCTCCTATGAGCGACCATACAATCGGCAATGGATCTGCAACTGGTAACAGGCACACGTCTGCCGAATCAACCTTGACGACCACGCCGTTTCCCGCCTCGCGCAAAGTGTACGTGCAGGGGACGCAGACCGGCGTGCGGGTCCCGATGAGAGAGATCAGCCTGACCGCCACCAAGTCGATGAATGGAGGCACGCCCAGCGCAAATGAACCGGTCACGATCTACGATACCTCCGGCCCTTATACAGACCCGGATGTACAGATCGACGCACGGGCTGGATTGGCCCCCTATCGCCGGAACTGGGTGATCGGCAGGAACGATGTGGACCAGCTCTCGGATATCTCCTCGCATTATGGCCGCCTGCGCGCAGCCGATCCCAAGCTGGACCAGCTCAGGTTTCAGCACATTCGCAAGCCGTTGCGAGCCAAGCCCGGCATGAACGTGACCCAGATCCACTACGCCAGACAAGGCATCGTCACACCGGAAATGGAGTTCATTGCGATCCGGGAGAATCAATCCCGTGAAGTGGCGCGCGAACTGGCCTCACGGAATGGGCACGGCGGCGGAGTCACCCAGCACCCGGGCCAGTCCTGGGGCGCCAGCATCCCCGCCGTGATCACGCCGGAATTTGTCCGCGATGAAGTCGCCCGTGGCCGCGCGATCATCCCGGCCAACATCAACCATCCAGAAAGCGAACCGATGATTATCGGCCGCAACTTTCTGGTGAAGATCAACTCCAACATCGGCAACTCCGCGGTCGCCTCCTCCATCGAAGAAGAAGTCGAGAAGATGATCTGGTCTATTCGATGGGGCGCCGACACAGTCATGGACCTCTCCACCGGCAAAAATATCCACGAAACCCGCGAATGGATCATTCGAAATTCACCGGTGCCCATCGGCACCGTGCCGAT
>JAENWB010000106.1:0-7163 GCA_016650275.1 Nitrospiraceae bacterium | reverse complement strand
GATGGGCAAGCCCTCCTCCGCCTCAGCACTTCAACTCCCTCTGGCATGACACGTACGGAGGGGCTCGGCCAGGCCCCGCTCACAACCCGGGTGACCAGCCGTCCCTCTCAAGCCCCTCGGCCCGAGCCTGTGGAGCTTCGATGATGATGCGACCTTCGCCATCACGACGACGAAGTTTGAAGACCTGCCCATTCCTATGGAATGAGGCAAGAAAGCGTTTGGGCTCTCCACGCGCTCCCCTACAAGCTCCCATCGAACGCATTTGGCACTAGTAAGTTACTCGAGTGGAACTGGGAGGCTCCCTAGTTCTCCACACGGTTGCGATTTCTTATAATTATTACATCATCAGGCTTAGTACATTGCTGCGTTGCTGTGCTCTGTCTCTCAGATACATTCAACATGAAATAGGTGGCCTATGGCTCTTCAAGAACTGGTCGCTCCCACCACTCGTCAGGCGCCGTCCGCTCCGATGAGGGAGCCGTTCGTCGCACCGAAAATGCTCCTTGTCATTCCAGACCTCGACTCCTCCCCCTCCGCCCGGGCCGACGCATCCCGTCGAACACCGGACCGGGAGAGGGGGCCGCGCAACCAGGCATGGACTCCTCCTGGTGCATGCTGCCTGCGCTGCGGCGGATTGCTGGTCCTCAGCTACATGGCATCCTTCGAAAGCGACCTCAGCGGCAAACCGATGAGGCTGTGGCGTTGTGTCAACTGCGGCGACTGCATAGATCACGACATCCTGGCTAACCGCTGGAATGGGCCTGTGCCGGCACGCGAAACCGCGGACTCGCGTGCCAACATCGTTTTCCCACAGCCTGTCAAGAACGGTGTGCTCGAGGTCCGCATGCCGAAGACCGAAGAGGCCAAAAAGTACACTGTCACCGTCAAGATCGATCATGTGCTTGTGTCACGAGTTTCCTCTCACGAAAGGAATTCCCGTCATGGCTAACGCCTATTCGCTATCAGCAGGACCTCGCACCGCGACAATGAGACCGCCTGGGAGGAGTTCAATGGCAGCCAAACGAACCGCGCCATTCAATCCCACAACCTTCCTGGCACAAGTCGGCGACAGTAGAATGACTCTGCAGTGTCAGAAACACCAGATTCTTTTTGCGCAAGGGGATACGGCCAATGCCGTGTTCTATGTCCAGGCAGGCCGGGTCAAGCTCTCGGTCGTGTCCCAGCAAGGGAAAGAAGCCGTTGTTGCGATGCTGGAGCAGGGTAACTTTTTTGGGGAAGGGTGCCTCGCCGGGCAGCTGGTGTGCATGGCCACGGCGACCTCCCTCGACAACGCCAGTATCGTGCGCATTGACAAACAAGCGATGATCGACGTGCTCCGCAACGAGCCGGCTTTCACCGAGCTGTTCATGTCCCATCTCCTGACTCGCAACCTACGCATCCAAGAAGACTTGGTCGATCAACTCTTTAATTCTGCCGAGAAGCGGCTGGCGCGGACGCTGCTGTTGCTGGCCACCGTTGAGAAGGACGGTACATCAGAACTGGCCATTCCCAAGATCAGTCAGGAAACGCTGGCCGAAATGGTCGGTACCACGCGGTCACGAGTGAGTTTCTTTATGAATAGGTTCAAGAAGCTCGGATTCATTGGGTATACCGATGGCTTGCATGTCCACAGAGCCTCCCTCAATGCCGTCCTCGCTTCTTAGTGTCATGCCTCGGTATATTTTTACTGGACGGGTCTAGTCGCGTCTACGCCGTTATTGAGACACAATAATAAATAGCAGAGTGCTGAAAAAGTCCGCCAGCGTCGCATGCGCGCGAGTTCGAGGTTTTCGAACTTCGAACCCCGAACTTCGGATCGCGCATATCTCGCGCTTCACGACCCACGGTCTGTGGCGCTGGCAGGCTCTTTCAGCATCCTGCCAATGACAAGGCATCATGTTGCGTTTAGATACTGGTCTCAAGTTTCCTGTCCTTCATGCGCGGGGGCTGGACCGTGGAGACAAAGTGAAACCACGCATCAACCAGCGATGTGGACGATGTAGAGAGATTGCACGCGTTCTATCAAGGCGACGTGGTCTGCCGATGCAAAGGATCATCGGCACGGAGGTTGAAGATACGGAGCTGTTGCATTGTTCAAGCTCCAGCTCCTCTTGAAACCTGCAATAAAGCGGGATGCATCGGCGTGCGGTGAACGTCTCCTCGGAATTTTTCACGGGAAGTATTGTTATGAACATCACCTTCGCGTTCGCGTTGTTCTCCATCCTGTTGCTTGGCGCTCCGGGCTACGCACAGAACCCTTGCGTAGACTGTCTCAAGGTAGTTCAGGAACATCTGAAGCAATGCCTCGGTGAGGCCATTAGCCACGAGGATAAGAATTCTTGTGCGGAGAGACAGCAAGCAAAAGCGAAGGTGTGTGAGAACGGTGAATGCGTGATTGAAAGAACCACAAGTCAAAATAACAATGACGTCCTCCCACTGAAGAAATAAAGGATCTGGGTGTGGAGAACATGAGACTCGCTCAGCGCATACGCTCCTCCTCAAGAACTGACCGCATGGTCGCCTCCTGGTAGGGTACGCCTGGGGTGCGTAGGGTGCAATTTTCTGACGTGGTTTGGCAGCGCATGCCACCCACATTTCCACAATATGTTGTGGTTGCCTCTAGTTAAAGTGCCCCATGGATATTTCCTAAACCGCGCGCGTCGCGCGTCTGCAAAACCTGCCCAAAGGTCTTCGCGTAAGTCCTCGAATTACCGTGGTGCAAGAACTCGTCTTACGCTGTCCATAAATCGGATGATTAATTTCCTGGGTCAATCCAGGATTCTCTTGTCTCTTGACCTAGCAACGATGCAGCTTCTTGCGTATACTCCACCTCAATCCTGTGATCTTGGAGAGAGACTCCTCGTGTCTTCCACTCATACTTGTGAGCCTATGTGACTCCTGTCGCCTGTGACATCCTGATAGTTGGCGGTGGTCCGGCCGGCTCGACCATCTCAGCCCTATTGGCTGAGCGAGGATGGAACGTGCATGTGTTGGAAAAGGATGCACACCCTCGCTTTCACATTGGAGAATCGCTCCTCCCGCAATCCCTCCCGATGTTGAGAAAACTCGGCGTGCTGCCGGACATCGAGAAGATCGGCATCATTAAGTACGGCGCGGACATGGTATCGCACTACCATGGGCGATCAAACATGTTCTATTTCGCCAAGGCCATCGACTCCTCCCAACCCTACGCATTCGAGGTCAAACGATCCGAATTTGACGCCATCCTGATGAAGAACGCGGTGGCAAAAGGCGCCCACCTTCACGAAGGCCTGAAGGCGCAGCGCGTCGAATTTCGTCCTGGGTCGTCTTCAATCGTCCATGCCGAAGATCGGGCCGGGCGCCCCGTCGCCTGGGAAGCGAAGTTCGTCGTAGATGCCAGTGGCCGCGACACGTTTCTTTCCGCGCAGCTGGGGGGGAAACATCGGAGCGCCACCCACAACAGCGCGGCAATTTTCGGACACTTCGAAGGGGTGACTCGACTGCCCGGCCGTGACGAAGGGAACATCACGGTCGGCTGGCACGACCACGGGTGGTGCTGGCTGATTCCCTTCAAAGACGGCACGATGAGCGTGGGTGTCGTCTGTTGGCCCGACTATATTCGATCGCGACAGGTCCCGCTCGACCAATTTCTGCTGGATACCCTCGCCCTGATGCCGTCCATCGCTGAGCGGATGAAGCAAGCCAAGCTCATTACCGAGGTCTACGCCGCCGCAAATTTTTCCTACCGTAGAGAAACCATGTCCGGCGAGGGTTATCTCATGGTCGGCGACGCGTTCGCCTTCATCGACCCCATGTTCTCCAGCGGTATCCACCTGGCCTTGAACAGCGCGATGATGGGAGCCGACGTCGTCGAGGCCTACCTGCAAGGCTCCCCTGAATACAGGCCGCGACGTCGCGAATTCGACCGCACCGTGAGGCGGGGGATCGATACATTTTCCTGGTTCATCCATCGATTCACTCAACCGGCCTTTCGGGACCTGTTCATGTCGACACGGAAACCCCTCAAGATGGAACAGGCCGTCCTCTCGCTCTTGGCTGGTGATGTCTTTACCCAATCACGGGCGCGGCTGCCGCTTTTCTACTTTAAAGTTGCCTACTACCTTACCTATGTGCTCAATTGGAAACAAAATAGGATCGCGGCTCGTCGTCGCAGGCAAGGGCTCCAGACCACCGTCACCAACCTGAAAGATTACGCCGTCAACCACAAGACCTAGCCGAGTTACCGAGAGGAAGGTCAGCGTGCGGCCCAGCCAGACACAACGATCCTACGCGGCAGGTCATCACACGTTGGAAGCGACGGTGCGCCCACGCCTAACCTATGTCAAGCCCACTGCGCTGACGGCCTGGCTCGCCACGTCCGGCACTCATCCCTTGGCAATCATTTCATTCGGACAGGCCATCCCGCGCACCATCCCATGTCTAACCATACGCCTCGACCTCCCCCAATTAGAGGGACATCCCTTGCTTGAGGTCTGGACGTCCGACCAGCCTGTGACGACTCTTCAAAAAAACGAATGTTCCTTGGCGATCAGCGGGAATGTCCTGGCAGGGACCATCTCCCTCGACAAGAAAGCGGGAGCCACGCTGGATGCCGCGACAGAGCTGGCCTACCGACAGCTCCTTCACCACACACGTGAACTCGGGTTTCCCTATCTGTGGCGAGTCTGGAACTTTTTCCCGGATATCAATGAGGAAGAAACCGGTCTGGAGCGGTATCGGCGATTTTGCGTGGGACGCTATCAGGCGTTGGAGGCAAGCCTTCAGAACTTTCCCTCTGCGCTTCCAGCCGGCACGGCAGTGGGCACCCGATCCGGACCGCTTCAGATCTACTTTCTTGCTGGGGCTCACCCCGCGGCCCATCTCGGGAACCCACGTCAAATGAACGCCTACGAGTATCCGAAGGACTACGGGCAACGAAGCCCGTCCTTTGCACGGGCGACCCTCTGCAGTTCAGAGAGCGTGCCTCAGCTCTTTATCGCCGGAACGGCCAGCGTCGTCGGACACACGAGCCGACATGTCGGTTGCCCCATAGAGCAAACACAAGAAATAGTTCACAATCTTCGGACCCTCATCGAACATGCGGACAGCGTGGAACCGAAGGGAATAGGACCATCCCACCGCGCGATCTACAAAGTCTATGTGCGAAACCCGGATCAACTGCTATCCATCCGACAGGCACTTCGCGATCCGCTCCTGAACTCCAGCCCGATATTATTACTCCAGGGAGACCTATGCCGTCGAGAACTGCTAGTCGAGATCGAGGGGCTCGTCACGTCGGACTGATCTCGCTCATGCGACTCCACCTCGCGTCCCCGGAACAGACAGGGCTCGCGTCGGTCACACGAAAGAGGGACCTGTAATGAGTTTGGGTAACGGCAACGGTCAACACCCCTTCAATGAAGACGGGCATGGCAAGACCGCCCCCCCCACAGTTTTACTTTACGATCTACTGCGATTGGGTGCCCGGCTCTCACGTCGGACTCGAAATGCTGCTGGCCTTCTGTGATCGAACGCATTTCAAGGGGACGATCTTCTTCGCTGGCCGCTTTGCGGAAGCCTATCCGCATTTGGTCCGGGACTGTCATGACCACGGGCACCAGTTGGGAACGCACGGATGGGCCCACGGAGGGCTGGAGGACGACGAAGATTTTCGCACGGCCAGTTACGAGCAACAACGGGAATGGATCCGTCGTGCAACCGAGGCTGCGGAGCAAGCCGCCGGCATTCGCCCGGTTGTATTTCGCGCGCCCAATCTCTCGATCGGCGAAACCACCCTCCGCGCCCTCGAACATGAAGGCTATCGGTACGATTCCTCCGTTCCAGCCAGGCGATTCGATATGGGATTTGGGCGAGTCCACTACCTGAAATACTTCTGGGCCCCGCGTGATCCGTATCGGCCATCGGAAGACGATTTGACGACGCCCGGTGAGAATCCCTTGATCGAAGTCCCCCCCGTCTTCGTGCCTTTTTCCGATCAACATGGCGACGCTGCGGACCCTCGGTCTACCGATGATCCAACGCATGATCCGCTGGATCGGCCGCCGCTCGCGCCATCTGGTCTTTTACTGTCATCCCTCCGAATTCGTGCACGCGTAGGATCAGGTCTTTCCGGACGCGATGTCCAAGTGGAATTAGAAGGGCATGTGCCCGGCGAACCTGTCAATCTTGGAGGCATTACTCGACTATGTCCTGAAGCACGGATACACGCCGACACAGATGATGGAGACCACGGTACATCGGCTTGACTTGAAGCAGCCAATCGGAATAAAAGCAGGCAGATTCCAGTCGGATCAAACCTATCGAGAGGAGGGACAGCGATGAATCGAATATTATCTGGCGTGGTCGTCGCCTGCTTAGTGGTGGCAGTCGTCGCAGGCTGCCGAGGCGGCGGGCAAATTTACAACGTCAAAGATGCTCCCGTTCAAACGGCGACCGGCAAGGAACCGAGCATGGAAGATGTGCAGAAGGCCATAATTCAGGCCGGAGCCGGACTAGGGTGGGCCATGGCTGTGGTGAAGCCAGACGAAATCATGGGTACGCTCAATGTCCGCAGCCACCAGGCCGTCGTGACCATTCCCTACACGACCAAAACATACAGCATCCTGTACAAGGACAGCAGCAACCTGAAATACGACGCCGACAAACAAACTATCCACAAAAACTATACCGGCTGGATTCAGCGATTAAATGAAGCCATTCGCTCGCGTCTGACCGCCGCCGGCATGTAATGAACTAAAGGAAGAGGCCCGGCTTGCTTACTGGGCCTCCTTCCGAAGCACTGGCCTTCTCAACGCAGCCATTAGCATATCCAACCAGGATCACTAAATGGAAACCTAACCGATTAGTTCAGTTTTTATCATCATGGCCCTCGCGCTATTGATAGGCTGCGTTACTACTCCCTATCACAAATATTGAGAATGCCCCGGTCAAGACTCTTTCTGGAAACAACTCCAGCTAGATCAAATGACAAGCGATCGTACATGCAGGGATGGGGTTGGGATGGGAGATGGTTGCGACAACACTTGATCACATTATTGGCACACTGACCTTCCCCCAATTCCGTGGACACCTGGTTAAGCCACAGCCGTCCTCGCTTCGAACTCGGCCGGGGAATAGTAGCCGAGCGTGGAGTGACGCCGCCTCCGATTGTAGAACACCTC
>JAENWB010000105.1:0-8201 GCA_016650275.1 Nitrospiraceae bacterium | reverse complement strand
GGGCGTAGGAGGCTTGGCGTACGGCTTGTGAACACACAACGGAATCTTCTCGCGACGATTACTGTGCTCGGTCCGGTGGCCTTATGGTGAGCGGCTCAACAACGTGAGGCTCCCACGCACATCTGTGAAAGCACGCACGAAGGACACATCCGATCAGGATCTCGTCCGGCCTGAGGAAGGCTTCTGCACGGTAAAGGGCATTCCCGGTGAGAACAGGCGCGTTGAAAAGACTTCTGCTGTTTAGGCGCCTTGGCTAACGATGCGCCGTTCCGCCTTGAACCAATACTCCGGCAATTCTGACCAGACCGCTGTCGGTCTTCTAGGAATGCAGACCAACTCAAGGGGAAATGGATGCAGTTCAGGGGGCGACCTCAAACTACAGTGGGGCAAGTTTACCGATGATGAGTTGCAGCAGATCGAAAGGAGCTTCGACAAGATACTCAGCATGCTCCAAGAACAGTACGGTGCTCACTATGCCAGCTCAGCGCAGGAACGTATGGAGAGAAGAGGACGAACTCCTGAATTGGGCGGATCAGTGGCATCAGCATTTCCAGTTGGACGTCACGAAGCAACAGACGCGCTGACGGGAAATAATCAATCAGATCGACATGGCGTGGTGCTGTTCAGCGCAAGGTTGATTCTGACGGAGCCAGGAAGCCGATGGAGAAAATATGCCTTTGTAACAGCAACGAAATACTGCCGAGTCGAGGATTTGGGGATGCCTTCGCAGTGCACTAGGGAACTTCCCAGTATTATACGCTCCACGGCCACCGCATAATCATAATCAGCCATAATCAACGCGATGAGAGTGTCACTAGCGACGAAGACGTGAGCGTAAATATGTAATAGCGCAAGGGCCTTCGCAATTGTTTATGTTCGTATTCGTCGCGTAGCAAATTTCATTTATTTATTATAAGGAGGAACCCCCATGCTCATGCCCGCGTCCAGCAAATCTCAGGAAGCCATCGCGTCATCGGTGACCGACATGCTTCGGAAAGACCACAAGAAAGTGAAGGGTCTCTTCGAGGAATTCGAGCAGGCCGACGATGCCACAACCAAGCAACGGATCGTCGAAACGGCGTTGACGGAGCTCGAGGTGCATAGCAAGTTGGAGGAGGAACTCATCTATCCGGCGATTCGGTCTGAAATCGATGACGATGATTTGATGGATGAGGCGCTCGAAGAACATCATGTCGTGCACGGGTTGCTCGGTGAACTGAAAAAGATGAAACCGAGCGACGAACGCTACGATGCCAAGTTTACCGTTCTGGCGGAGAACGTTCGGCATCACATTAAGGAGGAAGAGTCGGAGATGTTTCCGAAGGCCGAAGACTGCGAGATCGATTGGGAAGCGCTCTGCTCCCAAGTGATGAAGCGGAAAGAGCAATTAACGGCAAAGAAGGCCTCCAAGAAGAAGTAGGGCCTGTTGCCGTCGTTGCGTAAATGGGGAAGCCGAGGGATAACCATGGTCTCGGCTTCCTCGAAGGCTTGGTGTCGGATGGAGGTCCGGTGAACTTCAAGGCCGTGTGGAAACTCCTGAGCGCAACCTACACAAAATGGACTGAGGATCATGCCCAAGGTCTAGGGGCCGCCTTGGCATTTTATGCAGTCTTTTCTCTGGCGCCCCTGCTCCTTATCGTGATCGCCATTGCCGGGTTTGTGTTCGGGCAGGAGGCGGCACAAGGTCAGATTATCGGGCAGATTCAAGGCCTCGTGGGCGAGGATAGTGCAAAAGCGATTCAAAGCATGATCGAAGAAGCCCGGAAGCCCGCCGCCGGCATCATTGCCACGGTCCTGGCTATTGTCATGCTGCTTCTCGGCGCAACCGGCGTATTTGCTCAACTTCAGGAGGCTCTGAATACGATTTGGAGAGTTGAGGAAAAGCCTGGGGAGGGCATTTGGAAAATTCTCAAAGATCGCTTCATTTCACTCATGGCGGTTCTCGGGACCGGATTCCTACTGTTGATCTCCTTGGTAATCAGCGCGGGGGTATCGGCGGTCGGCATGACCCTGGAACATTTTCTTCCGCTTCCAGAATTTCTGCTGCAAATAATCAATTTCTTCGTTTCATTTGCCATCATTACGCTTTTATTTGCAATGATCTACAAACTGCTCCCCGACATATCCATCCAGTGGGGCGATGTATGGATCGGCGCTATCATCACTTCGCTTCTCTTCACGATCGGAAAGTTCTTAATCGGCTTATATCTGGGCAAGAGCGACGTCGGCATCGCCTATGGGGGGGGCTGGGTCCCTCGTGGTCATTTTGATCTGGGTCTACTATGCGTCGCAGATATTCCTGTTCGGCGCCGAGTTCACGGCCGTGTATGCAGAGTCTCATGGTTCCCGACTCGCTCCATCGGCGCACGCACGAACGGGGCCCGTGGTCAAATTGGCAGGCGCCACGAATTGACGTTCCTCCCCTATTTTAGGTCAACACAAAGTGGGGCGACACTTCGACGGCACAAGTTGCCGCGGTTTGGGAAACAAATTCACGGCAGCAAGCATTCCGACCAGAGTTTTGCTGCGACTCAATTCAGCGTATAGATGCAAGGGTGAGCCTAAATGATCGTCCAATTGGAAGGGAGAGGAGTCTCCCGTGAAGAAGGAGTTGATTGATGGCGAAGAAGAAACGGGGAGAACAGAATGCCAAGAGTACCGAATTGAGCGCCTTTCGTGAGAGCGGCGATGGGCAGTACCTGACGACGAATCAGGGTCTCCGGATCAACGACGATCAGAACTCTCTTAAGGCAGGCGAGCGAGGGCCGTCGCTCCTGGAAGATTTCCATCTTCGCGAGAAGATTACCCACTTCGACCATGAACGGATTCCTGAGCGCGTCGTGCATGCGCGTGGTTCCGCAGCCCATGGGTATTTCCAAGTGTACAGATCGTTGGCGCCTCTGACCAAGGCCGCATTTCTCCAAGATCCGTCGGTCAAGACGCCGGTCTTTGTGCGATTTTCGACTGTCGTGGGTTCGCGCGGCTCGTCCGATCTTGCCCGCGATGCCCGAGGGTTCGCGGTGAAGTTTTATACAAAAGAAGGAAATTACGATCTGGTCGGCAACAACATCCCTGTGTTCTTTATCCAGGACGCACTCAAGTTTCCCGATCTCGTGCACGCGGTGAAGCCCGAACCGCATCATGAAATGCCCCAGGCGGCGGCAGCACACGATACCTTCTGGGACTTCATTTCCCTGATGCCCGAGTCTATGCATATGGTCATGTGGGTGATGTCGGATCGCGCGCTCCCGCGGAGCTACCGAATGATGGAAGGCTTCGGCGTCCACACCTTCCGCCTGGTGAACGACAAAGGTCACGCCCGCTTCGTCAAGTTTCATTGGAAGCCCCTGCTCGGCCTCCACTCGGTCGCGTGGGATGAGGCACAGAAGATCTCGGGAAAAGACCCGGACTTTCACCGTCGTGACCTGTGGGAAGCAATCGAGAATGGCGCGTATCCTGAATGGGAATTCGGGATGCAAATTGTCGAGGAAAAGGATGAGCATAAGTTCGACTTCGATCTGCTGGATCCCACGAAGCTCATCCCAGAAGAATTGGTCCCCGTGAAGCGCGTCGGCAAGATGACACTCAACCGCAACCCAGACAATTTTTTCGCGGAAACGGAGCAAGTCGCGTTTCACCCAGGTCATCTCGTGTCCGGAATTGATTTCTCCAATGATCCCCTCCTGCAGGGTCGCCTCTTTTCGTACACCGATACGCAACTGATCCGGTTGGGTGGCCCAAATTCCCACGAGATTCCGATCAACCGGCCGATCGCCCCTGTTCACAACAACCAACGCGATGGACATATGCGTCAGGCCATCAATGATGGACGGACTAGCTATCAGCCGAACTCCCTTGGCAGAGGCTGCCCCATGCAGGTAAAAGCCGACCTTGGTGGATTTGTCAGCTACGCAGAGAAGATGGGAGGGGCGAAAGCGCGACAGCGAAGTCAGAGTTTCTTTGATCATTTCAGTCAGGCGGCACTGTTCTGGCACAGCCAATCCGAGCCGGAGCAAGCCCATATTGTGAAAGCCTTCCGGTTTGAGCTCGGCAAGCTGGAAGTCCCCGCCATTAGAGAGCGAGTGATCGGCATGCTCACGCGAGTCGATTCCTCCCTGGCCAAACGCGTGGCGCACGGCCTTGGACTGAACGTGCCCAACAAGGCCCCTACTCTATTGAACCAGAGCGTGCCGGCGGACGGGAATGCCGCACAGTATCAGCCTGAACCCAACAAGAGAACCCCGAGCCGCTCGCCTGCTTTGACGATGGTCAATACGGTGAAGGACGGAATCAAGACGCGCAAGGTCGCGATCCTCGCCGGCGATGGAGTCGATGACGCGGACCTTAACGGTATGAAGAAGGCGTTGGTCGAGGCCGGCGCTCAGGCCAAGGTTGTGGCCCCTCGTCTCGGAATGCTGAAAAGTGTCAAGGGAGCGCAGATCCACATTGATTTCAGTTTTCTGACCTCCAGTTCAGTCCTCTTTGACGCCATTTACATTCCCGATGGGGACAAGAGCGTTCAAGCTCTCCAAAAAGATGGCGACGCCGTCGAATTTGTTACAGAGGCCTATAAACATTGCAAAACAATCGCTGCCACTGGCGCAGGGGGCCGGCTCTTGCGCGCTGCGTACCTCGAACGAGATCACATGGGCGGGTCCGATCATGAGGATAATCAGAATACAGAGGATGAAGGTCTTATCATCGGTAATAAGGGTGATATTAGCGGAGTTGCGGTCAAATTCATCAAAGCCATGGCCCAGCATCGCCATTGGGAGCGAGAACTGAAGGCTCAGCCGGTCTGAGTCATGGATGAGCAACAGGTGAGTCTCATGTGTAAACACATGGGAAACGAGGAGGAGTAATGAAGGCTACAGTTTCAGGTATTGCGGGTAGAAGTGAGTTGGCCACGGGGGAAGCATGTGGAAAATCCATAGACCCACGTCGTTATTCGTGGTCATCAGACGAACCGAGGCAGAGGCTCTGCATGATGCGGCGGCGAAACCGTTCAATCGACATTTGAGCGATCATCCGGCCCAAAATTCATAAACGAAGGAGCTGATAATGAAGAGCACAACAGCTGTGAAAGATCTTGTGTGCGGTATGGAAATAGAAACGGCTGCTGCCACCGGACGAACCGAGTACAAAGGGCAGACGTATTACTTCTGCGGGGCCAAGTGCAAGGAGAAGTTCGATCTTGATCCGGAGCAATACGTGGGCAGGTCTGCGGGAACACCGAAGAGCGGCCCGGGCTGCTGCAGTTAAATCCAACAAATGCACCATAGCCTAGCTTCCGCGAGGCGTAGGGCATGTGGGCTCGTGTCTTTCCGGTGTCTTGGACTACGCTGTTGGTCGCGTGGCCGGCGGGCGGCCCAAACTTTGGATCAGAGGCGGTGTGGAGAGCTTCGGGGGATTGTCTGTGCACCGATTTTAGCGAGCAGGAGTTTATGGCGCGCCTCCGAGTTGGCCTTCCGCGTATGTCCGAGGATCGGATTCAAACCCGGTCCCCGGGCATGCTCGCTATCGCTTGGATCGCAAGCTGTGCTCTCGATCAGGTTGGGGAACCTCGTAAAACTCGTAAATGACGACCTGTTCTAGACCCAGGTCCGGCCAGTTATTCTTGTCAAAGCCCGGCGCATTCTTCAGATCCTTTTTGTGTACATCCAGCGAAAGCTTTTTGTTCGTTTCATCCAGCTGCAGCGCTTCCCAAGGTACGGCAAAGTACTTGTCTCCGATTCCTGCAAATCCTCCGAATTCGAGCACGGCATACTCGATTCCACCTTCCTCAGGGTCGATTACTAAATCTTTAATGTCCCCCAGATTTTTGCCGTCAGTACCTTGCACGTTCATGCCGATGAGATCGCTGGCTTTCAACACGCCACTCTTGTCCCGTGCTTGAGCCGGGAGGCTGAATGCAGTCACCAGCGTGACGACGAGAGCTCCGAACGCCAACAGCTGTAACACTTTCTTGCCGCAGTCTTGCGTCTCCATGATGTGGCCTCCTATGAATCGAACAGTGTACTTCCTACCGCCATAATCAGGAATTTATTTGGTAGGCACCTTTACCCCTTTGCGCCTGGCTTCCGAAAGTCCAATATCAATGGCTTGCTTTCTGCTCTTAACTCGCTCGCCACTCTTCCCGCTCTTTAAACTACCTTCCTTCAGTTTATGCATCGCCCTCTTTACCGATCGCTGTGCACCCTTGCCATACTTGGTCATAATCGATTCCTTTCTGTGCATCGACATGATTGCGAAACTTTAGCGTGTCGCCATCTGATTGAAAAACTCGAAATAGGTCGCGACCTTGGACCTCGAACTCACGGATGGTGCAGGCGAAATCCAGAGTGGGCGACAATAATAATATAGCCGTGTGCTGCGTGGAGGACAACTAGAGGTTGCCCTAGGCGTAGGAAGATTTGTCAGACCTAGGGTCTTTTCTAGCATCACGGGGGGTTGTTCTCATGCAGACTCAAGGACAGCGTTGTTACCGACAACAAGTGTGATGGCTCGGAACCGCATAACCGATCGATCACGGTAAAATGGAGGGCTTCATGAGCAACACAACGACTCCTTCTCAAGGACCGGTTACGCATCCTGCTCACCGGTCGGTTGCGTGTTGGCGATGCGGAGGTTTGCTAGTGGAGGAGCATTGCATGGATCTGGATATCGGGCAAATCGGGACAGGATATTGGGCCAGGCGCTGCATTCAGTGCGGCGACATGACCGACGAAACCATTCTGCATAACCGCTACCCCCTTCGTCAAACGCTCCAAGAAATCGGTCCATCGGCAGGCAGAGGACAGACGTTCTCTGCCTCGTCGACTCAAGATGAAAAAGGAGGGAGATATGCCACAGTATCTGATGCCTCTCCTACGATCAGGCGTCATGCGGGCATGCGACCCACCGTTACGACACGCTAAAGCGAGATGGCTCTGGCCATCCCTTCTTCGATGGGTTGGCTTGTCTAGGACAGGGAGAGCCTCTCCTCTGCTCGTCCGTCGGTGAGAATGGGTAGCCTGGTCTCCATCATGGCAAGGACGGCAACCCCTCGTTTGCCTCTAGAGTAGGAATCGAACGAGCATAACAGAGGTCGGTGATTCTGAATCAACCCAACTATTTCGGTTCGAGAAGGAGGTTTGTATGAGACGACATGACTATACAAAAACGAGTCTCATAGTCAGTCTCGCGTGCATGACGCTCTTTGGAGGATACGTTGTTGGCGTTGGGCCTCCGGAAGCGAGTTCTTTTCGTTCTCCGGAGGCCGAGAACTCGCGGATCGTGGAAGGCTCGAAAGTCGCACTCGAATATGTGGCCACTGTTCCCGGTTCGACCGAGATCGACTACGGCAACGTCAGCGAGTTTATTCAGGGCCGATACGAGATTGTCCGAGCTTTGGAACACGCAATAGTTGGAATGAAATCCGGGGAGGAAAAGAAGGTTGAATTGAGCCCAGAGGAAGGTTTTGGCACTTATGATGCTGAGAAAAAAATAATTGTTCAAAAAACTCTTCTGCCGCCTGGAGCGAAAGAGGGAGCTATCGTGCAGAATGCCCTGGGCGACTTCGCTACTGTGGCAGAAGTATTGGACACGACAATTGTATTGGATTACAACCATCCGCTTGCGGGGAAACCCGTCGTGGTGCAACTGAAGATCCTCAAGGTCGAGAATCCGTGATCAATCATTCTCAACTAGGACTGGGACATAAATCGGCGCTCAGGTTTGCGCAAAACCAGAATTTTAGCTGGGGTAGGCAAGAATGAGCTGGAGTGGCTCGGATTTCTATTTCTTTTCAGAGGGGACGTCACCTTTACTACCACTCTGCGCCCTTTCAAGTTTGCACTCACCGTTATCGCAAGTCTTCGCTCGTGTTTCCTGCTTCTCCTGACAAGACTTTTTATCTTCTTGACTAATGGCCGCATCAAGGCACTTTTTCAATTCGTCCCGCGTGGCTTTAAGACATTGCAAGCAAAGACTCTGGGCGCCAGCTTGCGCCTTCCTGGCATCCGTTGTAGCTTTGACCGAGTTGGCTGCTTCCATTGCATCATCTTTCGCCTTCTTTACTGGATCGAGCGGAGCAACCAATTCGGATCGTTTCTGCCGAGCCTCATCGCGAGCAGTCTCCGCTTCTATAGCCGCTTTCTCTGCTTCCGCAATCGTTTTTCTCTTCTGCAAGTCCTCAAGGCTGTCTTGTGCCTGCGCCATAG
>JAENWB010000104.1:0-21234 GCA_016650275.1 Nitrospiraceae bacterium | reverse complement strand
GGCGGGAGTGCCGCAGCGAGATGAACAGGGGAACCCGATGATCGGGTCAGATGGCAAGCCGCAGTTGGGGGGAGAGCGTGACTCCCGTCAGGTATTTGAACGGCTCGCCGGATGTTGGACCTCATGGGGGAAAAACTTCGGCTATTTCAAGACTCCGGAAGATACGGCTACCTTCCACGATGAGCTCTGTTACATGCTTGCGCATCAGATGGCCGCACCCAATTCTCCCCAGTGGTTTAACACGGGGCTTCATTACGCCTATGGGCTCTCAGGGCCTGCACAAGGGCATTATTACGTCGATCCCAAGACCCGTGAAGTGGTCAAAGCCACCAACGCATTTGAGCATCCGCAACCGCACGCTTGCTTCATTCAATCCATTGAAGACGACTTGGTGAGTGAAGGCGGCATCATGGATCTCTGGGTGCGGGAGGCACGCCTCTTCAAGTACGGATCAGGGACCGGAACCAACTTTTCCAAGCTTCGTGGCGATGCCGAACCGTTGTCCGGCGGCGGCCGTTCGTCCGGATTAATGTCCTTCCTGCGTATCGGCGATCGAGCGGCAGGCGCCATTAAGTCCGGCGGGACGACCAGGCGGGCTGCCAAAATGGTCTGCCTCGATTTGGATCACCCAGACATCGAAGAATTTATCAACTGGAAGGTGGTGGAAGAGCAAAAAGTCGCCGCCATGGTGACCGGCTCGAAAATCTGCGCACAACGCCTCAACGCCGTCCTCAAGGCCTGCCACGTCGTCGATGGCGCCGGTCAGATGAAAATCGAGATCGATGCTAAGCAGAATCTGATCCTCAAGGAGTCCCTGGCCGCCGCTCGGCGGGATGCGGTTCCAGAGTCCTACATCCAGCGGATGTTTTCCTATGCGCAGCAAGGGTTTACGCATTTTGTTTTTCATGAGTACGACACGAATTGGGATGGCAAGGCCTACCAAACGGTGTCCGGCCAGAACTCAAATAATAGCGTGCGCATTCCCAATAATTTCTTTGCGACGTTGGAGGCGGACGGCGATTGGCAACTCAAGCGACGGATCGATGGCAAAGTCTCCAAGACCATCAAGGCGCGGGACCTTTGGGATCAGATTGCCTGGGCCGCCTGGATTTGCGCGGACCCCGGTACGCAATACGACACCACCATCAACGAATGGCATACGTGTCCGGAGGATGGTCGTATCAATGCCTCCAATCCTTGCTCCGAATACATGTTCCTCGACGATACGGCATGCAATTTGGCTTCGCTCAACCTCGCCCAATTTTTTTCGGCCGACGCCCAATTCGAGCTGGAGAACTTCCGCCACGCCGTGCGCCTCTGGACGATCGTACTGGAGATCAGCGTACTCATGGCTTCGTTTCCCAGCCGCTCTATTGCCGAGAGGAGTTATGAGTTCCGAACGCTGGGGCTCGGCTATGCCAACTTAGGTACTGTGCTAATGCGGCAAGGCATTCCTTACGATTCTCCCAAAGCACTGGCCATCAGCGGCGCGCTGACCGCCATTATGACCGGCGAGGCCTATGGCACATCGGCCGAAATGGCCGCAGAGCTGTGGCCCTTCCCGGGCTATGCTAAAAATCGCGAGGCCATGTTGCGTGTCATCCGTAATCACCGACGAGCCGCGTACAATGCCGCTCCAGAAGAATATGAAGATTTGACGATTACACCGATGGGGATCCAGCCGGAGCATTGCTCGCCCGAACTGCTCGTGGCCGCACGTCGGGCCTGGGACCGTGCCCTCGAATTGGGAACGGCCTACGGGTATCGCAATGCGCAGGTCACGGTGATTGCTCCTACGGGCACGATCGGACTCGTGATGGACTGTGATACGACGGGCATCGAACCAGATTTCGCGCTGGTGAAATTCAAGAAATTGGCCGGCGGAGGCTATTTCAAGATCATCAATCAAAGTATACCCGCTGCTCTCAGATCCTTAGAGTATACCGAGGCTCAGATTCAGGACATCGTGAACTATTGTGTTGGCCGGCAAACCTTGCAGACTGCGCCATTCATCAACCATGAGACCCTGCGACAGAAGGGGTTCGACGACGCCGCACTCGCGCGAATGGAAGGCGGTTTGGCCCAAGCTTTTGAGATTCAATTTACGTTTAATAAGTATGCGTTGGGTGAGGACTTCTGCCGGGAGAAGTTGGGATTGACCGACGCGCAATTGAATGAGTCCAACTTCAACATGCTGAAAGCGCTGGGATTTACACAGGAAGAAATCGCCGCTGCCAATGATTATTGCTGCGGTACCATGACGGTGGAAGGGGCCCCACATCTCAAAGCCGAGCACCTTCCGATCTTCGATTGTGCTAACCGCTGTGGCCGGATCGGTCAGCGGTATATCGCCGTCGATGCGCACATCCGTATGATGGCGGCGGCACAGCCATTCATCAGTGGCGCCATCAGCAAAACGATCAACATGCCGGCCGATGCGACGCTGGAAGAAGTGAAATCGGCCTATTTATTTGCCTGGAAGAGCATGGTCAAAGCCGTAGCTCTGTATCGCGATGGTTCGAAATTGAGCCAGCCGTTATCGGCCTCAACGGACAGCGGCAAGACCGTCGAAGCCTCGTCCGAAATATTGTCGATTGCGGAAAAGATCACAGAGCGAGTGTTGGTACGGTACCTAGCAAAACGCCGACCGCTCCCGGCTAGACGCAATGGGTACACGCAGAAAGCCGTCGTCGGGGGGCACAAGCTCTATCTCCGCACGGGTGAGTATGAGGACGGCACTTGTGGAGAAATCTTCCTCGATATGCACAAAGAAGGGGCCGCATTCCGCAGCCTCATGAACTGTTTCGCCATTGCGATTTCACTGGGCCTCCAACATGGCGTCCCGCTGGAGGAGTTCGTCGAAGCATTCGTGTTTACCCGCTTCGAGCCGAACGGGCCGGTCAAATTGAACGACCGTATCAAAATGTCCACGTCGATCATCGATTACATCTTCCGAGAGCTTGCGGTGACCTATCTCGACCGCTATGACTTGGCACAAGTCCAGGAAGAAGATCTTCGAATGGACTCGGTCAAGATGGACCAGCAAGATCCTGAATGTGTCGCGGAGGAAGCCACTCCCGAAACGCTGGCTTCGGCCTCAATCAGCACAGAGATGTTTCCAGCACGACGCGGGGCGATACCGCGTCATAAGGGCAATGGCCACGGAAATGGAAACGTTAGCGTAGCCCACACCGTCGAACTGAAGCGCGAAACGCTGACCTTGACCGCCATCCAAATGGCGCGCCAAAAAGGCTATGAGGGAGACCCCTGCTCCGAGTGTAAACAGTTCACCATGGTACGAAATGGGACCTGTCTCAAGTGTGAAACCTGCGGCACTACGAGCGGCTGTTCGTAAGAGCGAGGACTCAATGAGTACGGTGCTTCGCGAGCAAGGGATCGTCACAGTCCATGATCAGGTCGTCAGTTTGGTCGCGCAGCGCTGGGCGAAGGCCTTTCATTGTAAGGTCACGATCCATACCAGTCTTGAGCAAAACCCCTGGGCTGATCCTCAGCAACAGTGCGATATCGTCGGGTGGCAGGTGAGTTCCGCCGGTAATACGATGGAATGGATGGCTGAGGTGGAAACCGATGAATCGATCAGGGATGCCGAAACCGTTTCTGGATGGAAGAAGGCGGCCGTGCGAGGAATTCCATTTTATCTATTTGTTCCGCGCGGCCTCAAGGAGTCGGCACAGAAGCTGGCAGGGGACGCCTGTGTGTCCTTTAGCGGTATTTACGAATACACGTTTGTGAACGATCTATGTCAGGTACTCTAACAGGATGCTGAAAAAGTCCGCCAGCTATCTGGAAGGTTAAGGCTTAGGTCAAGGCCGAGAAAAAAGCCTGATCTTCGCTCAACCTTAACCTCGACCTCAGCCTACTTCAGAAGCTGCGGCCTTGCTGGGCAGGCTTTTTGAGCATCCTGCAGGGGTTGTTCCCCTCTGGTTCAAGGCGTGCAGGCCATCGAAGCTCTGCTGTGCCGAAATGGTTTTTCCACAGCCTGCTAGCCGGTAGCTTGTTCAAGGATTCGGAATGCTTCTTTGTCCGATGTTCTCAGCGATAGTGATGGGATGAGTTTTCTGAGACTTCTTCCCCAAATTAGCGTTCCCTCGATCGAGCCCAGGGGCCTTGACGAGTCGTGCCCGGCCGAACAGTTTGTCGATCGGCTCAAAGCACGTCTCATAGAGATGCAGCGTGTCCTGGCAGAGCATGAACAACTGGACGTGGTTGCGTTTCTCCCTTCCGGTCAAGCCATTTCCGTGGAAGTCGTGGGCTATGCGAATCCAGCACTCGTTACACTTGGCGGCAGAGAACAGGGGGCCGGGAGGGCCTGTACGTTGCTGGCTCATCAATCATCGATACAGGTCTTGGTCTCGGTAGAATCGATTCTCTTCGGCTCACAAAGGAGGGTGGTATCCTTTGAAACCAGGTAAGGAGATCGTCATCGTCATGTGCTCCCGCGCAACGGAGTAACTTCCATGCCTACAACGACGCAATTGGTCATTAGCGGATTGAGCAGGCCCGGCGTCCTGGCCCAAGTAGCCCAGGTCCTCGGTGAGGCGAAGGTCAACATCAAGGCATTTTCTGCTCCAGAAGTCACCGGACCGGGAAAGTTGAGGCTGTTAGTCGCGGATCTGGAAGGGGCCCGTGCGGCGCTGAAAGCAGCGAAGATCAAGTTTACGGAGGAAACCGCCTTACTGTTGAGCCTTGAAAACAAGCCAGGCGCCTTGAAAGAAGTGGCGGATCTGCTGACCAAGGCGCGCATCAATATTAAATGCGGCTATTGTACCCCATCCCGCGAGGGGAAACGCGCGATCGTGGTCCTGACAGTCTCAAACACAGCTAAAGCGCTCACTATCCTGCGTGATCAATCGCTCGACGAGTTCTAGGCATGTCTCGCGGACCTCAATCCTGCTGGTCCCGCTGGCTGGTCTTTCTTCTCGTAACCTTCCTGGCCGGTGGCCTGGCCGCTTGCGGCGGCGCCCCTAAACCTATCTATTTCCCTGGCTATCCTGTTGGCTTCGTCGAGCGAGGTGTCGCCTCATGGTATGGCCCAGGATTTCATGGGAACAAGACGGCAAATGGCGAGCGGTATGACATGCATCAGCTGACGGCTGCACATCGGACCTTGCCACTCGGTTCGATTGCTGTGGTTCGATCAATGAATACTGGTCGACAGGTGACCGTCCGCATTAACGATCGTGGCCCCTTCGCCAGGGGGCGAGTGCTCGATCTTTCGCTCGCTGGTGCACAGGCGTTGGGGATGACCGGGTCTGGAACCGACCAAATTGAATTACGAGTGGTTGGGTATCAAGGGCGGACTGCTGATATGGGGGTCTTACGAGTGCAAGTCGGGTCCTTTTCCGATCAGCAGAATGCCCTTAATCTTTTGGAGCGAACGAAACATCTCTACTCAGGCGGCAGAGTCCAGGTTGTTGATCTGTCAGAAGGAAAGCGATATCGAGTTCAGATTGGTCAGTTTTCCAGGGAAGCCCAGGCAGAAGCCGCCGTCTCCCACCTCGAATCCTCCCTGGGACTCCAGGCCTTTGTATTTCGAGATGACTCATAATAACAGTGCCAGCTTCATCCAGCCTGCCTTTCAAATTCTTCAGTTTTCCTGCGGACATGAAATGCAACTATTTGATATTGTGGCATGTTTTCAGCATATGCTTGCTCGTTACCCCGTCCTTATGGTACATGTACAGTCCAATGGATACAGGTCCGATAGGCCCCTATCAAGTCACGTTGTTCTGCCAAATCTCACCTTGCCGGTCCAAGGCGGTAGAGGACAGCCCATGGACTCTCTGTCATTCCAAGCCGATCGGCATGGTCGGTCACCTCTAAGCCATGGATGTTCTAATCCTCTTGGGTCTTATTGTTCTTTCAGCCGTGATATCCACGGCTGAAATCGGTTTCTTTTCGGTCAACTCAACGAAGCTGCTGGCGCTCGCCCAAACTGGAAATACTCGAGCAAAGTTGGCGCTCCATCTCCGTAGTGACCCCCAAAGGCTCCTGTCGACTATTTTGGTCGGCGACCGTCTGGTCGGTGTGGCGACGCCGATGTATGCCACCTTTCTGACCCTGAATATCTATGGAGGCCAGACATCTTTTGACGAGGCGATTGCCGTCATGGTCGGCCTGCTGACCTTTGTGCTCTTGGTGGCCGTCGATGTGATCCCTAAAACATTAGCCGCCAAGTTTGCGGTTCCGGTCACTCTGAACATGGCTTATCCCGTCTACGTGGTTCAGTTGCTTCTCAAACCATTCTTGTTTGTGATGGTGCCGTTAATCTACAAATTGACCGGCGGGAAAGGTCTGACGCTTCCCCTCGTGACCGAGGAAGAGCTGAAGATCATGCTGGATGAAGGGGGGAAGACTGGGACCATTGAGGTCGAGAAGGTGAAGATGATCAAAAACGTTTTCCAGCTCAAAGACATCACGGCTGAAGACGCGATGACTCCTCGGCTCTATGTCTTTTCATTGAATGGTAACCTGCGCCTGAAAGAGGCTCAGGAACTTCTCTATAACTCGAAATACTCGCGGATCCCCGTGTATGACGAGACGCTCGATAACATCACGGGCATTCTATACAAGACAAGGGCATTGACCGAACTCGCCAAGGGGCAGAATGAGGCGAAACTCAAAGACATTGCCTATCCCCCACTGTTCGTTCCCTCGGGCAAGACGGCGGACGACCTCATGAAGCAGTTTCAGCAGGAGAAACGGCATATGGCCGTCGTGGTCAACGAGTTCGGCGGCGTGATGGGGATTGTCACACTTGAAGATCTTCTCGAAGAAGTGGTCGGAGAGATCATGGACGAAACCGATATTACGGAAGAACTGATCAAACGGTTAGGGAAGAACCATATCCTTGTTCACAGTAGGACTGAAGTGCGCAAGGTCAATGATTTCCTGAAAGTCGACCTCGGCGATGAAGCCGTGACGATCGGTGGCCTTATTCAACAGGAGCTTGGTCGAATTCCCAAGGTTGGAGAAGAAGTGCGGATCGCCAACTGCCGGATCCTCATCCATGAAGCCGAGCCTCGATCCATCCGCAGTGTCCAAATATTTCGTGAAGAGAAATCACCGGCTCACGTTGAAGCCCCGAACCTCGACCTCGTCAGTTAAGTCATTTTCTCATCCTTCCCAATCAGGGCGGCAAACTCCTGTTCCGTCAGTATCGGTACCCCCAGCGCACGGGCTTGGTCAAGTTTCGAGCCAGCATCTCGCCCCACCACCAGATAGGACGTTTTTTTACTCACGCTTGAGGACATACGCGCTCCTGCCGTTTCGACAGCCTGTTGTGCGCCGTCTCGCGTGAAATGATCCAGCCCACCGGTAAACACGAACGTCTTCCCTGCGAGCGGGGATTTCCTCCGGTCGCCCGTCGCCATGCCCGCTGCAACCTGTACGCCGGATTCCAGAATCTGCGCGATGACCTCCCGGTTGCGCGGTTCAGACCAATAGGCCACCAAGCTCTCTGAAATTTCAGGACCAATCTCACGAATCTCTTGAAATCGTTTCTGATCCGCCGACATGATCTCCTGGAGAGACCCAAACTCGCGGGCCAGAACTTTGGCGATATGTTGTCCGACTTGCCGGGTCCCGAGTCCCATCAGAAAGCGATCCAGGGATACTGTCTTACTGCCTGCAATCGATTCCACGAGGAGCGTGGCGGATCGATCGGCAAATCCTTCAAGTCGGACGAGATCGGCGTTGGTCAGGCGATAGAGGTCGGCGAGTGATCGTACCAATCCCTTGTCGACCAGCTGTGCCACTGTCTTCTTCCCTAAACCTTCGATGTTGAGTGCATGTTTTGAAGCAAAATGTTCGATAGCCCCCTTCAATTGAGCGCCACAGACCAATTGACCGGTACAGTAGAAATAGGCGCCTTCCCGACCGACATTCGATCCACAAACCGGACAGTGATCAGGCATGCGGAGGGGGGTGCTGCGGTGCTCACCAGGGACCGGAACACGCTCGGCAATCGCGGGAATCACATCGCCGGCCCGTTCTACCTTGACGGTATCGCCGATCCGAATGTCTTTCCGCGCCACTTCATCGGCATTGTGCAACGTGGCTCGGCTGATGGTGACGCCACCGACCTCCACCGGTTTCAATAACGCGACAGGCGTGAGAATCCCGGTTCTTCCGACAGAGACAACGATATCCTGCACGATGGTGACTTCCTTGCGCGGCGTAAATTTGTAGGCGATGGCCCAGCGTGGACTGCGAGACTTCATTCCGAGGCGGTCCTGCCAGTCTCGACGATTCACCTTCACTACCACGCCATCGATTTCATAGGGCAGCTGATCCCGCACAGATTCCGTTTCGCGATGAAACGACACCACTTCATCGATCGAAGCACAGAGCTGCCGACGCACAGGAGTCGGGAGACCCCACCGGGCCAATGACTCCAGTTCATCCCAATGTGTTGGTGGGACGGGCATGGACAGGGCCATGATTTCGTAACAGGTCACGACCAACGGACGGGTCGCGGTAATCGTGGAATCCAGTTGTCGGAGCGAACCAGAGGCCGCATTGCGTGGATTGGCAAAGGCGTCGTCGCCCCGTTCCGTCATGCGCCGATTCAAAGCTTGGAAATCATCGAGGCGCATATACACTTCGCCCCGTACGACAAGATGATCAGGGAAGCCTGATTGCGCGTGCAACCGCAGCGGCAGGGAACGAATCGTGCGAAGATTAATAGTCACATCCTCTCCGATTGTTCCGTCGCCTCTGGTCGCTCCACGGGTAAAGATTCCATGGTCGTACATTAGTTCGACTGATAACCCATCGAATTTTGGTTCCACGCTGTACTCAACGGACAGGGTATCCAGTTCGCGATTCATCCGTTGGTCGAATGCCTGCACCTCGTTCTGGTCTGCAATTGAGTCTAGACTGAGCATCGGTTGTTCGTGGGGAACCTTGACCAATGCCTCGAGCGGCGGTGCGCCGACACGTTGTGATGGAGAATCTGGCGTTACCAACTCAGGATGAGCCAGCTCCAGTTCGACCAGTTCTCGAAAGAGGCGATCGTACTTAGAATCAGAAATTTCCGGGTGATCCTTGACGTAGTACAGATAGTCGTGGCGCCTGATTTCGTCCCTGATGGCAATCAGTCTGGCAAGGATGTCGGCGTGGGCCATAGGACTGGATGGTGACGACAGAAGAAGTGACGGCTTCGACCGTACCATAGGGCTAGGGAGTGGGTCAAACGGCGAAGGCGCCATATTCGCTTTGACTTTCGCAGCGATAGCCATTATTGTAAGAAACCTAAATGAGTCGATTTCTCATTGATCGGCAGCCGGTGGTCACCCCTTGCTGCGAGAGGGAAACTCCCTCACGACAGTCAGAGGAGGTATCTATGAAAGGGGATAATTGCGTGAATAAGTTGATGTCCAGATCCAGCTATCGAATCGTCACCATCATCTGTGGAGTGCTATTGTTGAGCGGATGTGTCATGGCAGAGAAATACGATGCGGAAAAGGCGCGCAGCCTGAATTTCCAGCGCCTTTTGGCCCAAGAAGAGAAGCGAACCGGCGAGCTCGATAGTGAAGCGAAGCGGAGCAAAAGTGAATTGATGGAGTATGAAGCCAGGAATCGGGAACTCTCGGCGCAGGTGCAAGACATGCGGGAACAAATGGCTCAGGTGCAGGAAGAAGCCGAAGCCATGAAGGAATCGTCGCTGCTGGAACGCAAAGCCAGAGCCGATATGAAGCGGGCGCTCACACCGATGCGCAAGGCACCGCCGGTTGAACCGATGCCCGACCTGGAACGCAGTTCGGCGGCCCTCGGAATCGATCCTGAAATATCGGCTGTTCCCGGGTCATCAGATTCGTTGATGGGAAGTATGCGATCGCCCGTCGTTCATGTTGTGAAGCCTGGCGAAACGCTCTATCGGATCAGTCGGCGGTATGGCGTCACGGTCGACAAGGTCAAAAAGTGGAACAAGTTGCCGGACGACATTATCGAGGTAGGTCAGAGGCTCATCGTGGGCCAAGAGTAATAGGGCGACCACGTGGCCCCGCCACAATACTCACTCAGTCTCGACCAACTTCGGCAATATGCCGGAGAGGGCAATCTCGTTCCGCTCTATCGAGAGATTCTCGCGGACTATGAGACCCCCGTCTCTGCCTTTGCAAAAATTAATCATGGTCCCTCAGCCTATCTCCTTGAAAGCATTGAGGGAGGTGAGAAGTGGGCACGCTATTCCTTTCTCGGCAGTGGTTCGCCCGTTGTCGTATACGAGGATGGAGGCGACCTTCTTGTCGTGCAAGGCACACGCAAGAAGCGCATCCCTAGCCGTGGGAACCCTCTCGAACGTCTGCGGGAGATGATGGAAGGCTATCGTCCGGTGACCGTGCCGGACCTTCCCCCGTTTGTCGGCGGCGCCGTCGGATACCTGAGCTACGACATGGTGCGCACGTTCGAGGACTTGGCTGCCCGGCAGAAGGACTCACTCAATATTCCTGACTTTGCCTTTCTGCTCACCGATACGATGCTGATCTTCGACAATGTCGTTCACAAGATCAAAGTCGTGGCCACCGCCCATGTCACGGCAAAGGGGGAACGTGGCATCAAAGCCGCTTACCGATTGGCAACGGAACGCATCGAACGCACGATCACAAGGCTCAAACGTCCGCTCCGCCGAGCGCGTCCGCATCGCCGTCGCCGCCCGGTAACCTTTACAGCGAACATGAGCAAGGCAGACTTTGAAAAGATGGTCGTGCGGACGAAGGAATACATTCGGGCCGGCGATGTCGTACAAACGGTGTTATCTCAGCGATGGGAGACCAACGTGCAGGCGGCGCCATTTCAGCTCTATCGCGCGTTGCGCGTGGTGAATCCATCTCCCTATATGTATTACCTGCGTATCGCGGGGGTCGAATTGGTTGGCTCCTCTCCGGAGACGCTCGTCCGTTGCGAAAACGGTGTTATTTCCGTCCGTCCCATTGCCGGCACGCGCCGGCGCGGCGTCACGCCTGAAGATGATCAACAGATGGAACGGCGGCTATTGGCGGATAAAAAGGAACGGGCCGAGCATGTGATGCTTGTCGATCTTGGGCGGAATGATGTCGGCCGCGTGGCGAAACCAGGCTCGGTCACAGTGGATTCGCTCATGCACGTCGAGCGGTATTCGCATGTGATGCACATTGTGTCTAATGTGACGGGACAATTGGATGAGTCGAAGACCTCGTACGACGTGTTGCGAGCCTGCTTCCCTGCCGGCACGGTCTCCGGTGCGCCGAAGATTCGAGCGATGCAGATCATCGACGAACTCGAGCCCACGAGGCGCGGTCCCTATGCCGGCGCAGTGGGCTACTTTAGCTTCTCCGGCAACATGGATATGTGCATTAATATCCGGACGGTCATCGTGAAAAAGCACCAGGCTTTCATTCAAGCCGGGGCCGGCATCGTCGCGGATTCAAATCCTGAGCATGAATATGAAGAGACTTGTAACAAGGCTCAGGCCATGATGAAGGCGATCGAACTGGCAGAGCAGGGACTGGAGTAGGAAGAGTCGAACGTTGAGGAGTCTTTACGTCCATCAAGTCTCCGGAGACTGTTTATATACCTTGTGACCTGACGACTTTCGACCTTCAGACTGTACGACTATTATGCTACTGATGATCGACAACTATGATTCCTTCACCTATAACCTCGTGCAATACTTCGGGGAACTGGGTGAAGACGTGCGGGTGTATCGCAACAATAAGATTACGATCGACCAGATCGAGTCGCTGCAACCCAGCCGCATCGTCATTTCACCGGGACCCTGCACACCGATGGAGGCGGGCGTGTCGGTCGAGTCGATCCGGCATTTTGGCGGCCGCCTCCCGCTTTTGGGCGTCTGCCTCGGCCATCAGTCTTTGGCCGTGGCGTTTGGCGGCGAAGTCATTCGAGCCGAACGGTTAATGCATGGCAAAACATCGAAGATCCGGCACGATGGGAAAACGATCTTCCATCAGCTGCCCAATCCCTTTGACGCCACACGCTACCATTCTCTCATCGTGAAGCGAGAGACGCTGCCTTCTTGTTTTGAGATCTCCGCCGAAACTGCCGAGGGGGAAATTATGGGATTGCGCCATCGATCGTTAGGCATCGAAGGAGTGCAGTTTCATCCTGAATCGATCCTCACCATGCCGGGGAAGGACCTCCTCCGCAACTTTCTTAAACTGTAGGCTACCCGCCTGGTCTCCGATCCATGATCAAAGACGCGATTGCCAAACTCGCCGACCGCTCCTCCCTCACCGGACAAGAGGCCGAATCGGTGATGCTCGAGATCATGGATGGCGGAGCAACTCCTGCCCAAATTGCCGCCTACTTGATGGGACTCCGTCTGAAGGGAGAAACCGTCGAGGAAATTGCCGGCTCCGTGCGAGCGATGCGTGCCAAAGCCGTCCGCATTGCTGTCGGAGATCCGCTGGTTGTAGATACTTGCGGCACGGGTGGGGACGGGGCCCACACGTTTAATATTTCCACCACAACCGCGCTCGTCGTTGCAGGTGCAGGTCTGACGGTGGCAAAGCACGGTAACCGGTCTGTGTCATCCAAGTCTGGGAGTGCAGACGTCCTCTCGGCACTCGGGGTCAAGATCGATCTGCGGACCGAACGTGTGACCGATTGTATCAATGAGGTCGGGATCGGCTTCCTCTTCGCTCCGCTCTATCATGGAGCCATGAAACATTGTGCTGGCCCAAGACAGGAGATGGGCATCCGGACCATGCTGAATCTCTTGGGCCCGCTGACCAATCCGGCAGGAGCCACCATCCAAGTGCTCGGTGTCTATGAGGGGCGATTGACCTCCCTGCTAGGGAATGTGCTTATGCATCTGGGATCGCAACATTGCTTTGTCGTACATGGGATGGATGGACTCGATGAAATCACTCTGACCGCAGCAACGCAGGTTTCAGAAGCCAAAGGGGGCATACTTTCAAACTATGTCCTGGACCCGGTGGAGTTCGGTCTGGCGCTGGTCTCAGCCAAACAACTGGCCGGAGGGACGCCGCAAGAGAATGCGGCGATCACTCGAGACATTCTCCAAGGGCGTAAAGGACCCAGACGGGACATCGTCTGTTTGAATGCCGCTCCAGCCTTGGTCGCCGGGCGTAAGGCGACAAGCCTTCAAGATGGATTCCTCCTGGCAGGCCAGGCCATTGACTCTGGTGCCGCGGCCGAGAAACTGGCTCGCCTCATTGCATTCACGAATAAGGGGTGATGCCATTGTGATTCTCTCTCGCATTCTTGAGCATAAGAAAGCGGAACTCCGGCACAAGCAAAGCCGGGGCTACCTCATCGAGCTGAAGGCAAAGATTCAAGACGCGCCAGGCCCACTCGGCTTTGCCGTGACCCTCGAAGCCACCAACACAAGCGGCAGTCCATCGCTGATCGCCGAAGTTAAAAAGGCCTCACCCAGTCTTGGCCTCCTCCGTCCCGAGTTTTCTGATCGGTTTGACTACCTCGAGATTGCCAAGACCTATCATGCCCATGGCGCTTCGGCTTTGTCCGTCTTAACCGACAAGGATTTCTTCCAGGGGAGCCTCGACTACCTCCGAGAGATCAAACAATCAGTGCCCATGCCTGTCTTGAATAAAGAGTTCATGGTCGACGAGATCCAGTTTTACGAAGCACGGGCCTACGGCGCCGATGCCGTACTCTTGATCGTCGCGGCGATCGAACGACAGCAATTGATCGATTTCTATGCCCTTGCCAGGGGTTTAAGTTTGGATGTTCTTCTCGAGACCCATCACGAGCGCGAACTCGACACCGTATTGGAGCGCCTCCCGGAGGCTCGGCTGATCGGCATCAACAATCGAGATCTCAAGACCTTCACGACCGATCTGGCCGTCACGCTGCGCTTGGCAAAACGGATTCCGACTGGCAAGCTGATCGTCAGCGAAAGCGGCATCCACCAGCGCGCCGATGTGGTCCAGTTGGTCGAAGCTGGCATCCATGCCATGCTCGTCGGAGAAGCACTCATTCGGGCCGATGACATCGGGGATAAGATCCGCGAGTTACGAGGAGCTCCGGCACCGTCGCACAACTAAGATGCGCTCTACACCAAAAGTCAAAATTTGTGGTATCACCAATGCCGAAGATGCCGCAATAGCAGTCGACGCTGGGGCCGATGCCTTAGGATTCGTGTTCTATCGGAAAAGTCCCCGGTATATTGAGCCGACGCTGGCCCGACAAATCATTATGAGCCTGCCTCCCTTGGTGATACCGGTGGGTGTGTTCGTCAACGAAGACCAACAAGTGGTTCGGAATCTGATGGACGACTGTGGACTCACGCTTGCACAGTTGCACGGAAACGAATCGGCGATCTATTGCAAAGAGTTAGGTCGTACGGTTCTCAAAGCGCTTCGCGTGAAAGATCGGAGCACGTTTCTCGCCTTGGCGGAGTTTCGTGGGCGGGCCGGCGTTCGAGGGTTCGTACTTGACGCCTTTTCCGATCTAGCCTATGGAGGCACTGGACAGGTGATTGATTGGCAACTCGCCGCTGAAGTAGCCAAGGCAGCGAACATTCTCCTGGCCGGGGGCCTCACCCCGGACAATGTTGAGAAGGCGATCCAGGCGGTGCAACCGTATGGCGTGGATGTGAGCAGTGGCGTCGAGCGGGCACCAGGCAAGAAAGATCATGAGAAAGTTCGTGCATTCATTCGAGCCGTCAGGGTTGTCTCTCTGACATGAGCCCGTCTATACTGCATCCGTTCTAGCAGGATGCTGATAACTCTGTAGGCACGCAAGAGCTTTACTGGGCCGCAGGTCTGGGACAAGCGGAAGATACCTCGCAGGATGCTCAATAAGGCTGTCCAGCAAGTAGGGTAGGTCGAGGTTAAGGTTGAGCGAAGATCAGACTCTTTTTCTCTCAGCCTTGACCTGAGCCTTAGCCTTCCAGAAAGCTGGCGGACTTTTTCAGCGTCCTGCTCAACGAACATGAGGATGGTGATGGGTACTGTTCCCAATAAACAAGGTCGCTTCGGCGCGTACGGCGGACGTTATGTCCCCGAAACGCTCATGCCTGCTCTGCTTGAGTTGGAGCAGGAATATTCCCGTGTGAAAAAAGACCGGCGCTTCCAATCCGAACTGGCCTATTATTTAAAGCACTACGTCGGCCGGCCAACCTCGCTCTACTTTGCACAACGACTCACGAAGCGGTTGGGTGGAGCAAAGATCTATTTGAAGCGCGAAGACCTTTGTCATACCGGGGCCCATAAAATCAATAACGCGATCGGGCAAGGGCTTCTGGCCCAGCGGATGAAGAAGCCGCGCATCATCGCTGAAACCGGAGCCGGACAGCATGGGGTGGCGACGGCGACCGTCGCGGCGATGTTCGGGCTTCAATGTGAAATTTATATGGGGACCGAAGACATGCAGCGCCAGGCGCTGAACGTCTTCCGGATGAGATTGCTCGGCGCGACCGTTACAGGTGTCGACGCCGGAAGCTGCACGCTTAAGGATGCCATTAGCGAAGCCATGCGGGATTGGACGACGAATATCCGCACGACCCACTACATTCTCGGTTCAGTGCTCGGGGCCCATCCCTATCCCATGATGATCCGTGATTTCCAAGCCATCATCGGTCGTGAAACTCGGCGACAGATCCTGGCGGCAGAAGGTCGGTTGCCGGATTGCCTCATTGCCTGTGTCGGCGGTGGCAGCAATGCTATGGGACTCTTTTATGCGTTCATCCGGGACAAGAAGGTGAAGATGGTCGGCGTCGAAGCCGGCGGCCTGGGAGTCGCGAGCGGAAAACACGCCGCGCGTTTTGCCGGGGGAAAGCCGGGCGTCTTGCAAGGCACCATGACCTATCTGCTCCAGGGTGACGACGGACAAGTTAATCTGACCCATTCGGTTTCAGCCGGGTTGGATTACGCCGCGATCGGTCCCGAACACAGTTATTTGCGGGATCAAGGTCGAGTCGAATACACCTCGGTGACCGATGACGAAGCGATGGCGGCGTTCGATCTTCTGGCCAGAGAAGAGGGGATCATGCCGGCCCTCGAAAGCGCCCATGCCGTTGCCCACACGGTGAAGGTAGCGCCCACTATGAAGAAGAACCAGCTTCTGGTTGTGAATCTATCCGGTCGTGGAGATAAGGATGTCCAGCAGATCGCCAAAATGCGAGGGATCATGCTGTGACATCGAAGCTCGACCGTACCTTTGCACAGCTTCGGCAGCGCGGTGAGAAGGCTCTCATTACCTATGTGATGGCAGGTGACCCCTCACTGCAAGAGACCGAGCAACTTGTCGTGGAGTTAGAGCAGGCCGGGGCCGATATCATTGAACTGGGTGTCCCGTTTTCCGATCCTATCGCCGATGGTCCTGTGATTCAACAGGCGGCAGAACGAGCCTTGCGCAGTGGGACATCGGTTGGAACGATCCTTTCCATGGTCACCAGCCTCAGGGCCAGGACCAAGATTCCACTGGTCTTGATGGCATACTATAATAGCATTCACGCGTTCGGTCCTGAATGGTTCTGCCAGGAGGCTGCCCAAGCCGGTGTTGACGGGCTGATTGTGCCTGACATGCCGCCGGACGAAGCAGGCCCGCTCAAAAAGCCGGCTGCCGCGGCTGGGCTTCCACTGATTTTTCTTCTTGCCCCCACGAGCACGGAGGAGCGACGAATCTTTGTGGCGCGTCAGTCACAGGGCTTCGTCTATTATGTTTCGCTGACCGGGATCACCGGAGCGAAACTGCTCAACGTGGCCGATGTGGGTAAGAACGTCGAGAAAATTAGGAAAGTCACCCATGTTCCGGTGGCGGTCGGCTTCGGGGTTGCGACGCCAGAGGACGCGGCCAACGTTGCGGCCATTGCCGATGGGGTGATCGTCGGCAGCGCGATCGTCAAGCTGATCGCCGCACACCGACAGAAACCAGATATGGTGAAGCATGTGGCTGAATTTGTCCGCTCATTGAAAAATGCCATGCGAGCGGCTCGGTCAAAAACACACTAGCAGGATGCTGAAAAAGCCTGCGTGTGCGATTTGTCTGGTCTATTCGGTCTGTCTTGTGTGGTTGGTTGAACAAAACTAACCAGATGAACCAGACAGACGAGATGAACCAAATGAACAAGAGACGGGGCGGGGACTATTGTTTGGCTTGGGGAGGCATGGCACTAATCATCTCAGCCGCCAACTCTTTCGCGACATCCTTTAAATTCGGCCGGTAGAACATATAGCTGCTTGACCGTTCATGTCGCGCTTTCCACACGGTGGTGCCGGTGGTGGCATCGACCAGTCGGAGGCTCAGGCCCACTCGACCGACATTGTCGCCTTCCTTGCGCATGTATTCCCAGGAGTTCACCCGTACGACTAAGAACGAGTCCACGTTCAGCGCCTTGCCCAACTTCACAGCGGAATCCTTGTCGGACTGACCTGTCATTTCCAGACGTGAGAAGTAGAACACGAGCGCATCGAACGCTTCTTTCGATGCCTGGAAGATATCCGTCACATTTTCAGGAGACACTACACGCTCGACATTGGCGGTCTTGTTCAGGGCTCCTGACAAAACCTCTTGAATATCCTCGCGTGCGTTGTCGTATTGGCTCGCCATGGGGGGAAGCACCGCAATGGCTTGAGGCCGGAACATTCTCGCCCCTGGTCCTTCCCACACTTCCTGTAAGCCACCACAGCCGGCGATCAGGAGAGGAAGAAGGCAGAGGGTGAGGGCACGTCGCAAATGATGAAGCATGAACATGGGTTCAGTATACCATTAGAATGTCAAAGAGACAGAGCCTGATACCAGCGCGCCCTCTTCTCGGAAGTCATACCCGCCACCCACATCGACACGAAGTGCAAAGATCCGTAGGCCTAATCCTGCAGTAGGAGTGAATGGTGTTCCAGCATCTTTCATGTTCTTGAACGCCCCCACACGGAACGAGAGGAACTCCGACAAGATGGTCTGCTCGGCTCCCACACTCAACACCTGGCTCTTGACGCCTGGAACAAACGTCCTATTCGCGGTCGCATCGACATCTGCTGTTAACGTAAGCGAAGAATAGGGGTTGACCGCTACTCCACCACGGACCTGGGGCCCCAGTTTCAGTTCTCCTCCGCCAACATCATTGAAGGTCGGTTGATTGATGTCTTTCGCCACAGCGCCGATGCGCAGCCAGGAAGATGGGCGGTAGATGGCACCCACGTCAATACCGAAGGCCGTCGAGATCGTGGGTTTTCCAAAATTGTCCGAAATTGAAACGTCATTTCCTCCGGTAAGTGTCGTGGCCCCACTGTAGGCGGCACCTTGAAGAAACTTTCCCGTCACGCCGATTGAAAACATTTTATCGGCAAAGGCATAGGCATAGGAGAATGCCACCTGCCTGACCTCCAACGCACGGAGGGCCATTGTCCCGGTTAGGGACACAGATGTAGCACCTACACAAGAAGGACCGATATCGCAAACCACCCTTACAGGGTTCGAATTGGGAACAAACCCTCCGCCCGTGGCAACATCCGAGACGTTCAATCCAAATGCATGCTCGCCAAGATGTCCTTTGATATAGAGGCCCGCGGACCCATTAATCGATACCGTGGCGCCATCTCGATTGATCCGAGCGGCAATGTCTCGGGCCTTATCTATATTGGTTTGTGAGAAATTAGTGGTGTCAAAATTTTCGAGATCGTGGACTGCGTCGGCGATGCCGAGACGATCGATCACCTGTCCACTTCCTTGAATCCTGATATCCACCGTCTGGGTCATGGCCAGCCCGGCAGGGTTCCAATAGGTCGCCAAGGCATCGGTCGTGACAGCCACACCGGCGCCACCCATGCCCATCGCACGAGGTCCCACCGTGACGAATTCTAGGGCCAGAGCCTGCGCAGGAATCATCAGGCCTATAAAAATCACAGCGGCACGAAGGGACCGATAACGGGACATCGTAGGGGCACTCCTTGCGAATCGGGAGACTTCGCTGAGTCTATTGGATGAAATAGCTCTCGTCAAGGTTAGACGATCAATCCTAGTTCGTGTAAACGATGGGTTTGCGGGGCACGGGAACGTTTCTGCGAAAACGGTGGGATGACACAGTAGTGTTTACACTATTTGGCCGTCCTGCATATGTACGATCCGGTCGGCCTGGGCCGACAACTTATCGTTATGGGTCACGATCACGAAGGTCGTCCCACGGGCTTTGTTCAGTTCACGCATCATGGCAAAGAGCGCGTCGCCTGTATGTGTATCGAGATTTCCGGTCGGTTCATCAGCCAGCACGAGATCAGGCTTTTGCAAGAGAGCTCGCGCGACAGCCACGCGCTGTTGTTCACCGCCGGACAACTCACCAGGCTTATGATGCAACCGAGCTCCCAGCCCGACCTCCTGCAACAACGCGATGGCTTCTGGCTCAATATTCATTTGATGCCGTCGCTGGATCAGGGCCGGCATGCAGGCATTCTCGAGTGCGGTGAACTCCGGCAGGAGGTGATGAAACTGGAAGACAAACCCGATACGCCGATTTCGAAACTCCGCCTGTTCACCCTCCGACATCTGAAACATATCCTGGCCGTCGAAATGGACCGTTCCTGTCGTGGGACGATCAAGCGTCCCGATGATATGGAGCAGCGTGCTCTTTCCGGCTCCCGAAGCCCCGACAATCGCAATCAACTCGCCCCGCTGAATCTGTAGATTGACGCCCTTCAGCACCGTGAGGGTTTGCCCACCCATCGGGAACGATTTGTACAGATCGGTGACGGCGATCATGCCAGGGTTCCAGAATGAAATAAAAATAATGGAGGGGCCGGCATGATCATTCGTAGCGCAGCGCGGCCACCGGTTCGAGTTTGGCTGCCTGGAGCGAAGGGTAAACTGTGGCGACAAAGCTAATCACAATTGCGGAGCCCGCTACCAGGAAGACATCCATCGCTTGTACATGGACGGGGATCCGCGAGATGTAATAGACCGAGGGATCGAAGGTCCAAAATGTCTGGATCAGCCAGAGAAACGCGTAGCCGAGCGGAATGCCGATGGCTGTTCCGGACAGGCCGATGATCAACCCGTTCAGCATGAAAATGCGCCGAATGCTTTTTCTCGTCGCCCCCATAGCTTTGAGGATCGCAATTTCCTTTTGTT
The DNA here is from genome assembly GCA_016650275.1 of Nitrospiraceae bacterium. GTDB lineage: Bacteria > Nitrospirota > Nitrospiria > Nitrospirales > Nitrospiraceae > Palsa-1315. The sequence goes on along the minus strand of JAENWB010000104.1, from coordinate 1,164 downwards.
TCTCCGTGACGATCATGGTGAGGGTGCTCACGATGTTGAAGGACGCCACGATCGTGATCAGCACCAACAACAGAAACATCATCGTTTTTTCGAGCTTGAGCGCCGAGAACAGATTACGATTCATCTGCATCCAGTCGCGGGCGCCATAGGCGAAGCCGAGCGACTGCTCCACGGAGCGGGCCGTCTCCGCTGCGCGAAAGACGTCCGTGACTTTGATCTCAATGCCCGTCACGGTGTGCCCCATGTTGAAAAACTTCTGCGCTTCCGCGAGATCGATGTAGGCCAACGACGAATCGTACTCGTACATGCCGGATTGAAACAGAGCGACCAATGCGAAGGTACGGATCTTCGGCACCATTCCTATTGCACTGATCGGACCGGCCGGAGGGGACACCACATTGACTGTATCGCCGACAAAAACGCCGAGTCGCAGCGCCAATTCCTTGCCCAGGATGATGCCGGGCTTTTCTGTTTCAATCGCCGGGCCGTTCGGATCGTCGATCGGTGATTGCTTCACCTTGACCGGTCGGCTGAGGTCGGCTAACTCTCCAGTCGAGAGGTTCTTGGCCAGTTCGGTCACCGTGCCCTCGCGTTGCGGATCGATGCCGCGGATCACGATGCCTTGCACCCCGGTTTGGGTCGTGAGCAAGACCTGCTTGAGTACAAAAGGGGTTGCCGCAACAACACCCGGGACGGTTGAGACCTGCTTGGTGACGGGATCGTAATCGCTCATGCCATCCTTCATTCGATCCTGCACGATGATATGGGCCGTCGTCCCAAGAATCTTGGCCTGAATGTCCTCTTTAAAACCGGTCATGATGCCGACCGTTCCAATCAGGGCGGCCACACCGAGAGTAATCCCGGCAATGGAAACCACGGTGTTCAATGAAATCGTCCGATTCCGACGCTTCGCGCGCAGGTACCGCAACCCGACAAAGATTTCGTAGGGGAGGGCCACCGTTATTTCTCAGGTCTCAGTTGTGGGAAGAGGACCACGTCTCGGATTGACGCTTGGTTGGTAAAGAGCATGATCAGCCGGTCGATGCCAATGCCTTCGCCCGCGGTCGGCGGCATGCCGTACTCCAAAGCGCGCAGGAAGTCTTCGTCGACCAGATGCGCTTCTTCGTTGCCCGCAGCCCGCTGGGCCGCTTGTCCTTCGAACCG
>JAENWB010000103.1:0-3380 GCA_016650275.1 Nitrospiraceae bacterium | reverse complement strand
CTGTAACGTTTAAAATGGTAGTATCATGACGCCTATGGAGGACGTGATGACACTGACCAAGCGTGAACGCATGGAACTTCAGCGCCAAGCGAGAGCCAGAAACGGGCGAGCCGATTCCGCGCGACACGCCCGTCTGATTCTGCTGCTGGCCGATGGCCTGACGTGGGCCACGATTCGCGCCAAGCTAGACTGCAATGACAGTTACATCAGTCGTTGGAGCCAGCGCTTTGCCGTGGATCGGCTGGCGGGGTTGTTCGCCCGCTACACCGGGCGTGCGCGCTACACAGTGACCGATCGGATCGAGGCCCGCGTCCTGGCCTGGACGACGAAACACACACCGGTTGACGGATCGACGCACTGGTCCTCGCGCAAGCTAGCGGCGCAGTTGGGGAGCCTCTCGCACATGACGGTCACGCGGATCTGGGCCAAGCACGCCCTCAAGCCGCATCGGCTGGAAGGCTACCTGGCCTCCAACGATCCGGACTTCGAGGCCAAGGCGGCCGATGTGATCGGCCTGTATCTGCATCCGCCGCAGCACGCGGCCGTGTTCTGCGTGGACGAGAAAACCGCGATTCAGGCGCTCGATCGCAAAGACCCGGTGTTGCCCCTGTCGCCGGGGCGTGCCGAACGCCATGGCTTTGAGTACGTCCGTCACGGCACCCTCTCCCTGTACGCCGCGTTCAATACCAAGACGGGCGAGGTGTTGGGCAAGACGGCACCGCGCCACACCTCGGCCGAGTTCGTCGCATTCCTGACCGACATCGTGACCAACCAGCCCAAAGGCAAAGAGATTCACGTGATCGCCGATACCCTCTCGGCGCACAAGACCGCGCGGGTCGAGGCGTTCCTCGCCCAGTATCCACGGGTGCATCTGCACTTCACTCCGACGTACTCCTCCTGGCTCAACCAGGTTGAACTGTGGTTCGCCAAGATCGAACGCGACGTCATCGCCCGTGGCGTCTTTACCTCGGTGCCTGATCTCAAACGAAAGCTCATGCGCTATATCCGGCACTACAACACACAACCCAAGCCCGTGAAGTGGAAGTACTTCGATGCATCCCGGCGAATTACTCCCGAATCAATCGTTACAGTCCACTAGTGCGCGTGAAGATGCGTAGGCCGCTTCATTCTTTTTGGAGAGAGCAGCACCGAAATAAAGAAGACCGTTGTGGCGAGAAGGACGATCGCAGGTCCCGAAGGCACATCCCATGTCGCAGAGATCACCACTCCAGCTACAGCCGTAGTCACGCCGATGATGGTGGAATAGAGGGTGAGTGTCATGAGACTGGAGGTGAGTTGATACGCGGTTGAGGCAGGGATCAGAATCATGGCAAACACGAGAATGGCGCCGACAGTTTTCAAAGAGACGACGACCGTGAGCGCGACCAATGTCAGCAGAAGAAAGAATATCCTTCGCGCTGGGACACCGGAGGCCTCGGCCATCTCTTGATCGAAGGCGATAAAGTAGAGTTCCTTGGAAAATAATATTATGAGACCGAGCACCAGGACGCTCAGGCCGCCTATGATGCGCAACTCTTCGCTTGTAACCGACAGGACGCTGCCGAATAAATAGCCGTATACTTCCGCGTTGTAGCCTTTCATGAGGCCAATGAAGAGAATGGCCAGAGCCATCGTGGTGGTGTAGAGAATGCCGATCGAGACGTCCAATTTCATCCGGCCTTTTTCTTCGACCCAGCCTGTGATCCACACTGTGGCAAGACCGAAGAGAATCGCCAGACCCAGCGGCGGCCAGCCCATGAGGTAGCCCAGCGCCACGCCGGCAAACGCCGCATGTGCCGTGCCTGCTCCGACAAACGCCAACCCTCGCAGCACGACAAACACACCGATGACGGAACAGAGCCCCCCCACCATCGCCGCCGCAAGGAGGGAACGCTGCATGAAGTCATAGGTGAATAGTTCAAGCATCGTATCGTGCAGTCAATGATGGTGGTGATAGTCCTCAACGATGATGAGATCTTTCTCTGTAATAACCAGTTCTTTCCCGTAGACCTCACTGAGGATCTCTGGTTTGAGAACATCAGCGGGAGGCCCTGCAGCGTAGAGGCGGGTCTTGAGGAGCACGAGCCGGTCCACCCGCGAACGGACCATATTGATATCATGGGTGATCAAGACCACGGTGAGTCCAAGTTCATCGTGCAGGTGCTCAACCAGCTCAATCACATTATGCTGAGCGGTAATATCGAGTCCGGTGGTCGGTTCATCGAGCAGGAGAACTTTGGGCTGTTGCGCTAACGCCCTCGCAATGAATACGCGCTGCTGCTGGCCGCCGGAAAGATGGCCCAGAGCCGTGTCCTTGTGTCTCTCCATTCCGACATGAGTGAGAGATTCTATTGCGATTTCCTGATCTTTCTGGCCTGGGCGCTTGAATAACCCCAATGCCCCATAGCGGCCCATCATCACCGTTTCAAGGACCGTGACTGGAAAATTACGGTCTACGACACCTTTTTGTGGGAGGTATCCAATCTTCGCACGGTGGTGACACCGCAATGCATCGCAGGCACAATCGAAAATATGGAGATGGCCCTCGACGGGAGCCAGGAGGCCCAGTACGGCTCGGCAGAGTGTGGTTTTCCCAGATCCGTTGGGACCGATGACGCCGACAAACTCGCCTGCCTTGATGGAAAGAGAGATATCCTTGAGCGCGATGACGCCAGGAAATCCGAACGACGCGTGGTCAAACCGAATGATAGGTTCGGGGGAATCTGGCACGAAACCCGACGCTCCTTCCGACGCTGAGGAGATAGCCTGCAAAGCCGCTATGGAAACTCTAGGGCGTTAGCTAATTGGAGCACATTATAGCGGAGCATGTCGATGTAGGTCTCGGTCCCTGGTAGGCCTCCCGGTAGCGTGGTCAAGACGACGATTCGTGTCCTGGTTTCCTTGGCAAGTAACTCAGGAATCTTTTGACTGAGCTGGATCTCCGATACGATAACCTTGATTCGGTCTTTCTTGATCTTGCCGATCAGGGATTGCAGCTGAAGGGCCGATGGCTCTGTGCCGGATTGCATCTGAATGGTCGCGACCACGTCGAAGCCAAAGCGCCTTGCCAGATAGGGCCAGGCTGGATGGTGCGCAACGAAGCGACGATCTGGCAACCGTTTGACTCGATCCGAGAGTTCATTTCGCAGCCGGTCTAATTGCTGAAGATAGACGGCTTGATGGTTTCGGAAGTCTGTGGCATGGGTGGGATCGGCGGCGATGAGGGCTTCCGTAATATGGCGCAGCATGATGGCGACGTTTTCCGGATCCATCCAGATATGAGGGTTGCCGCCTGACCCGGTCGTTTGTCCCCCCTGGTGTGCCCCGTCTCGATGGCCTGCGTGGTCACGAATCAGGCCGATTCCTTGAGATGTCGTGAT
>JAENWB010000102.1:0-12078 GCA_016650275.1 Nitrospiraceae bacterium | reverse complement strand
CTTCTCACGCTTCATTTTCTTGTTCAGGGTCCTGAAATCTGCCCGTTTCTGCCCCGTAATCTCACAGTGACTGTCCAAGATATTAGACGGTCTATCTGATTGAAATTTCATCGCTTGTCATTTCAGTCTGCGCATGGCTGTCTAGTCTTGTGGAAGTTTGACCCCCGCACACTTGTCAGTTTCACGCTGTCGTCAACTGCGAATCGCTAGGACTGGCGCGGCGTAGCTGGCTTATTCCTGCCGGTGTCTGCACGAGGCACGCAAGTTGCGGATACGTAACACTGCTGGTGGAGGTCTGGGTAATTTTGGACCGGCCTCCGAATCACCCTCTTCTCCGTAAGGAGGAAGCCTTCACCAGCACTTAAGGCCAAGAGATGCGAAACAAAGACATCTGATGATCTGTTGATCTGATGATTGGTCGAACATTCAACAGATCGTCAGATCAACAATTTCCTGAATTGGTTCACGAGCGACGAGTAGTGAAGCAACCACCCACCTGGTGAGGCGGGCAAAACAGGGGAGGCCGATTATGAGGGGTTATGTGTTTCAACCAACGCGTAGGCGACGCCGTACGGGGCTGGCGCTGATGCTGCAAAGTGTTCTGCTGGCCACCAGTCTGGTGGCTACACCATGGCTGTTTGCGGCGGGAACAGGTGAGGAGTCCCATCAAGGGCACGCCTCTCCAGTCGCGATGCCTGGATGGACCCAGCAATTGAAGGGGCAGACCATCCTCGAGGATACGATTGAGGGTCGGCCTGACCGTTCGGGGAATATGGAGAGGCAACACCATCGTCTGATGGAGAAGCTCGAACAGCAGGCGCAGAAAGATGCAAAGGCACAGCAGACGTCCGGGGCGTTCAACGAGATGTCGATGATGCACCAGTACATGGGCCAGGACGGCAGCAGCTTCCTGCTCATGTCGGATGCGTCCAAGGGCGAGCCGGTGCTGGCGGCGGGCGGGAAGTGTCCCGCCGGTGTGCCGATCAAGCAGTACGACGTGTCGATGATCAATATCGAGATCACGTTGAACCGTTGGCTCGATTTTTATCCGGGCTACATGTACGTGCTGACCCAGGATCTCGACAAGGTTCGCGGCGAGGAAGCCAAGAATCAAGCGGCGCGTGACATGGATGGCTTCGATCCAGGAGCCGTGTCTACCGGGTTGCAGGGCGATATGATTCAGCCCTTGGTGCTTCGCGCCAACCAGGGTGACTGCGTAAAAATGACCCTCCGAAACCAGATGGAGAGCGAGGACGGCAGTCTGTTCATCAGCGCCTCCAGCATGATCGTGAGCGCGACCGGCAAACCGGCCCTGACAACGAATCCTGAGTCCATCGTGGCTCCTGGCAAGGCGCAGGAGTTTGAGTGGTACATCCACCCGCAGATGCAAGAGGGCGTTCGGCAGTTCCATTCCTATAGCCATGACCGGGAGTTGACCGTGATGGGTCTCTTCGGCGCCTTTATCGTGGAACCGAAGGGATCGAAGTATCTCGATGCGCTGGGTACCGGGACGGCGCCTGAGACGAAGAGTGGCTGGCAGGTGATGATCGATAACGGGTCGGGACCGGACTTCCGCGAGTTCGTGATCTTCTATCACGAAGTCGGGGATGAAGCCTTCCGTCCGTTGAATAAGAAGGGCGACTTCCTCCCGCAGCGCGATCCGTTGACCGATGCCTATCGTCCGGGCGGTCGAGCGATCAACTACCGCAGCGAGCCGTTCGGCATCGACGAAATGCACTTGCAGCACGAGTATTTCGGGTTTGAGGACGAGTCGTTGGCCTACAGTGCCTATACATTCGGCGATACTCCGACGACGATTCCTCGCGGGTATCTCGGCGAACCGGTCAAGTGGCGGTTGGTGCATGGTGGATCGGAAGTGTTCCACTCCCACCATCCGCACAGCGGATCGATCCGTTGGCAGCGCAGCCCGCGCGCCGATCAACAGGAACATTGGTATTTGGGGCAGGACGGCCCGGTGAAATATCCGGTTGTCCGGACGAAGTCCGATCGCGTGGACGTGGAAGTGATCGGTCCGTCAGAAGCCTTGGACCTCGAGCCGGAATGCGGTGGCGGTGGCTGCCAGCATCTGGCCGGTGAATTCCTCTTCCATTGCCATGTTGCGCACCATTACGTGGCTGGCATGTGGGGCTATGGCCGGTTCTACAACACGTTGCAAGTCGGCGCCGCACATACTGACACGATGCCGGATATGCGTGAGTTGCCGGATCGGCTGGGCCGGATGAAGCTTGGTGTCTCTTCCGACAAGCTGATCGGCAAGGCCGTCGATTGGTTCGGGAAGACGTTCAAGATTGTCGATAACAGCCAGATGACCAAGTGGAAGTCTGATCCCGTCATTGTGAACATCAAGGACTGGGTGGAGATGTGGGTGCCGGCGCAGGGTCAGCCCGGCCATACGAACGATGAGAAGGGCCAGATCATGGCCTACGATTCGACCGTGTGGGACTGGAAGTGGGATGGCAACATTGCGAGGGGCGAGCGGGAAAGTACCGCGCAGAATCCGAAGTACCTATGGGCAGCCAAGTGGGATGATAGCACCAGGCCGGCGATCCTCTTCGACCCGACCACGGGCAGGATGTCCTGGCCGCTTTTCAAACCGCACTTCGGCAAGCGAGTCCCATTCTCGGCAAACCACAACGGCGCTCCCTGGTTGGAACCGATTCACCAGGACGAAAACGGTGAACGGACCTCCGAGCCGGCGAAGCCGGGCGAGCAGGGCCGATGGAGCCTCTGCCCCGACAATGCCAATCGAAAGCATTACAACATCCACTTCGTCCGCATGCCGATTACTCTGGCGAAGGCGCAGGGGAAAGAGCCGGCCATGGTCGACAAGGACGGCTTGATCTACGTACTGCATGAAGAAGAACGGTTGACCAGGGCCAACGACGACCTCAAGCTGCCGGCGGTCATCCGCGCCAACGTGTACGACTGCGTGGATGTATTACTGACGAGCGAGTGGGACGACGACGATTACACGAATTTCCAGTCGTCCAAGATCAACATCCATCCCCATTTCTTCCAGTTTGACACGGGGAACTCGGATGGCGTGATCTCCGGATTCGAGTATGAAATGTCGGTCCGGCCGTTCACCATGTGGGGAAAGAAGACGCAGAGCGGACATCCACTGCATGGATTGCCGGCGCCGATGGTGGCGAAGCTGAAAGACGCCGCGAAGGCTGGTGCCTCGTCCATCAAGATTCAGATGGCGCCGGGCGCCACGGCGTTCCATGTGAACACCGAGTTGATGATCGGGATGGACTGTTTGGAGAAAGGCAACGATCCGACGGCCTCATTGCCGCGGGACAAGAGCTGTCAGGAAGTGGCCCGTATCAAAGACATCAAGGGCGAGGTGGTGACATTCTTCAAGCCGTTAAAGCATAACCACCCGGCAGGCGATCTTGCATCGCCGGAGTTCGTGCGCTATCGGTGGTGGGTGGATGTCGACATGGGGACCGTGTTCTGGCACGACCACGCATTCGGCGCGACGACCTGGCCGCATGGCGGGTTCGGCGTGACGATCGTGGAACCGTTCGGGTCCACCTATCACGATCCGAAGAACGGCAAGCTGGTGTACAGCGGTCCCATTGCCGATATTCATGGCAACGAGCCGATCGGGGCCGGCGTCAGCGGGAGCTTCCGTGAGTTGATGGTGTCGATCCACGACACCGTTCCGCACACGGTGAACACCATTGAGGCGGGCAACCCCCCAGGGCAGCCCCTCGAAGTGGCGTTGGAAGCCGGCAAGACCGTTTCCTTCCAGATGCCGGACAAGATCATGGCGGCGCCGAACAAGTACATCAACGGCGGGACACATACGACCGGCAGCGGCTTCAACTTCCGTGCGGAGCCGTTTGCACAACGCCTGTCCAACAATCCGGATACGTCACAGCTGTTCAGTAGCGCGATCCATGGCGATCCTGGCACGCCACTCTTGCGGGCGTACACAGGAGACACGATGGTCTTCCGTCTGTTGCACCAACTCATGAACGAATCCCATGTTTGGACCATTTCGGGCCATACCTTCCTCACGGAACGGTATGCGGCAGATGCCAATCGAAAGAACTCGATTCACGTCGGGATTGCCGAACGGTATGACCTCGTCACCAAGGCCGGAGGATTCCAGGGCATGCCGGGCGACTACATTCACTTTAACGGCCGGACGTCACACTTCGCCGAAGGTGGGTGGGGGTTGATTCGCGTACTCGAGAAGGAAACGGCGGATTTGAAGCCGCTGCCCAGAGGGACCAACCCTCTCGGAATTCCAGCCACCCCGAGTTCCGTCTGTCCGTCCGATGCTCCGGTGAAGCACTTCAACGTCGTGTCGTTGGACCGTCCGTTGAAGCTCCACCCAAAGGCGCCGGATGTGATCGAGGTGGACTTCGAGCGAAAGATCGAAATGACGGTACCGGAAGGCAAGATCTACGCGCTTGCAGAGGAAGCGACCACGGTGGCGGGCAATGTGATGCCGAATCCGCTCACGTTGCGTGCCAATCTGGGCGACTGCATCAAGGTCAATCTGAAAAACAAGATGAAGGCAAGCAGGGCGTCCTTCTTTGCGCCGGGCCTGGCCTTCGATCCGAAAGACAGCCAGGGCCTGAACGTCGGGAACAACCCCGGCGATCAGACGATTGCCCCGGGCGAGAGCCGCACCTACACCTACTACGCGCATCCAGCGAACAAGGAGACGACGTCGCTGGTGTGGGACGGTGGGAACATCGTCGTGAATCCGAGGAACGGATTGTACGGAGCGGTGGTCATTGGTCCGAAGGGCTCCCAGTATCGGGACCCTGTCACCGGAGCCGATATCTCGCAGAAGAATTCGTGGCGTGCTGACGTCATAGTCGATGCCAGCCTGCCGGAGAACGTCGGGAAGCGGAGTTACCGAGACGTGGCCCTCTTCTTCCAGGACGAGGACAACATCATCGGGACCTCGTTCATGCCCTACGTGCAAAACGTGGCCGGGTTGACATCGGTCAACTATCGCGCGGAACCGTACAAGTTCCGCGAGGAGCAAGGCTGCTCGCTGGGCAAGATTTTCCAGCCCTGCGTCGTGGATAAGCCCGAAGATCCGGTGACGCCTCTGATCGAGGCGCATGCCGGTGACGCCATTCGCATCCATGTGATCGGCGCGAACAGTGAACAGAACGGGATGTTCGGGGTCGAAGGCCATGAATGGCCGATTGAGCCCTACATGCCAGGCGCCGACATGATCAGCGTGGTGGAGTATGCCGGGTCCGAGATCCTCGATGTCTTCATCCGTGGCGGTGCGGGAGGCCCGTATCGTCAGGTCGGAGACTTCGTGTGGTCCAATGCGCGGCTGCCCTACACACAGTCAGGACAATGGGGCTATCTGCGTGTGTTGCCTGTCGGTGACTCACGAATCCAACCGCTGGGTACTCAGGGAATGGGTGCCAAGCGTGCGGATGTGCCGTCCGAACTGCAAGCCATTCCAACCGCGATGAAGTAAACGCGTTGGGCATGGTGTAATACAGAGGGGGGAGCTGCTTATTACCTGCGGCTCCCCCATCTGTGTTTTTGAAGTAGCGTTCAGCGTTAAACTAGCAGTACTCTGCAATGATGTCAGGACTGAACGCTGATCACTTCAAAAAGAGGGAGGCCGGAGTCATGAACATAATAAAACTCATCCTGGCGGGGATGATAGCGGTGTGTCTCAGCAGTCCCGCATACGCCTATGACGAGGTCACGGTCACGGACGGAGGGACCCTGTCGGGCACCGTCACGCTCAACGGTGACGTGCCGAAACCCAAGGGTTATAACCTGACGACCCTACCGGATCAGATTTATTGTGGGCGCATTTCCGATGGAAGGGGATGGCGCCTGCTCCAGCCGTTCAACGTCGGGGAAAAGGGCGAGTTTCGTCAGGTAGTGGTTCTCTTGGAAGACATCGAAACAGGAAAGCCGTTCGGAGAAGACAAGCCGCCACGGATTGAAGCGGTCGATTGTCGGTTCATGCCGTTCGTCAATGTGGTTCGGGATCTCCACGACGTGGTGGTGGTGAATATGGATCCTGCCATGCACGACGTTCAGGCGTATGAAACGTCCCGCCTTGGCCCGCGGGTGCTGTTCAACATCCCGCTGCCGATCAGCAAACGCTATCTGAACAAGATCGGGTTGAGCGACCATTTTCATAAGCATTATGAGGGGATTCCCATGGTTCAGACGGTCAAGATGACGAAGGGCCGTCGAATCTTCACGATGCAGTGCGGGTTTCACGCCTACATGGAGAGTTGGGCCTTGGTGGTCGATCATCCGTACTATGCCATCACGGATCAGGATGGACGATTCGAGATCGGTGACATTCCTCCCGGAACGTACCGGGTAACGATCTGGCACCCCTACCTGCACGAGGCCTACGAGCAGATCGTGACGGTGAAGCCGAAGGAATCTGCAACCACTGAGTTTACGGTGGCGGCTCCAACGGGACGTCTCTACGCCAATCAAATGGTGGAAGACGCGTTCGTGCGCTATACCATTACCGAAGATGTGCAGTCGCAGATCGTTCCATCGCTGGAGAAGCAGGCGTTTTGACTTGTCAAGGGGCAGGAGGTGCGTGGCAATTGGGCTGTGTTCAGAATCAGATTCTTTCCTCAAAATATTTCCTTGCAGCCACGACCGGAATGAGTTTATAGTGCCGATTCTTTTTGCTCGGCCAATGGCCGATCAGTTGCACTGCGAGGTGGATGTGCTGGCGCCCGACGTGAATCGACATTATGTTCCCGGACAAAAGAATAGGAGGCAGCACCAGTTTCTACGCGCTGCTCAACCATGCGCCGGCCATCCTTTCCCTGCCAGTTCATGTGTGCCAGGTGTAAGAGGAGGAGTGGCGCGCGAACGGGGAATTCTCCGATCATGACGCACTACTAAAAGCCTGTCCGGCATTGCCTTCGTGACGAGGCGAGGGAGGTGCGGCCAGATGCGAGGCCGTAAGCCCGAGGCTGACCCTCGTTTCATGTTTCACGCCTCACGTTTCACGGTTCTTGGGAGCGGGCCGAGAACGATGAAGGTGGCCGCAGATCGTTCGCCGCAGTAGAACGGTCAATGTCGGACAGGCTCCTAGCCTGGGGATCGTTTTTTAATTCAAAGGAGGCAGATTGTGGGCGGATACAAACGATTTGGGATCATGCTGTGCTTGGGAGTGGGATTGTTTCTGGGATCGCTGGTAGGAATTCCTGTGGCCGGGGCAGAGGGTGAGGCTCTGAAAGTAGACACCGGCGATACCGCATGGGTTCTTACCTCCACCGCGCTCGTCCTGGCGATGACGATGCCGGGCTTGGCGCTCTTCTATGGCGGGATGGTTCGACGCAAGAATATTCTGGGGACGATCATGCAGAGCATTGTCGTGCTCTGTCTGGTCAGTCTGATCTGGATTACTGTCGGGTACAGCCTGGCTTTCGGTCCTGATCAGGGCGGGCTCATCGGAAGCCTTGAGTGGATAGGGCTGAACGGGGTGGGCAGCTCGCCGCATCCCACCTACGGTCCCACGATTCCCCACCAAGTCTTCATGTTATTCCAGCTCATGTTTGCCGCCATCACACCGGCCCTGATTACCGGGGCGGTGGCCGAGCGCATGAAGTTTTCCGCTCTGCTGCTGTTTGCGGCTTTGTGGTCCCTGTTCATTTATGTTCCGGTTGCCCATTGGGTCTGGGGAGGCGGATGGTTGGGGCAGATGGGCGCGATAGATTTTGCCGGCGGTGCGGTGGTGCATATCACGTCCGGCGTGAGCTCTCTGGTGTGCGCCATCGTGATCGGTAAACGCACGGGATGGGGCGCCGATCACATGCCCCCGCACAACCTCCCATTCACGTTGTTGGGGACAGGCCTGCTGTGGTTCGGTTGGTTCGGGTTCAACGCGGGCAGTGCGTTGGGGGCGAATGGGGTGGCCGGGACCGCCTTCTTGGCGACTCAGGCTGCCGCAGCAACGGGGGCATTGGTGTGGATGGCGGTGGAGTGGAAGCATCGTGGGAAGCCCACCGTGCTCGGTGTGGCGAGCGGCGTAGTGGCCGGGCTGGCAGCTGTGACCCCGGCCTCCGGGTATATCGGCCCGTTCTCCGCGATCCTCATTGGTGCCGTGGCGGGATTGCTGTGCTATTACGCAGTCTATTGGAAGGGGAAGATGAGCTATTACGATGACTCGCTCGATTCCGTGGGCATTCACGGTGTGAGCGGCGTGTTCGGCATCCTCGCGACGGGGTTGTTCGCGTCCAAGGCGATCAATGCCGCTGGGGCTGACGGGCTGTTCTTTGGAAATGTGGGGCTGCTGGGGACTCAGGCCATCATGGCGGGCGCGATAACGCTGTTTTCCGTGGTTGGCACCTGGGTCATTCTGAAGCTGGTGGATGCAGTGGTTGGGTTGCGGGTCTCGGCGGATGATGAACAAGTAGGATTGGACCTCAGCCAGCACAACGAGCAGGCCTATTCACATGATTAAATGGACCATGCCGCAATTGACCAAACAATCAGCCGGCGATTCCCGTCACGATGTACGATCAGCGTTCTCGGGTGAGCTTGGTAGGGAGGTATCGACATGAAGATCGTTGGAGCCATCATCAAGCCGTTCAAGTTGGAAGCGGTCAAGGATGCCTTGATGGAAATCGGAGTGCAGGGGATGACGGCCACGGAAGTCAAAGGACTCGGACGCCAGAAGGGGAATAAGGAAACTTACCGGGGCGCCGAGTACACGACCGACTTTGTGCCCAAGGTGAAGATCGAAGTGTTCGTCGCGGATAACCTGGTGCCGCAGGTGATCGAAACCATTATGCGCAGCGCTAAGACCGGCACCATCGGGGATGGCAAGATCATCGTGTCGGATCTCAACAACGTGGTGCGGATCAGGAACGGCGAGACGGGGGAAAGCGCGATATGACGATGACTCCCGATAGCGGGTCGCCGGCGGGGCTCGTGCGCAGGGCGGAGATCGAGCCGGTCTCCGCCCTGGCTGGGCAGCGGCAGGCGCTCAGCCAATGGTTGTTGGATGGGGTCTCGGGGGCCGGACGAGCAGCCCTCACAATCGATCCCGGTTCTACGACAGGTTGATCGGTGGGTTGGCTGCGGAGATGATGGCCCTGCTGGTCTGGATCCATCTGCTCGCGGCAGTCAGTTGGATCGGTGGGACGATCTTTTTGTCGGTGGTGCTGGTGCCGGTGCTCAAACGCGAATCGTTCGCGTCACAGAGGGCGTTGCTTTTTCGGACCACCGCCCGGCGGTTCCGCGCGGTGGTCTGGGGCGCGATCGCTGTCCTCTTGTTCACGGGCCCCCTGTTGCTGCATCAGCGGGGGATTCTGGTCGCGGACCCATCGGGATGGCCGATGGTCCTGGCGGTCAAACTGGGGCTCGTGGCGATCCTTCTTCTCTCGACCCTGACTCACGATCTCATCATCGGACCTCGTGTCGGGAGGATTACGCAACTCCCCACGGAGAGCCGAACCAGTCTCGATCAAGCCCTGGTTCTGTGGTCTCCCTGGATCGCTCGATTCTCGCTCTTTCTTGCGCTGGCCGTCTTGTTTGCCGCGATCTTGCTTGTGCGGAGCTAACAGGCTGCTGAGAAAGTCCTCCAGCCCGTCTTGTTCATTTGGTCTGTCTCGTTTATTTGGTTGAACCAGACTAACCAGAGAAACCAGATGAACCAGACTGATGTCTCGCACCCGGCGTCATGTCGGCGCTGGTTGCCCGTGTCCTCGCTCTCGTTCTTACGGACACTGCGCTAGCAGGTGATACGTGCAGTGCACATGAGGTGCTCCAACTCTTGGCGTGATCCTGCTGTGGTTCTCGCGCGTAGTCAAGGGTTCCGGTGATTGATCTGGGTGACGTGCCACGCCATTCTGCATGAAAGATTCTCCGGACAGTTCTCGCTATTGCTTACCGCTTAACTGCAGGACGGCAATCGACCGTGCTTCCAACTCATACTGCCCACCCCCCTTGAGGTTGGTGACCAATTTTTCGCTGCCGGCTGAGACGGAGGTATCAAGAATCGGTTGCCAGCGAACTTCGCGTCTGTGAGCCGGTAGCGTGAAGGCCAAGGGTGTATGGTGGGCGTTGATTAAGATCAGCAGAGTATCGTCGACAATCGCTCGCCCTTTCTCATCGGTCTCGGCCATCGCGTCACCTGCCAGTCGAAGTGTTAACGACTTCGAATAGCCTGCATTCCAATCATCGTCGGTCATTTCCTTTCCATCCGGCTTGAACCACGAAATGTCCTTCACCTCCGATCCGCGGATGTGGCGGCCCTGGAAAAAGCGGCGGCGTCGAAGGACCGGATGTCGCTTGCGAAACGCGATGAGACGCTGCGTGAATTCCAGCAGATGGCGTTGGGTGTGATCCAACTTCCAATCGAACCAACTGATGTCGTTGTCCTGGCAATAGGCATTGTTGTTGCCTTCTTGTGTTCGGCCTATTTCGTCTCCCCCGCAGAGCATCGGGACTCCCTGGGAAAGGAAAAGCAGGGTCAGAAAATTCCGTTGCTGACGCTCGCGCAACTGATTGACGGCGGCATCATGCGTCGGTCCTTCCACCCCGCAGTTCCAGCTGGCGTTGTCGTCGGTGCCGTCCCTGTTGTGTTCTTTGTTTGCCTCATTGTGCTTGTGGTCATAGGAGACGAGGTCCCGCAGCGTAAACCCGTCGTGCGCCGTAATGAAATTAATGCTGGCGTAGGGACGTCGCCCGCTCATGCTATAGAGATCGCTGCTGCCGGTGAGTCGATAGGCCAGCTCGGCCACTTGGCCGCCGTCGCCCTTGATATACCGGCGGATCGTGTCACGGTATTTGCCGTTCCATTCGGCCCAGCCGACGGGAAAATTCCCGACCTGGTACCCGCCTTCGCCGACGTCCCATGGTTCCGCGATCAGCTTGACCTGCGACAGGATGGGATCTTGATGGAGAATGTCGAAGAAGGCGCTCAATCGATCGACTGCGTGGAGTTCTCGCGCGAGCGCCGAGGCTAGGTCGAAGCGGAATCCGTCCACGTGCATATCGGTGACCCAGTAGCGCAGACTATCCATAATCAGTTGGAGCGTCCGTGGATGCGTCACGTTGAGCGTGTTCCCGCACCCGGTGTAATCCACGTAGTGACGCTTATCCTCATCGACCAGCCGGTAGTATGAGGCGTTGTCGATGCCTCGAAAGCACAGGGTTGGTCCCAACTGATTCCCTTCAGCCGTATGGTTGTACACCACGTCGAGAATGACCTCGATGCCGGCGCTGTGGAGCGTTTTCACCATGGTTTTGAATTCGCGCACGTGCCGGCCTCGTACAGGAGACACCGCATAGCGGATGTCAGGAGAAAAAAATCCAATGGTGTTATAGCCCCAATAATTCGTGAGCCCTCCGTCGACCAGGTGTTTGTCGCGCACAAAGTGTTGGATCGGCATCAATTCGACCGCGGTCACACCCAGGCCAAGCAAATGGTCGATCACTGCAGGAGTCGTGAGTGCAGAGTAGGTTCCGCGCATATGATCGGGTACGTCGGGGTGACGCGCCGTGAGTCCTTTCACGTGCATTTCGTAAATGACCGTCTTGTCCCATGGGGTTTTCAGTAAGCGATCGCCACCCCACGTGAAGGCTTGATCGACGACGACGCACTTTGGAATGTTACCGGCATTGTCTCTGGTGTCGAGTGAGAGGTCGGCTCTGGGATCGCCGAGCTGATAGCCGAACATGGCGTCGGACCACTCGACGGTGCCTGCGATTGATTTGGCATAGGGATCGATCAACAATTTGTAGGGATTGAAGCGATGGCCGGCCGTCGGCTCATAGGGGCCATGCACGCGATAGCCGTAATGTTGGCCCGGCCAAAGACCAGGGATGTAGACGTGCCAGATTTGATCGGTTCGTTCCTCGACCAAGATGCGATGCGATTCTTTATCTGACTCCGGCCCGTCGAAGAGGCAGAGTTCTACCGCGGTGGCGTTTTCTGAAAAGAGGGCGAAGTTCACCCCTTCGCCGTCCCATGTCGCGCCGAGCGGATAGGGTTTCCCCGGCCATAGTCTCATGCCTCCTCCTTCCAAGTTCGTTCTTCCGGATAGCGCGCCAGGGTCAGCGGATACT
>JAENWB010000101.1:0-5765 GCA_016650275.1 Nitrospiraceae bacterium | reverse complement strand
TGGTTTATTTGGTTTATTTGGGTGAAGAAGACCACCGATGAACGAAACTAACTAGATGAACCAAATCAACCAGATAAACAAAACAAACCAGATCAACTCGTTGCGTAGGATGAGAGGAGTGTGTAGAGGATGAAAGGCGTCGTTCTAGCTGGGGGACTAGGAAGCAGGTTGCTTCCGCTGACCAAAGTCACCAATAAGCATTTGCTGCCGATCTACGATCGGCCCATGATTTACTATCCCATTCAGGCATTGGCCAATGCCGGGATTCAAGAGATCATGCTGGTCACGGGAGGAAACAGTGCGGGAGATTTCTTGAAATTGCTGGGCAACGGGAAAGACTTCGGTCTGAAGCGGCTCAATTATAGCTATCAAGAAGGAGAGGGCGGCATCGCCGACGCCCTACGATTGGCTGAACACTTTGTAGACGGTGAGCCTGCGTGTGTGATTTTGGGCGACAATATTATCGAGGGCAACATTGCCCACGCCGCCGAAGCGTTTCGGAAGCAACAGCAAGGGGCGAAAATTCTATTGAAGGACGTCAAGGACCCGCAACGGTTTGGTGTGCCAATCCTCGAAGGGGATCGCGTCGTGAAGATTGAGGAGAAACCAGCGAATCCACGATCGTCGTACGCGGTCACGGGCATGTATTTTTATGACGCGCGTGTATTCGACATCATCAAGACCCTCAAGCCATCGGGGCGAGGCGAACTCGAAATTACTGATGTCAATAATGCCTACATTGCGGATGGAACACTGACCTGGGACATTTTAGCAGGTTGGTGGACCGACGCTGGCACGATCGAATCCCTCCACCTGGCCAATCAGCTAGTGGCGAAAACCGGCGCGAATAAGATGGGGTATAGGGAAGGGGATACAAGGGGTAATGGGGTAGGAGGGGTAGGAGGGGTAGGAGGGGTAGGAGGGGTAGGAGAGGGATAAGGGATAGAGGGGTAGCGGGATACAGTGGGGGACGGAAGGGATAGAGGGGGGAGAAGAGGGGTAACGGGATAGGATGTATTGGAAGGAGCTTGAAGTCTGGAAACTGTCACATGAAATGGTTTTAGACGTCTACAGGCTGACGAGTTCTTTCCCGGATCATGAAAAATTTCGACTAACCAGTCAATTGTGCAGAGCAGCTTCTTCTGTGCCCGCAAATATCGTCGAGGGAGATGCGCGGTACTCAAGGAAAGAGTACATTCAATTCCTGGTCACAGCAAGAGCTAGTCTTGAGGAGACTCGATATCATAGCTTGCTGGCTAGGGATCTTCGCTATCTTGGATCATTAGACTACGACCAGTTTGAAGCAAAAGCTGAAAGAATTAGTCGAATGCTGAATTCATTCATACGATCCCTCAGAGCCAAAGGAACAAATGAAAGAAAAAAGTAATCTGAGCATGGGCATGTTGCGGAGCCACAGTTTTCGCTTTACCCCGCTATCCCAGTGCCCCGCTACCCCTTTGTCCCTTTATCCCGGGTCTTACCCTGTCCCGCTGCCACGCTACCCCTTTATCCCGGAGGATTCGCTGTGCGAATTCTCGTAACCGGAGGGGCTGGGTTTATCGGTTCACACCTGGTGCGGCGGCTCGTGACAGGAGGAGGGCACGACGTCGTCAACCTGGACGCCCTCAAGTACTCGGGGAATCTTGCCAATGTGACGGATCTTGAATCAAACCCACGATATCGATTTGTTCACGGCGACATCAGTGATCAGCCCCTGGTCGAACGTCTCCTCCGTGAGCATCGCATTGAAGGGGTGATCAATGCTGCGGCGGAGACTCACGTCGATCGGTCTATTCTCGATCCGGGAGTCTTTGCACGGACCGATGTGGTGGGGACCGGCGTGCTACTTGAAGAAGCCAGACGTGCCGGCCTGCAGCGATTTCTGCAAGTCAGCACAGACGAAGTCTATGGCAGTGTCGAGACCGGGATGTCGATTGAGAACGATCGCCTGGCTCCGCGCAGCCCCTATTCAGCCAGCAAAGCCGGCGGAGACCTCTTGGCCCTCAGCTACTGGACGACCTATCGGTTTCCCGTGATGGTGACCAGAGGCAGTAATACCTATGGACCGAATCAATATCCGGAGAAATTCGTTCCGCTGTTCGTCACCAATGCGATCGACAACCAGCCTCTTCCGCTCTATGGGGATGGACGTCAGTGCCGCGATTGGCTGGCTGTGCAGGACCATTGCTCGGCGATCGAGCATGTATTCCTTCGAGGTGAGCCTGGACAGATCTACAATGTCGGCGGGGGCAATGAACGGGAGAATATCACCGTGGCCGAACAGATTGTCGGCCATCTGGGCAAATCCCGAGACCTCATTCGATTGGTGCAGGATCGACCGGGACATGATCGCCGCTACGCAGTGGATTGCGACAAGTTGCGTCGATTAGGGTGGAGTCCTGGCGTGCCATTTGAAGAGGGACTGCGCGCGACCATCCAATGGTATCAGGAACATGAGGATTGGTGGCGGACGATCAAGTCCGGCGAGTTCCGCACCTATTATGAACAGATGTATGGGAAGCGACTTCAAGAAGGTTCGAAGTTCGAAGTTCGAAGTTGAGTTGCTTGTGAACTTCGAACGCAGAACCTCGAACTTTATTTTAAGATGCGGATCCTGATTACAGGTGCGCAGGGGCAATTGGGCTACGCGCTTCAGCAGGCTCTCTCGGGAGAAGATCTGATCCTGAAAGATCTGCCGGAATTTGACCTCACACAATCTGACAACGAATCCCAGATTGTGGCTGCCCGTCCCTCTGTCATCCTGCATGTCGGCGCCTACACCAATGTCGATGGGGCTGAGCGCGAGCCCGATCGTGCCATGGCGGTGAACGTTCAAGGGACGACTTTTGTGGCCCGCGCTGCCGCAACGCTCAATGCGAGACTGATCTATCTGTCAACGGACTATGTCTTCGATGGAGCCAAGTCGACTCCCTATCGTGAAGAGGACGCGCCCCATCCGATCAATGTGTATGGGCAATCCAAACGAGCGGGGGAAATCGCCGCGTTGACTGGTTGCCCTAATACGTTGGTGGTTCGAACGGCCTGGCTCTATGGATATGCGGGGAATAATTTCGTGAAGACGATTATGAAGCTGGCCGGTGAGAAGCCGTTTCTCGAGGTGGTGGGGGATCAGCGAGGCTGCCCGACCAATGCGGACGATCTGGCTCTGGCCTTGAAAGATCTCGTTGCGAGTGACCTGCGGGGAATCTGTCACGTGACGAATATCGGCGATTGCACCTGGCATGAATTCGCAGAGGCCATCGTCAGCCTCATGGGCCTCTCCATCCCGGTTCGGCCCATTACGACCGAACAGATGGGACGCCTCGCGAGGCGTCCCGCGTATTCCGTCCTTGCCCAAGGCCGCTTGGGTACGGTACGAGCGCTGCTGCCCCATTGGCAAGATGCCCTCGCCAGATTCATGAGGCACGCTCCACGCCTCGCGTCCACCCAAAGTTAATGGGATGCGGATCGTATTCGCTGACCCATTGGTTTACCCTAATCTCAGTTTTTCTTGTGCAGGGCTAGGTAGGGTTAGTAGTATGGCAAGAGATAACACTTAGAGTTAAATAATATGGCTTCACGATCATCCTCTCAGAAAACTTCGCGGCCCAGGACAGTGGCACGCAAGCTGCTCGGTCAGATCCGTCTGTTTGCCACGGATGTGGATGGAGTCTTGACTGATGCGGGCATGTATTACTCGGAATCAGGCGATGAGTGGAAGAAGTTTAACACGCGCGATGGCATGGGGATCAAGCTGTTGCAGAGGGCAGGGATTATCACCGCCATTGTCACGCAGGAGCGGACGAAACTAGTGGCGCGGCGTGCTGAAAAGCTTGCAATCCCCGAGTTGCACCAAGGGGTGATGGATAAGTTGTCGCTTGTTCGCGGGATGGCGGCACGCCATGGGCTCACCCTGAGCCAGGTCGCTTATATCGGGGACGATATCAACGACCTTGAAACGCTGAAGGCGGTGGGATTTTCCGCCACACCGGCAGATGGGATACCCCAGGTTGCTGCAGTGGTCGACTATGTCTGTCAGAAGAAGGGCGGGGAGGGGGCGGTTCGTGAAATTATTGAGATGATTCTGGCAGCTCAAAGGTCGAAGGTGAAGGTCGTGGTTCCAGATTCAGGAAAACGCTCGTAGGGTAAAAGGTCTGTTTATGGCTTCACTCAAACGACGAACATCGAACCTCGAACTACATAACCATCTCTATCCCGTGATCATGGCCGGCGGCAGCGGCACCAGGTTTTGGCCGCTCAGTCGCCAGCTATTCCCCAAACAGCTGCTGCGGATTATGGGAGATGAAACGTTGATTCAACAGACCATGCGCCGGGTGGTCTGTGCTTCGGCGCCGAACCGGGTGATCATCTCCACGAATCCGGCCCAAGCAGAGTCCATTCGCGTTCAGCTGAGTGAATGGAAAGACGCGCTCACGGATAATTTTGTGCTTGAATCGGAAGGGCGCAATACCGCTCCGGCTATTGCCTTGGTGGCGTTAGAGCTAGTCCGTCGGGATCCTGAGGCGATCATGTTGGTGGTTCCGGCCGATCATATCGTCAAAGGCCAGCGAGCGTTCGATGCGGCGGTATCGTTGGCGGCGACGCTGGCGCAGCAGGACTATCTGGTGACGTTTGGCATCAAGCCGATCCGTCCGGAGACCGGCTACGGTTACATCAGGCCCAACCGGAAAGTGACGTTGGGAAAGCAGGGTACGCTCAAGGGACATCCTGTCAGCCGATTCGTTGAAAAACCCAATGCCACCAAGGCTGCGCAATATCTCAAGGCCGGGGACTACTACTGGAACAGCGGCATGTTTATTTGGCGCGCCGCGACGATTCTTGATGAAATCCGACGCTATCAACCTACCCTCTTTCGTGGGATCGAACGGATCGGCCGATTAATGCAGGCGGGGGCGACCAGACAGGCCATCGACGATGCCTACCGGACACTCACGCCGGTCTCGATCGATACGGGTGTCATGGAGCAATCGAAGAAAGCCGCGATCGTGCCCGTGTCCTTTCAGTGGTCTGACGTCGGGAGTTGGGGGAGCCTGGATGAAGTGGCGTCGAAGGATAAGGCCGGCAATGTCGTGGTCGGTCGCGTGGTCGACGTCGATAGCCGTCGGTCGATCGTCTACGGGGATCGCCGTCTCGTGGCGACGATCGGGCTCACCGATATGGTGGTGGTCGATACGCCGGACGCCACATTGGTTTGTCCGAAATCCCGCGCGCAAGATGTGAAGCAGTTGGTCGAGATTCTCAAGAAGCAGAAAGCGCCGGAACACCTTGAACATCTCACCGTGCATCGGCCTTGGGGGTCCTATACGATCCTGGAAGAAGGATCTGGTTACAAAGTGAAGCGCGTGACGGTGAAGCCAGGAGGGCGGCTTTCGTTACAGCTGCACCATCAACGGAGCGAACATTGGGTGGTGATCATCGGGACGGCTCGGGTGACCAGGGGCGACGAGGTCTTCGATCTCAAGATTGGCCATAGTACAGAAATTCCTGTCGAAACCCGTCACCGGTTGGAAAACCACGGTCACGTGACCCTGCACATCATTGAAGTGCAAAACGGGCCCTATCTTGGGGAAGACGATATTGTCCGGTTTCAGGATGACTACGGACGGGGCGTCAAAAGCTGACAAGGTGACAGGCTGACAGGAATGTAAGCCTGCTCGCTTGTTGGCTTGTCAGCTTTTTCAGGAGAACGACATGGGACTCTTTCGCGAATACGACTTGCGTGGCATTGTGGGCCAGGAACTCAC
>JAENWB010000100.1:0-2702 GCA_016650275.1 Nitrospiraceae bacterium | reverse complement strand
GAAACGCAGCAACACCAACGCACGGCTGACATTCCAGCGCCAGCGCGTCATAAACATCGGCGCTTGGAGCACGGCGGGAAGCAAGACCTCGCGAAGCGACTGGCTGTGGATAAACCCGAACACCGCATCGAGCGGGAAACTATGCTTCTCGCCGAGCGAGATGACGATTCCGTTGTCAGTCGCCGCAGCTTGCAATTCGAAATCGAAGGCCACGCAGAACCGCTTCCGCAAGGCGAGGCCCCAGGCTCGATTGATCCGCCCTCCGAATGGCGTGTGCAACACGAGCTGCATCCCTCCGCTTTCATCGAAGAACCGCTCTGCGACGATCGTTCGTTGAGTCGGCACCGTTCCGAGCACCGCCTTACCTGCCAACACATACTCGACAGCCTGTTGTGCTCCGCGCTGATCCAGGGCGCACTCTTGCCGCAGCCATTGAACAGGTGAGGCGTAAGGGGTGAGGGGTGAGGGGTTCTCGTCGATACGTCGATCAATCTCCGCTCGAAGACTAGCCACTTCGGCGGAGAGTTCTGCCGTGCGGGATGGGGCTTCGCCACGCCAGAAGGGGATGTTGGGCGGGGCTCCGTGAGCATTCTCCACCCGCACCTTGCCCATCTCTATGCCCTTGATGCGCCAGGAGGTGTTTCCCAGCAACATAATGTCACCGGACAGACTCTCCACCGCAAAGTCTTCATCGATCGATCCCACGACCGTTCCGTCAGGCTCCGCGACCACGGCATAGTTTGCCGTGTCCGGAATGGCCCCGCCGGACGTGATCGCCGCAAGGCGGGCCCCTCGTCGGCCTTTGATCCGGCGATTGATCCGATCATGAAACAGATAGGCCAGGCCTCGCCCGCGATTGGTCGCAATCCCGTCCGCCAACATCCGCAACACCTGATCGAACTCCGAACGAGCCAAGGCCCGATAGGGATCGGCCCGCCTACAGAGATCGAACAGCTCGTCTTCCTGCCAGGTCTGCGTGGCGGCTGCTGCCACCAGCTGCTGCGCCAAAATATCGAGCGGAGCCGTTATCACGGCAATGCGATCCAAAACGCCTGTCCGAATCGCGC
The DNA here is from genome assembly GCA_016650275.1 of Nitrospiraceae bacterium. Lineage (GTDB taxonomy): Bacteria > Nitrospirota > Nitrospiria > Nitrospirales > Nitrospiraceae > Palsa-1315. The sequence goes on along the minus strand of JAENWB010000100.1, from coordinate 1,635 downwards.
GCATCAGCGCCGCACATTCGAGCAAGTCATCCCTCGTCATCGCGAACAGTCGGCCCTTGGGAATGGCCTTGACCCAGTGACCGGCCCGGCCAACCCGCTGCAAACAGGTGGCAATCGCGCGGGGCGAACCGATCTGACAGACAAGATCCACGGTGCCGATATCGATGCCGAGTTCCAGCGAGGCCGTGGCAACGACGACGCGCGTCTTGCCGCGCTTAAGCCGTTCTTCCGCCAACAGGCGAATCTGGCGCGAGAGGCTGCCATGGTGTGCCGCAACAACATCAGCACCTAAGTCCAATAGCCGTTCTTCCAGGGAATGCGACACTCGTTCAGCGAGGCGCCTCGTATTGACGAAGACCAAGGTCGAGCGATGCTGCCGGACCAGTTCGGCGACACGACCATAGATATCAGACCAGATAGCATTGGTCGCCACGGCGCTCAGTTCGTCTTTTGGTACTTCCACGGCCAGATCCATCTCACGCTTGTGCCCCACGTCGATGATCGTCGGCATCGGACGAGCGCCCACCAGGAACCGCGCGACGGTTTCGATCGGCCGTTGTGTCGCGGAGAGCCCGATGCGCTGTGGCTTCGCGAATGTCAGGGCCTCCAGCCGTTCCAGCGATAGGGCCAAGTGGGCTCCGCGTTTATTCGGCGCAACTGCATGGATTTCATCGACGATGACGGTCCGGACCGTTTGCAGCAGCCGGCGGCTCTTCTCTGCCGTCAATAAAATAAAGAGCGACTCCGGCGTCGTGACAAGGATATGGGGCGGCCGCTTGAGCATCTGCTGACGCTCCGTCATCGGCGTATCGCCGGTGCGAACCAGCACTCGGAGTTCCGGCATCAAGATCCCGGCAGACAACGCTGCGTTGCCGATTTCAGCGAGTGGCTGCTGTAGGTTTTTCTGTATGTCGTTGCTGAGCGCTTTGAGCGGCGAGACGTAAAGCACCTGCGTGTGGTCGTCGAGTTCACGCGCGAGGGCTTGCTTGAAGAGGTGGTCGATGCAGGAGAGAAAGGCAGCAAACGTCTTGCCGGAGCCTGTCGGCGCGGCAATCAGAACATCAGCCCCCGATTGAATGGCAGGCCAAGCCTGCTCCTGCACATCGGTGGGCTGGCCAACCTTCGCGTGAAACCATTCAGCGATAAGAGGATGGAATCGGGGAAGGGACATGGCACATGATCGTACCACGCCACCAGAGGAAGCTCTACCGGTTAGGGTAGTGCTCGGACATAGATGTGGGAACCACTTCCCGCGACGAAATTGGTGGCCTGAGAGAAGAAAGCAACAAATCCGCCGTCGCTGTTCGTCGAAGGCGTATTACTTACACCGCCAGCTCCCTCGACATTCATATTGGTATTGTCTTGAGACGCTAAGAAAGTCTGTCCAACCTGACGGTCATGGATGTAAATCTGCTGCCCCCCTAGCACCACCGGATCAGGAGCTAACAGATTTGTCGCAAGCGACACAAACGCAACATACCGCCCATCCCCGCTGATCGACGGAGCGCTGCTGACGCCAGTGCCGGGGTTCGGCGCCACGTTGTTATCCACCGACACCAGACTTGTCAGGCCTGTCTGGCGATCGCGCACATAGATCTGCTGTCCGGCTGGCACCGCCGCACCAGGTGCCAACAG
>JAENWB010000099.1:0-9222 GCA_016650275.1 Nitrospiraceae bacterium | reverse complement strand
TTCGTCCGGCAAGGCCGCAGCGAGTGCAGTAGGCTGAGGTCGAGGTTAAGGTTGATCGAGGGTCAGACTTTCTCTATCTCGACCTTAGCCTGAGCCTCAACCTTCTTCGCGCTGGTGGGCTTTTTCAGGATCCTGTTAGTGGACGCGCCGGCCCGCTTTAATCCGTCCCAGCATGCGGTAGATCAATCGGGCGATACAAAACTGGGGCGCGACAAACCCTTCAATCGGGGCCATCTCGCTGATATCCATCCCGAGGATACCAGGTCCATTGGCCAAGGCCGTCACGAGGTTCACCGTGTCGTACCACCCCAACCCGCCGGGCTCGGGAGTGCCGAGCGCGGGGACCAGCGAGGCGTCAAGCCCGTCACAATCGAAGGTCAGGTATACCGGTCCACGACAGACTTTTACGACCTCGGGAATCCAGCGGGAGGCCTTGCCTTCGTAGGGGCCGGACGGGTCAAGAATCTCGGCGGCAAAGAACGTGGCAATGCGATCGGTGCTCTGAATGCGATCGATTTCCTCAGGAGAAATGGAACGAATGCCGACTTGGACCAACGGCAATCCGTCGTCGACCACGCGGGCCATTACGCTGGCGTGGCTATACGGGTTCCCCTGGTAGGCCTTCCGCAAGTCGCCATGCGCATCGATTTGCACCACGCACAGATCGGGATAGCGTCGGGCATGGGCTCGGATGGCCCCAAGCGCGCCGGTATGTTCCCCGGTCAAGGTGACAACAAACCGTCCGGTACCGACATAGGGAGCGACAAACGCCTCAATCGCATCCACCGCCTGCTGATCGACTTTGCCGTCAAGATCGAGCGAGCGGATGGTGGCAACCCCGCCCCACTCTCGGTAGGGCTCACACCGGAGTATTTCGTCGTATAACTCGACTTGTTGAGAGGCCTCGATGATGGCTGACGGGCCTCGATCGGAGCCCAGCACATAGCTGGAAGTATGTTCGTAGGGCGCAGGTAGGATGTAGACACCCGCCTGATCAGGATGGCACCAGGGCTCCTCGAGCCCGAGGAAGTTCTGGTCGATACCTTCCCATCCAGCGGGAAGCGTCATGGGCGTATACTCACGCGGCAGGGTTAACGACGCCGCTTCGGCAGATTTTCTTCTGGGATGAACACGGCCAATGCAATCACCGTCGTCCAGCGATTGGGTTTCCCGACAGCGGACTGGGTGATGTTGAGGGTCCGCACGATCTTGCCGGCCATTTTGAAGACTTGTTCCCGTTCTTTCCACGCGATGTTCGGATCGAACTCGACACCGAGCGTCGTGGCCAACATCTGCGCCGCCAAGTCTTCCGTATACTCACCCGTCTCTTCATCGGTTTCGCCATGCGCATGGTGTTCGGACAGATACCCGTAGGTTCGACGATCGGTCGGGACCGCCAACCCAATCGACGCGGAGGCCAGGCGATTCCGTTCATTTGTTTCCGACCGCGCCATCACACAGAACGTGATTTCACCGGGATTCAATAACTTCTCGCCGCGCGCGCGCGGGACAATTTTGCAATTTGGCGGAAGAATCGACGACACTGTGACGAGGTTACAATAGGCGACGCCGGCACTACGCAAGGCTTGCTCGAAGGAGGCCAGTTTTTCTTTGTGCACCCCAACGCCTCGCGTCAGAAACATCTGCGTAGGTACCATCGTCTCTTCTCCTTACTTTGTCCGATCAATCGGGTGACGGACGCCTGGTTAGCTGAAATGCACGCTCACGGTAAGCCTCGTGTAGGCACAGGGTCGCTGTTGTACCAAGATTGGCTGAGCTTCGCAATATCCTACAGAGATTTTTTTCTTTTAGATCCCGGCAGGTGGTTTCAGATTCAACACCAGCATACGCGGTTCGGTCATATCCTCGATCGCGGCCTGAACCCCTTCACGTCCGATCCCGGAGTCCTTCACGCCACCATACGGCATGTGGTCGGCGCGAAACGTGGGAATCTCGTTTGCCAGCACGGCCCCGACTGCAAGGTGCCGAAAGGCATGAAAAATTTTATTCACATCCTGGGTGAACACCCCAGCTTGGAGCCCATAGTCAGATTGGTTGAGCGCCGTGAGGGCTTCTCCGAAATGGCGGTAGGGGGTCACGGTTACCACCGGCCCAAACACCTCCTGACAAGAAACTTTCATCGTTGGCGTGACATGCGAGAGCACGGTCGCCTCCATCACCGAGCCCATGCGTTTGCCCCCCAAAAGTACTCGCGCCCCTTGCGACACCGCTTCCTCGATCCACGTTTCGATACGATGGGCCGCGGCCGGATCGATCAATGGTCCGACTACCGTCGAATCGTCGCTCGGGTCGCCGGCTTTCAGACGCGCGACTTGTAACAGGAGCTTCGTGGTAAAGAGATCCACGATGGAGTGATGGACAAAGATTCGCTGCACGGAGATACAGGTCTGACCGGCATACCCGAACCCGCCGACTGCACAGCGCTGTTCGGCAAACTCGAGATCGGCATCGGGCTCCACAATCACACCCGCGTTCCCGCCGAGTTCCAACACCACCTTCTTCTTCCCGCACTTGGCTTTCAGCATCCATCCCACGGCGGCGCTGCCGGTAAAGCTCAGGAGTTTGAAGCGAGGATCGACGACCAGCTGTTCTGCCATCCTGTTGTCGCAGGGCACGATGTTGAGTGCGCCAGGAGGAAGTCCGGCCTCCAGGACCACTTCGCCCAAGAGTAATGCGGTCAGGGGTGTCTGTGGCGCCGGCTTGATGAGGATGGAATTGCCGGCGGCCAGTGCTGGAGCGACCTTGTGGGCGACAAGATTCAGGGGAAAGTTAAAGGGGGTAATCCCGAGCACCGGACCGATCGGAACCCGACGGAGAATCCCGAGATGGGAATCCGTCCCCGGCGTCCAGTCGAGGGGGATCACCTCGCCAGGAATGCGTCTCGCCTCTTCAGCCGCAATGGTGAATGTCTGGACAGCCCGACTGACTTCCCGCTTCGCGTCGGCGATCGGCTTGCCGGACTCAGCCGTCATCAGGCGGGCAAATTCCTCGCGTCGGTCATACAGCCCGCCCGCGATCTTTTGCAACACATGATAGCGGGCGTGGGACGGCAAAGCCCCCATTACGGCAGCGGCATCGACTGTCGATTGGATCGCAGCTTCGGCGTCGGCAGAACTCGCGTTCGAGACCTCGGCGAGTAACTGCCCTGTAAACGGATTGTTCACAGGAACAACCGTCTCCCCGTGCCGCCACAGGCCTCCGATTAAAAATGGACGCGGCTCTTGCACGAGAGGCACCCCGCGGGTGGTGAAGACTCAGCAGGATGCTGAAAAAGTCCGCCAGCGCGAAGAAGGTTGAGGCTCAGGCTAAGGTCAAGATAGAGAAAGTCTGACCCTCGATCAACCTTAACCTCGACCTCAGCCTACTGCACTCGCTGCGGCCTTGCCGGACGAACTTTTTGAGTATCCTGCGGGTTCGTGTCCTGTTGACCCAGACATGCGGACCATTGGATTTCCGGCAGGCCAGCCTCGTTTTCCCGCAGCCTGTTAGTCGGCGGACTTAACCGATACTATTAGGGGCCTGCTCAAGACTGGCAGCCTGTTGGGCGATACCGGCTTTGGCAATCAAGTCCTCGGTGCCCCAATCACGAATCGCCTCAAGCGTGAAAGCCTCATAAGTTGAAACGCCGTGGCACGTCGGACAATCCGGCATCGGCACCTTGAGATGGAAGGCTTCTGACAAGCAGGCTATGCAGACCCAGTAGGCGGGTTCCCCCGCGTGCTGCGGAACAGACCAAAATGATTGTGTTGCAGACATAAGTAATCCTTAGTGAATGATGAACTGATTGCTCTGTGCCATCACCGTCGACCCTTAAGGCTCCGTGTGGGCTCCCTGGGAGCGCGGGGCAGTGGCCAACATGCGATCAATCTCCTCGGCAAAATCCTCGAACGGGACTGCACCGGGGATTGCGATCGCTGGCTCTTTCTCGGTCGGTCCACCGACCGTCCGTATCAGAATAAAGCCGGGGGTCCCGTGAAATCCCCACCGGTTCGCCTCCTGGCGATCCTGGAAAATCGATTCGAGATATTGCCGCTCGTCGACACACTTGGCAAACGCCGTCTGATCCAAGCCCATCACCTTCGCATAGCCTTTGAACGCACCCGAGTCTAAGCGACCTCCTCCGCTGAAGAGCCGATCGTGCATCGGCCAATATCGACCCTGGGCCCCAGCGCAGCGCGCCGCCAACGCAGCCTCCACGCCGACTCCCTGGTCCGCTCGAGGATAGTCGCGATAGACAAGCCGCATTTTCCCCGTATCGATGTATTTGGCCTGCAAGCGAGGCCAGGTCTCCTGGAAGAACTTCGCACAGTACCCACAGGTGAAGTCAGAATACTCGATCAAGGTGATCGGTGCGTCCGCGCTCCCTCTGATTCGTCCGTCGTCCGTGACCGACCCAGCGTCAGCCTGATTCAGCTGCACAAGCATCAGTAGTACCGCCGCAGCAACTGTGCGAAAGAGCTGTGCGCCCATCATGTGCGGGGAGTGCCCTTTGCTTTCATGCGCTCCAGTAACCCGACCATGAGGAGAGGCCAGACAACCGTGGCATCGCTCAACACTTCGGCAAAGCGCCCGCCTTCTTCCGGGGGCACAAACTTTCCCCACGAAAGGCCTTCTTGATAGGTACAGCCGCTCAACCCTCCCCAATGATCCGGTTCCGGGCAGATGCGCACACCGTACTGGAATCGAGGCGGCTGGACAGCAAGGCCGAGCCGGGTATTGCTGATCTCAATGTAGGGGCCGACTTGTTGCGCCCAATTGCGTGGTACGCCCCCGCCAATCGTAAAGATCCCACGCCGCTTGGCCGAGATGACATGGCTTGCATAACTGTTGAGATCCAAATAGGGATTGAACGAAGGACAGGAATGATGAATCGCGCGTAGTAACTCAAGATCGTCGCCCCCTTTTACCTGCGCACGAGCCTGATCGAGATCTCGACTCATGGCCCAGGTTCCAAGATCCAGCCCCACCTCGGAATCGGTAAACGCAGGGATGAAGACCGGGACGTTTTTCACATAGGCACTTTTGAGAATACCCGCTCCGTCGTATTCTTCCGCGAGCGTCTTACCCAGTTCGCGGGTGAGGATCTCGGAGGAAAGAGTCTGGTCGTGATCAAGCCGCTTCATGGTTTGGGCGACGACATGCTCAACATAGTTGAGGTTGGACTCCATCTCCAGGGTGTCGTAAACCCGATTGTAGCCCTTCTTGAACAACTCTTCATCGGACATAGACGGATGATGCCGATAGTGTGTTTTGCCAACCGACTCACTCAGTCCATGGGCGATCAACGCTCCGGTCGAGACGACACATTGCACCATCCCATGATCGATCATCGCGCTGATGATCTTGCCCATCTTGGCAATGGTCATCGCCCCTGACAGCGTCAACACGACGAAGCAGTCGGGATCCTCAATCATCGCCCAGAGCACTTCATAGGCTTCACCCAAGCGACGGCCCCCAAAGGCTGTCTTTCGCATGGCGGTCAGCAAGCCGTCGAAGGACTCGATCTGTTCCGGGTCGAGAGGCTCGAGCGCTTCGAGTCCATCTTGCGCCCCATCGTGGAATTCGCGTTTACCCATAGGAGAGTCGACCTATCGTAGAAGTGAATTGAGGGGAAGCGCATTCTTTATACACAACCAACGATAGAGACGTCAACGAAGCTGCATCTCAAGAAGCCCTTCGCCGTATCCCGTTGCATGAGTACGCAGCACCTGTTCGGCGAGCCGTGATCAGTTCGATGATTCCAGGTCGCGTAGGCGTTGAAGAAATAATTCTGACTTGAGCGTTTCATCCGCGCGCGAGCATGGATAAAGCACTTGCTCGCAAGAACGAGGTTGATGTGGTGGTCCCAACGGGATTTGAACCCGTGTTTTAACCCGACTACGACTTCGCCCTTTATTTTTACGCGCTTCGACGATTTTCTTCAAGTCAGAAAGGGGTACGACTAAAACATGGAGACTTGAGAAGCACACCGGAGGAGGCTAGTTCCCGTCAGGTATACGTCACTAGTCTCTCAGAGCCCCTCAAACCATAACAGAGATTGAGGCGGTAAAAATGGGACTGGTATCCCTCGGCATCTTCCTAAAGACTGAGGTCTGGGTGCTTTCTCAAGGGGAAAGGGATATGCTACGTCGCGCCCAGGAGTGGAAACCGCTTCCCCGGTGCCATTGTATTCCCCCGCCATTCACAAGGAGAACCGACATGCGAAATAGATCAGTCTTGGCCTTACTAGTTCTTACTCTCGTAGCTTTCGCACAAGCTGCCGGCGCTGAGGTGGATCGGGAGAAGTTATTAAAGGACCCAGCAGTATACGCAACCTTTGCCGTCTTTAAGGTCGGGGATCAATGGTCACAAATGGATAAGGAAGCCAGGGCTGCCGGCGTGACGGACGTGAAAAAGGTGTTTCAAAAGCATGTGGACAAGGTCGCAGTGGATACATACTTGTTGCGGGGCTTGTCCGAGAAAGCGGACTTTTTCCTCAGGGTGCACTCCAAGGAAATGCTCGACAACCAGAATTTTCTGGTGGACTTCATGGGCACGACATTTGGGAAAGCCCTCAAGAACACCGACACGTTCAATGGCATCACGAAGGCGTTGAATTATGTGCCGAAATTTCCGGAGGATGTGAAGGCTGAACTGAAGACTCCCCCGCCTCAGGGCAGTCCGTACGTGGTGGTGGTCCCTGTCCGCAAAGATGCCGATTGGTGGCTGATGCCACAAGACGCCCGAACCGCCTTGATGAAGGAGCATGCGGATGCGACGCTGGTCTATCTGAAGACCGTCAAGCGCAAGCTGTATCACTCCAGCGGCTTGGACGATCTGGACTTCATCACGTATTTCGAGACGGCCAAGCTGGATGACTTTAACAATCTTGTGACCGCATTATTGCAGGTGAAAGAGAATCACCACAATAAGCAGTTCGGTGAGCCCACACTGCTAGGCACCATCCGCCCCCTGGATGAAATTCTGGAGATCCTGAGCCGCTAAGTCTGTATCGCCGCACGACACGCGTCTCGGTCTTGCCTCCATGATCGAGACGCGTATTTGCAATGGCACATAGTGCCTCTTCTTCTCGTCGCGTTGCTTGTCCCCCCTCTCGTGACGTAGACCACTCGTACGCCACGAGTCAACGCAAACGTGTCCCAACGCCGCTTCAAAGAATGACCGGGCCGTCGTTCAATCACAGACTGCTTGTCCCCAACAGTCCTCAACAGACCTAAACAGTCCCAAACTGCCTAATTCCCTTCTCCTCCTCTTTGCCCTACGCTCGTGATCACGCTGAGCGGGTGTAGGCCTGGTACCTGAGCGCGATGGCATGCGCACGAGAGAGCACATCTGGATACATCAGCGCATATCTGCCTAATGCCCAGGATGGAATATCCGGCGTAGGGTGGGGCAAGACATTGAACCAAGGAGGGTCCATGAAGAGATCGGAACTGTCGGTCAAAGAACTCGCAGCCTTCATTGGCGTGAGCACGGATACCATTCGGCGGGCGGTTCGCAAGGGTGAACTCCCCGCGACACGTGTTGGGACCGCGTTGAGGTTCGATCTGCGCAAAGTCCAGCACCAGATGGAACGGAATGCCGTCGTCCGCCTGCGGAGGAGATCGGCCCGCGCGCCGGGCGGCACCGCCGGCCGCGCGCAGGCCGACCAGCCCCCGGTCGGTAACACGGGGGCTTGGCTGACAACATGAGTGAAGCATCACCAGACTCGAATACTCACGTCTTTACCCTGACCATGGATTGGCTGGCCTTCACGTTGCCGGATGTCTCCGCACAGGAGGTCATGCGACAGATCGGCGGCGAATGGACGAAAGGCAAAGCCGGATTTCGAGGCTACCCCCTGTCCTGGATTCTGACGGATACTTCCCGAGGCGTGGGCATGTTGGGAACAGGCGCCCCGCGTCAACCCCGAGAGGTGCATGCCGATCTCTCCGCCGGCATTGTCTCCCGATGGGATCTCAGCCGAGTGCGAAACATCCTTCAGTGGATTAAACACCATGAGGGCCATGTCACACGAATCGACTGTGCGTTGGATGATCGTCAGGCTGTGGTGCCCCTCCAGCTCGTCACTCAGGCTGCCGAAACCGGGCAATGCATTAGCCGCGCGGACCGCATTCAAGTGATTCGCTCCTTCTCGTTGCACAAAGGTACGGCCTCCGGGGAAACCATTTATTTCGGGAGCCCGCAAAGCCAGACGCTCTTGCGCGTGTATGACAAGCGTCTGGAACTCCTGGCGAAGAAGCGTCCTGGTGCTGAGGAATATGGCATACGATGGGAACTGGAATTCAAACAGGACCGCGCGCAGCTCTGCGGCCAAACGTTGATCGGTCTCGAAGAACAGGACTGGAAAGGTTTTCTCATCGGCCTCCTAAGATCCTATGTCGATTTTCGAGACACGACGCGTGATGCGGAAGATGAGGAACGCGCCCGAGCACCACGACTTCCCTGGTACGAATCCCTCACGCAAGGTTTCATGACTGCACGTTTAACAATCCCGCAGGAGGAGCCGGAAGAAGAACGTGTGAAAGCGTGGATTACTCGGTCAGTCGCCCCGATGCTCGCCGCCCTGTGCTCCTTGCCCAACGGCCAGGCATGGGTCGAAGGCGCGATTGTGGAGGGGGCGGACCGACTCAAGAATCGGCATCGGCAGCTCATCAAGAATGGAACCCGTAAACGGAAGATTCCTTCTTCATGACGACTCATCCAATCACCTCTCACGCCGGCGGACCCGCGGGCGCATTCTGGGGGCGCGGGGGTGTCGTGAGACTCCCCCGATTCGCTCTGCATGGGCGAACTCATGGATACTGAATTGATGGCAACAGACAGCTCGCTGGCTCCCCCTTCCACTCTTGACGCGTGGATGGTACCTCCGCATACTCTCCCCTGGCGAAGTCGTGGTTGTGGCAGGGGCCGGAGAGGCAATGCCATGATGCAACAGTTAGTGGATCTCGTGGAGCAGTTTTGTCAGTACCAGCTCAAACAGCGTGGCAAAACGGAAGGAGGGGTGCAAAGCTATCGCTGGGTGCTCGAACAGTTTCTGATGTTCGTCAGATCCCGACATGGACGGTTGGCCCGCGCCACTGACCTCACGCTATCATCGATTCAGATGTGGATGGACGACATGGCTAGCTGTGATCTTGCCCTGAGTACGATGCGTTCGCGCCAATCCACGCTGTCGAGCTTCTGTGGTTGGCTCGTGAA
>JAENWB010000098.1:0-15012 GCA_016650275.1 Nitrospiraceae bacterium | reverse complement strand
GTTTACGCCGCCTACTACCTCGGTAAGTACGGTCAAAGCCGACTCTTCATCTCTCGTCGTGGAGACGGTTGCTCCCCAAGATTGCAGTGCTTCTCCCGCAAGCCTGCGACTCCCTTCATTGCTACTGACCACTATCGCCTGCACTTCCATCAACTCAATGTTAGACGAAGCCCCAGGGGCGCTCTGGCTTTGCGAAATGCCGAAGTGAGCCGTAAAATAAAAAATGCTGCCTTTCCCCAAGGAGCTCTCCACCCATATTCTTCCCCCCATAAGCTCGATGAACTGCTTCGAAATAGCCAAGCCCAAGCCGGTTCCACCGTATAGCCTCGTCGTAGACCCATCGGCTTGGGTGAATCGTTCAAAGACAGCGTCGAGTTTTTCAGACGGAATGCCAATCCCCGTATCTGAAACAGCGAAGCGTAACGTGCCTGGTTGACTCGCGCCATTGTCATTCGTGACTCGGACCGTGACTTCACCTCGCTCCGTAAATTTGATGGCATTACCGACCAAATTCACAATGACCTGTCGAAGGCGATGAGGATCGCCAATCAGGCTAATGGGCACATCAGATGCGGCCGAAGCAAATATTTCAAGCCCCTTTTCTTGTGCCTTGAGGGCCATGAGCTCTGTCGCCTTGTCCAGTACCTCATGCAGATCAAATGCGATCTGCTCGAGTCCAATGTGTCCTGACTCGACTTTTGCGAGGTCCAGAATGTCATTGATTAAGTCAAGGAGATTCGTGCCGGATCTCCGCAAAATACCTAGTTGCTCTTGCTGCTCAAGAGATAATGAGCCCTCCGAGAGCAGATCGGACATTCCTATGATGGCATTCATCGGAGTTCTGATTTCGTGACTCATGGTTGCTAAGAAATTACTCTTTGCTCGGCTCGCAGCTTCAGCCCGCTCCTTAGCTTGCTGGAGGCAGACTTCTGCATCCTTGCGCTCTAATTCATGCCCGATCCATTGCGCCGTGAGCTTCAAGAATGTTTTCTCATACCCAGCGAACACTCTAGTCCGTGGTGTTTTGCTTGAAAAACTCAATGTCCCGTATACTGCGCCATTCATGTGAATCGCGATGGCCGCAAAGGCTTGCGGAGTACCTAGAAGTTCCTCTGATGGGGGACTCCAGTCTGACTGATCTGGAGAAGAAAAGGTGATCGCCTCTCGGGATTGGATCGTCCATTCACAATAACTTCCGCGTAACTGATACCGCCCCTTCGATGGGTGTTTCGAATCATGGCTCACGACCTGTTGAATCTCATAACGATCGCCATCAATCCGTGTCACCATGCCCGTAGACATCTCCAAGGTGCTGCACCCTAATGTTAACATCCGACGGAGTCGTTGCTCCCAGTCGGCGGTATCCACGGTGATTTCATGTAGTGCGCGTAGGAGGGTCTCACTCGCCTTGAGCGCTTCCTCGGCCCGTCGGCGCTCAGTTACTTCTTCGATGAGAGTCTGTTTGCCCTTGCGTTCTTGTTCCAAACTCTCACTCAACACGCTATACACTACGCCCATGATAAGGAGAATTGAGATCCGAATGAGATGGCCTTCCAGAAACACCGTAGATCCCAGCGATATGTAGAGCATGCCTCCGTAGAGAGCGGCAATGAACGAAGAACAGAGGATCTTTAACTGGAGAGTTCTCATCGAGGCAGAGATGAGAATGATTAAAAAATAGGCAAGGTAGATATCGGACCCCAGTTGTCCGGTTGTATAGATAATGCTGGAGGTAATCGAGGTATCGATGAGAAGCAGTATGATCGTGAAAGCGCGGCTCCCGACCAATTGGACGGGCAGGAAAAACGCGGCTCCGAGTAGAGACAATAGCCCCAGAACAAGAATTTCCTGGACTGGCCTGGCAAGGATGGTTTCCGGGGTGTACAGAACTTGATAGGAAAGCACGATGGAAACGAGACTCTGCAGAATGAGGACCTGCGCACGATAGCGGTCCATGCGCAGGTGGGTTTGAAAGTATACGGGCTCCTGAACTTTGCTGTCAGACACCATTTGTGTATCCCCCTGTTGTCCAGGCCGTATCAGTCAGGAGCTTAGGATGCGGAAACGGCCATGCCCTCTGGATAAATGCGTCGGTCTGATCATGATTTGGATGAGCACTGTTGTACACATGAGTTTGTCGAGAGAAGTGCTTGCTATGCTCGTGCACCGCGTTGTTCAACGTTTGCTCAAGAGTAACAATGTATTAGGATACTCAACAAATGTAGATCTGCAATTATTTTTCGTATTCCTACATATTGGACCAGATCGGCCCGCGTTGCTTCGAGTCTGTCTGACCTTCCCGCATTGTGGAAAATGAAGCCTGTTGTGCCTCAATAAAAAAGCGGTCCAAGAACAAATTGTGGCGAAGCAGAAGTGCCTTGCACAGGGTCAATTGGGCATTAGCTATCTGTGGACGGATGAAGGCTGGCTCTATCTGGCGATCGCGCGCGACCTGTCCGCCCTTCCAGGACACGCTGAAGTCCCAGGGCATGGAGGGATCCATGAGGCGCAAGGAGAATTGTTGGGATCACGTGCCAACCGAGAGTGGGTTCAACAGTTTCAATAATGCGCGGGGCCATGGGCTGCGCTGTACAACAGGCGCGGAGATGACGGCGGCAAGCTTCGATTACGTTGAGGTGTTCGACAACCGGACTCGACGACACTCGACATTGGCGTATGGCTCAAGACGATGAGCACCTGGTACAGGAAACCCGCCCGATGGAAGACAAACAATAGAGGGAAGCTCAGGTTTCTTTGCCCTGTCCACTTCGTGCGTACGGTCCCCTCTTCATCGCCGTATCACGATTGAAGCCGGCGAAAGGACTCCTCTGGCGTTCTCTACCCACAGCACCCGCTCGCGAAAACCTGCCGCTGCTGAAAGGCACGCCAGCAGCGCTCACATAGTTCGACGGTCGAATGGGTCATCCCATCGACGCAGGCGATTCGGCGTTGGCCCACCGCCCCACAGTCAGAACAGGCGCCGGCGAGCGAGATGTCTGTCCTACGCTCTTGGGTCAGCATGAGACAGCATCTTGGTGTTTGGACGAGCGCGCCGATTGCAAACGGCTGACATGAACTCCTGCCCGCCTTTGAAACTCACCAGATTGCGCCACAACCGAACAGGAAGCGGCTCCGCCTTGGTCCGGTACAAATCCCATTGCATCTCGCGCAATTGCCCATTCAAGGAATCCACCGTTCGTTCCAAGTCAACGATCCGGTCTGTCACAAAGGATTTTCCTATTACGAGCATCATGTCCTCCCTTCTTTAAACCGCACAATGCCGAATCACGCCGATGAGAATGCCTTCGATATGAAAGGTATCGGAAGGCTTCACGATAATCGGCTGCATCGCCGCGTTTGCAGGATGCAGCTCAATGTGTGAGTCCTTCTTGAAGTAGGTCTTGATCGTCGCGTCATGATTCACCAAGGCCACCACCGTTTGCCCATTTCTTGCCGTCTCCTGCTTCCGCACCACCACAAGATCGCCGGGGAAAATGCCATCATCTTTCATGGATTCCCCTTTGACGCGGAGTGCGAACGTCACTCCACCGCGTAACATGCTGGGCGGCACATCAATGAGTTCGGACTGGGGGACCGGCTCTATCGGTGAGCCAGCTGCCACCATCCCCGCCATGGAAATTTCAGATGAACGCCCCAACTGATCCAACGTGACCTGGACCATTCCAGGAATGCGCCGCATCCCCGCTTCATAACGCGCCACTGACACACGCGTCGTCCGCAGCGCATCAGCCAATTGCTGCTGCGTCAGTCCCAATTGTTCTCGCACTCGCTTGAGATCCGCTGGCCTCATGATGTAACCAATGGTTACATACCTGCGAATCCCCTGTCAAGCTCCCAATTCTAGACTCCTTATAATGGAGCAGAAAACCCAGTCTGGCGTAGAGTCTGTGCATAACCAAGTGAGAGACACCGCAGCAGGATGGGCAATCCATCTCACCGACCCAACAAACGACAGTGGACATCTAGTATTTGTAGTTTCTGCTGGGTTTAACCCTTAGGACTACCATATCTTGTGGTGGTATATGCGGCTGAACCAATGCCTAATTTCTAGGCAAAGGCGTGTCGGAGTTAGAGAAATGCACTGTATTGTGATGGCAGGGCGACCTTATTAACAGACTTATCCACAGAAGCTGGGGAGAGAGTTTTGTGAATATTTTTCTTGACCTTTTTCACCTGACAAGGACCTCACGTGACTGTTTTTCATTACACGGGTATCAAGGAGCACCGCTATGCCGAAATGGTTTTTCCGCAGGCGGCGAGGGACCATAGCGGTAGCACTCCAGCTCGTTCCATAGTTGCTGTCCCTGTGACTTTCCCTTAGAATCCAGTTCACAGTTGATTTGCAGGAGATGATCCATGCGGTATCTTGTGCTGCCCGTACTTCTCAGCCTCCCGCTTGCCGCTCATGCCGGCAATATCAAGGACACCGACCTCATCACCAGCAACACCTTTTTCCTCCCGCCGACGACAGCGAACACGGTTTTTATTCAAGCACGCAATTCCTCTGACAACCAAGGAGTATCGCTCACTGATCTCGGTTCACGCCTAACCGCAAAGGGCTATCAGATTATCCAAGACCCCAGCACGGCACATTACGTCGTGCTGGCCAACATCGTCTATTGCAATGTCACAAAACCTGAAATGCCGGTCGAGCATATCGTCGCCAGTGGGTATGGATCGGGCATCGGCTCCTCGATCATGGGCGGCATGCAAGGCCTGACCGGCATGGCCAGCATGGCAGGCCCGCAGGGTGCGCTGATAGGGACCGCCGCCTCGATGGGCCTGAGCGCCATTGAAGGCGTCGGCAGCGCCATCGGCAGCATGTTCAGTGGGCCTTCAACACCCAAGATGCCGAACGACGTAAATTACGCCTGCGTCGCAGATCTGCAGATTACGGAGCAGGGCGTCACGGCTTTCGATCCCCCCGCTGCGAAATCCGGCAGCGGCATACAACCAGTCGTCTACCAGACTCGTCTCGCCGCCGACGTCCATCAAAAGAAGCTCGATGAGGACGAAGCGACGCCGTTGCTGCAACAACGGTTGAGCGCGGCAGTGGCAGGAAATTTTTGATGAACACCTTACTTGATCGCCTTACCCCTCACCCCTTGCCCCTCACGGTATTGTTGTTGCTTATCACCCTGACAACCGGCTGCTCCAACATCATTCGTTCCGGCCTCATGAACAGCAACACGGTCTTCCTCGACCCCAGCATGAACCGCACCGCCTACTTGCAAATTCGTAACACATCGGAGAATCAGAACGTCACGCTCAGCGAAGTCCAAAGCAAACTCACCACGAAGGGCTACCAGCTCACGAAGGATCCGGAGCAGGCAAACTACTGGATTCAAGCGAAGGTGGTCTATTGCCACAAGGCCGCCGAGGGTGTGACACCGGAATCCGTCGCCAAGGCGAACTTTGGCTCCGGCATCAGCAGCGGCGGCGCCGCCATGGTCTCTGCCAAATCAATGGGCGGCGATCAAACTGGGAAAATGATGCCCGGCGGAATGCCCGACATAAATGCCATGATGGCGCAGGCTATGGCCATGAGTGGCGGGCGAGGAGGCTTTCCTGGTATGCAGATGCAAGAGGCTCCGAAAGAAGATGGCGTCACCTATCTCTGCGTGACCGACGTGCAGATTACCGATCGCAAAATGGGTAAACCGCTGGGTCAACCGGCGGCGGGACAGGCGACGACCGGATCGAAAGTCCAACAGATGCGCATGGTCGGACACGTGCGGCAAAAAGATTTAGATATTCCCGAAGCCACGTCGATCATTCAGGGAAAAATTTCCACGGGAATTGCCGGCCTCTTCTAACAGGCTGCGGAAAACTATTGTGGCACGGTGGAAATTCAATGGTCCGCACGTCTAGGACAACAGGAGCACACCGCGCAGGATGCTCAAAATGGCCAGACTTCTCACCCGCCCAATCCTGGCGGCTACTTCACCAGCCCGCCCTGAGTCTGCCAAGACAGCCTCTTCGCCCAGGGACGCGCCTTATCCCAAGCAAGGCCACAGCGATTTATCTCTTACAAAGGGGTAGCTGGGATGATCCCAACTGCGCGCGTCCAACGAGAGCCTTCGGAGGCCGCGCGTTGCGCGAGCACAGGGGTCGTCCCAGCTACCCCGCTCATTTTTTCAGCATCCTGCTAAGCGGATCGCGGGACCAGATGCACGGCACCCGCCTTGATCGCCGCCACGACCACTGAACCTGTTTCGAGACCAAGTTCTTCTCTGGCCCCCCTCGTAATCACCGCCCGCAGGGGAAAACCGCAATCGACCGTGACCTTGACCAACACACCGTGCGGCAGCATCTCGGTCACCAGGCCGGATAGGTGATTACGCGCGCTGGTAACGCCGCTCCCCGCCTGTTCGAGCAAGACATCTTCCGCGCGAATGCAGACGTAAACGGCCGAGCCTTTCACGTCCGCTCCTAAGCCCTTCAGCGTCGTCCCGTTCACCAACACGGTCGCCAACCCATTGTCGTTCGCGACCACTTGACCCTGCACGACGGTCTCAATACCGACGATCTGCGCAACCTCCGCATTGGCGGGCCTGGAAAAAACCTCCTGCGGCGAACCGACTTGTAGGATCTGACCAGCATTCATCACGGCAATCATGTCCCCCAGCGTGAGGGCTTCGGCCCAGTCGTGCGTAACGACCATCGCTGGAATTGCAAGCTGCTTGAGCAGCGTGCGCAGCTCGCCGCAGAGCTTCGCGCGTGTCGGCGCATCCAAGGCCGACAGGGGTTCATCGAGCAACAAGAGCTGAGGTCGTCTGGCGATCGCACGCGCAAGCGCCACACGTTGTTGTTGCCCGCCCGACAACTGCGCCGGCTTGGCCTGTTCGAGCCCCTGAAGTTGCAACAAGTCGATCAGCTCACGGACACGCTCCCTCCGTGCCTCAGCCGGCAAATCGCTCAATCCATATTCAATGTTGCCGGTCACCGTATGCATGGGAAAGAGCGCATAATCCTGCGGCATGTAGCCAATCCGCCGCGCCTGCGGCGAGAGGCGAATGTTGGACGCCGCATCAATCCAGGTCGTCGAATCGAACTGAATTCGTCCCTCTTCCGGCCATTCCAATCCGGCAAGACAACGCAGCAGGGTCGTTTTCCCGGATCCTGATGGCCCGAAGAGAATCAGCACGCGCGGAGGGTTGAGATTCAACGTGAGCTGTGCCGCCGCAGTGAACCGTCCGGGAAAGGTCTTACGGCAATCAACCGTCAGCGCTGCGGCCATACAGCCCAAACCTTTCGATTCATCGCATAAACCAGCAGTAGCACGCCATAGGAGACCGCAAGCAACAACAGCGCCGTCTTGGCAGCCCCGGCATAGTTGAGCGCTTGCACCTCATCATAAATATCAATCGAGACGGTTCGCGTTTCGCCCTCGATGTTGCCGCCGACCATGAGCACCACGCCGAACTCCCCGAGCGTATGGGCAAAACTCAGGACTGCGCCGGTGATAAGGCCGGCCGTCGACAGCGGAACAATCAGATGAAAGAAGGTCTTGAGCTTCGACACCCCGAGTGTCCAGGAGGTTTCAATTAACCGGCGATCGACTTGGCCAAAGGCTGCGGCGAATGGTTGCACGGCAAACGGAAGACTATAGAGAATCGACGCAAGGAGCAGACCTCCGAAGGTAAAGGGGAGCGGATGCCCGACCACCTCGCTGTAGAATCGACCGACTGGGCTGTGCGGACCGATCGCGACCAGAATATAAAAACCCAACACCGTCGGAGGCAGAACGAGCGGAAGCGCGACAACCGACTCGACAATGAATTTCAAGCGCCATTTCGAAAAGGTGAGCCAATAGGCGATCGGCAGTCCGACGATGAACAACACGGCCGCCGTAAGCAGCGCGAGCTTGAAGGTGACGGCAATCGCAATCCAGTTCATCGATTACCTCGGCGATGGAACGACGAAGCCATACTGTTTCATGATTGTCTGCCCCTCGGCTCCCTGGATAAACGAGAGAAAGGCCTTCGCACCTGCTTGGTTCTTCCCACCCCTGAGCATCACCGCGCCTTGTTCGATCGGTGGATACGCATCGGCAGGAATCTCCCAATAGTGCCCCGCTGCCTGCATCGGCGGTGCAAACGCCAGCGATAACGCGATGATCCCGACGTCCGCCGCACCGGATTCGACGAACTGGGCGGCTTGAGAAATATTCTCTCCGAGCACCAGCTTGTCTTTGGCGCGATCATAGACCTGGGCATGTTCCATCGCCGCGACTGCAGCACGTCCGTAGGGCGCATGCTTGGGATTGGCAATAGCAATCTTCTTGACCGTCGGTTCACGCAATATCTCCAGCCCCTTGGAGAGATCGAGGTGCGACCCATTGCCGGCCCACAAGACAATCCGCCCGACGGCATACTGATAGAGCGAGCCCTGAACGGTCAGACCGGCTTCTTCCAATTTCCGTGGATACGCGATGTCGGCTGAAAAGTAGAGGTCGAACGGCGCGCCATTTTGAATTTGCGCATAGAAATTGCCGGAAGATCCGAGCGTCAGCTTCACGTGATTGCCGGTTGATTTTTCGTACTCAGCGACGAGTTCTTTGAAGGCGAAATTCAAATCTGACGCCGCCGCAATCGTAATCTCCTCGGCTACCGCACTGTTCACACCTGTGATGATGAACAGACACAACGCGATAATGACTCGAATCATGGGCTAACCTCCCTACACTCGAACTCTCATTTGAAGATAAAAATAATCCGTATCTTTGTTCCCGCTGGCGGGCAAATTGGCGGAAACGGGGAGCCGGTCAAAATAGGATCCCTTGAACCAATGATCGTACCCGGCATCAAAGTCCATGTTGTTGCTGACAGCCCATTGCACACGAAGCTCCACATCATGCCCTATATCGCTTCCAGATCCTCCGGAGGAATCCTTCAAGCCAGAACTTCCGAAACTATCCTTGCTCTGAGCCAAATACCAGAATCGCTGTTTGAGTTGAATAGTCCAACCTTGTGCCGGTGTCACAATCGCCCGCCACCCTGGGGAGCTGAGGTTGGTTCTGAAAAATGGGCCGAAGGTTCCGGTCGGCATATATTCAAATCGTCGAGCCCCAAACAAGGTGTCGAACCCTTCGTCCTGGCCATCGCCAGGGTTGCGGTCTCCGCTGGCATAGTCGTAGGTAATCAGAAATCTGGGAGACCAGGGGACATCGAACATATACCCCAGATCCAGATGCTGAAAATGGGCGAAATGATCCGTGCCCCCACGGGTGCCGGTCTGCCAGGCACTCTCAAGTTCGTAATCCAACTCGCCTCGCTGAGGGTCTTTATAGAGGCGAAGTCCGAAGGTGGAGTACGTGCGATGGCTGGCAACGGCGGCCACACGCTGGTCATTCAAGCCCATGTAGTAGGCATCCAACTGGAGCCAGGGGATATGCTTGCTCTCCAAATAGGTCCCCCAAAAAACGGACTTATTATTTTGCCCATCGAGTTTCACATCGTCCCGAATGACCGGTTCCACAAAAAACACCCTGAACCGCCAGGTCTGGCCCTGGCCGATTTGCCAATGGACCCCATCGAACGCGTTTGAGGTATTTCGAAAGTCGTTTCGCGCGATAAGCCGGCGACGGCCGAAGTCCATCGTCATGCGTCCGAAATGCAAGTCGGTTCGCAATCCGCTCCCCCCAACATTGTCCAGGGTCAATGACCCGAGTAACTGTAAGATGTCGTATTCGTTGACCGTCGTGGTATCCCTGAAGTCTCCACGGTCCTGGTTCAAATAGGCCTGCGCGTCCTGCCCTTCAAAAAGGAATCGCAAGGGGCCATTGCCCCCCAATCCTACGCGCAGCCGGGATCGGAGGGCGATTTGGGGATCCGTGGCCCCATTTCCAATGCTCTGGCTCGTTCGCCAGGGATGGTCGTACGATTCAAATCGGGTCCGGTTTTCGATGCCCAGGTCCACCCAATCGGGTAGGTTCAATGCGGTTTTCAAATATCGGCTCCATTCAAGTTCCCTCCGTAGATTGAGGACCGCATCGGAGGGCTCGATCCAGTTTTTTCCGGTCTGTGCGTCTGCCCGTTTTTTGATGCCATGAATCACATCAGAATAATCCGAACCGTTTTCTGTCGGGGTGGATGAGGGTGATACAGACTGTGGCTCAACGGCCAGCGCGAGACTGGTCGCAAGCAACATCGCCATCCCTAAGGCGGCCAGTCCGATTACGGAGGGCCTTCCGTCAGCCGACACGCAGCGCATGGAGCTTTCCTGCTTCGCTGGTGTCATACCCCCCCAGCGCCTCGATCTCATTTCGAAACGGACGGCTGACGATCGTGTCAAACAGGTTGGCCAGTGTCGGATGAGACTTCAGATAGGCTTTGGGGACCACGAGATCGTACCGAGCGGCTTGAAGCGGCACGAAGTTGAGCTCAAAGAGATGCGCAGCAGATCGAATCCCGATACCGACGTCCGCCTGACGGCTTGCAATCGCGCGCGCAACTTCGAAATGCGAGGCGACGATCGTGCCATAGCCCTTCACCTGATCTGAATTGATTCCCGCCGCGCGCAGCCGCTGATCCAGCAACAGCCTGGCCCCAGCTCCCTCTTCCCGATTCACGAGTGTGACGTAGGGATCGGCTACGTCGCTGACCGCACGGATAGACTTGGGGTTACCCGCTCGAACGAGCAAGCCCTCTTCCCAAGTCGCAAACGTGACGACCTCATAGTTCGAACCTTTCAGCGAACGACGGAGGAACGGCAGGTTTGATTCCCCCGTCGTCGGGTCAAAAAGATGCAGTCCCGCAACATGCACCTCACCGCGTTGTAAGGCATGGAGTGCGGCCATACTCCCCATCGTCCAGCCGACCACGGAGGTCTGATCCTTGCGCCGTCGCATGTGCTCACCTGCAAGGAAGATCGCTGGATCACAGCCTGCTACAGAGATTGCCTGTTCGATCGCCTGACGATCTCGCGAGAGTTTTACGCGCACCATGGCGCCCGATACCTGCCCATGCACATCCGTCGCATAGCCATCGGCAGGCACACTATACGAAAGCACCCCGCCCAATTCCGTGACAGGCCGCACAACTATACGAGTCCCGACCCTGGCTACCTTCATACGAACAGTCGAGATCTTCTCATCGCGCTGAGGGAAATGACCAATCAGTTTCCCTTCAACAACATCCTGCGCCTCCGCAAGACTGAAGAGATCTTCCACACGACAGCCCAACGAAGCGGCCAGTCGAAGCGCGACCGCCGTGGTGGGCAAATAGAGATGGGATTCGATGGCTGAGACGGCCTGCCTGGTAATCCCTGATTGCCCGGCGAGTTCACCCTGCGAAAGACCCTGGGCGACACGTAGATCTTTTAGATGATTCTGAAAATGTTCGACAGATTCTGCTCGGTGCGCTTGCCCCATAACGTGACGAGAGATAGCATGTATACTTGCAAATAGCAATTATAAACATATAGATTAAGAATAGTATTTCTCATTATTATTTGTTCTAGAAATCGCCATGCCGCCCCATAGTATTTAGGAACACCACAAATTTAGATGCTGTGCCAATAGATAGTTGATCACGATAGGAATAGTATGAATTAAAATTCTACTCGCACTCCATCAGCGATTCCGTTATCTGCGTTTTCATCCAAAGGAGGGCTACATGCACACTCGACGGAAGAGAATGACTACGCGCCTCCTGAGCGTATCGTTCCTGACTCTATCGCTCTTACCGTTGCCGGCTGCTGCAGCAGACCAGTTCGGTACTCCCAAAGGAGATGAAGGCACGCGCATTTTCAAGGCCACGGAGCATCCCCACTATAGCGGGCAGTTTCATCTATCAGGTCAGAAGACGACCCTCATTGGGAGCATGCAGGATCGCGCCCCCTGGGATCACCTCGACTATGCTGGCAAGCGCCTGACTCCGGTGCAAGGATCGATCGACATTGAGGTGAACGAACTCACCAACAGCGGCCAGGTGGTCGCTGAGTTCGTCGAGGGCTCCGATCGGTATCGAATCGTCTTTGATCGGTTTGCCGCGAAGGCCCCGTTCCAGGATGGAGGAATTGCGACCAGGATCTATGAACATGGTGACTCCGGAAACGGCGATTCGCTCTATCCAAAAACGTGGCTCTATCTTGGTGGGTGGGGCACTGCCACCATGCACAAGAATGATCAGGTGCTCTACAAAGACTACGATGCCCACTTTATGGTCATGGAACGATCACGCGATCCCAAAACCCGTGCGGTTCGCTATCCCGTGAAGCGAACGCTGCCTGGAGGGGAAACTGACCCAGCCGGAATGGAAATCGACCTCTGGGTCCGATCGAAAGAGCAAAATACCAACAACTTCCCACCCTTTGAAACTTTCGTCCATCTCTGTTGGGATGAAGTGACGTGGCGGAGCGCTCAATGAACCGGTTGGTCATATTCCTCATCAGCATGATAATCGCGGCTCCTCTGGGATTCGGATCTATGTCGCCTCACGCAGAGACCGCCTCTCCTGCTCCTGCGTGGAATTTTGATCGTGAGCAGCCAGGCACCCTTCCCGGCGAATTCTCAATTGGAACGATGTTTGATGGACGGCCCGCGGGCAATTGGCAAGTCCTCGCGACTGATCGAGCCAAGAGTCCGCCGCATGTGTTCGCCCAACTAATGGGCAAAGGAGCCGAACATGCCTACAAAGTGGTGCTAATCAAAGATGCCATCGCCTCTGATCTCAATCTTGCAGTATCGTTCTTGCCGATCCAGGGACAAGCAGACATGGGTGGTGGTCTGATTTGGCGGGCGGCCGATGATCGCAATTACTATCTGGCAAGGGCCAACCCGTTGGAACAAAACATTCGAGTGTATCGGGTCGAGAAAGGCGTTCGACACC
Source organism: Nitrospiraceae bacterium (assembly GCA_016650275.1). Taxonomy (GTDB): domain Bacteria; phylum Nitrospirota; class Nitrospiria; order Nitrospirales; family Nitrospiraceae; genus Palsa-1315. Next base: position 2,158 of record JAENWB010000098.1, on the reverse strand, counting down.
TGTTAGAAAACTTCGACCAGACGATTGACGTGAGGCACTGGCACACACTGCGGGTTACCCATCAAGGCTGTCGCGTGAACATCTTCTATGACGACAAGCAGGTCTTCGATCTCTGTGACAAGACGTTCCACGACGGGATGATTGGACTATGGACCAAGTCGGATGCCGTCACATACTTCGACGATCTCCAGTTGCAGCATGTGAAATGAACGCACACGAGACAACGGGCGAGGGTTGATCTGGTTCATCTGGTCTATCTGGTTCAACCAAACAAACGAGACAGACCAGATAGACAAGAGAAACCAGCCAGTCCTGATGCCTGCGTCGCGGCGTACTACTTCTTCTGCTTGGCGCGCGCCAGCGCCATTGCCATAGCCATCGCGCCGCCTGGCTGTGGCTGGCGCTCCGGAGCACGCTGGGGTGCGGACGGACGCCGGTTACGCGGGACGCGTGCTATTCCCGATGATGCTTCGGCCGGGGCGCGGCTTAAGGCGGAAGCACTGACTGGCGCATCGTCAAGCCGCATGGTCAGAGAGATGCGCTGGCGCTTCACATCGACTTCTAACACTTTTATCTTCACGATCTGGCCAGGCTTGACGACCTCATGGGGATCCTTGATGAACTTATTGGCCAGCGCCGACACATGCACGAGACCGTCCTGATGTACGCCGACATCGACGAAGGCACCGAAGGCCGCGACGTTTGTCACCACGCCTTCGAGGACCATGCCGGGGAACAGGTCCGTCAGTGACTCGATGCCCTCTTGAAATGTGGCCGTCTTGAATTCCGGACGCGGATCGCGGCCCGGTTTTTCCAACTCAGTCAAGATGTCACGCACCGTCGGCACGCCGAATTTCGCATCGATGAAATCGGCGGGAGATAACCCCTTTAGCAACGCCGGCTGACCCATCACGTCCACAATGCCTTTGCTGATACGCGCGAGAATGCGCCCGACGACCGGATAGGCTTCCGGGTGGACGGAGGAGCGATCCAGCGGATTATCGCCGTCATTGATGCGTAGAAATCCCGCGGCCTGCTCGAACGTCTTGTCGCCCAGGCGCGGCACCTTGCGTATCGTGGAGCGATTCTGAAATGGGCCGTTCGCATCGCGGTACTCGACGATATTCTTCGCCAACACCTTGTTCAGGCCCGATACCCGTTCAAGTAGCGGTGCCGATGCCGTATTGACGTCCACGCCCACAGCGTTGACGCAGTCTTCAACGGTCGCATCGAGCGAACGTGCCAGCGCCTTTTGGTTGACATCATGCTGATACTGGCCAACACCGATCGCCTTGGGATCAATCTTCACCAGCTCCGCGAGCGGGTCTTGCAACCGCCGGGCGATGGAGACAGCACCACGTAGGCTGACATCCAACTCAGGAAACTCAGCCGCGGCGAAGGCCGAGGCCGAATAGACCGAAGCGCCGGCTTCGCTGACCACGATCTTGGCCACTTTTTGTTCCGGCTTGTGTGTCGCGACCAATTTGATCACCTCAATGGCCAGCTTGTCGGTCTCCCGGCTGCCTGTACCATTGCCGATCGAGATCAGTTCGACGCCATGCTGCACGACCAGCCGTGCCAGCGTCGCCAGCGATCCCTGCCAATCATTGCGCGGCTGGAGTGGATAAATGGTCGTCGTCTCCAACAGCTTGCCGGTCGCATCGACGACCGCCACTTTGCAGCCCGTGCGGATGCCGGGGTCCAACCCGAGCACGGCCTTCGGGCCTGCAGGCGCCGCCAGTAACAGCTCGTGCAGATTGCGGCCAAAGATCTTGATCGCCTCGGTCTCCGCTGCTTCGCGCAACTGCACCAGCAATTCCACCGTGAGATGCAGGTGCACCTTAACCCGCCAGGTCCAATCGCAGACGCTCATGAGCCATGTGTCCGCGCGACGGCCCCGGTCTTCGATGCCGACATGGGCTGCGATCATCGCGATGCAGGGATACGGCACGGCGGCTTCGAGTGCCTCGCCCAGGCTCAATTCAATTTTCAACACACCCAGCGTACGGCCACGGAACAACGCCAGCGCGCGATGCGACGGGATAGTGCGGATGGTTTCAGAATAGGCGTAGTAATCCCGGAACTTTTCTTCCGCGGCTGTTTCCTTGCCTTTCATCACGGTGGACGTGACAACGCCCTGATCCCACAGGCGGGTACG
>JAENWB010000097.1:0-35645 GCA_016650275.1 Nitrospiraceae bacterium | reverse complement strand
CTCACAATGACCCCATCTCTCCCCTCCGGTCCATTAGTTCATCTGTTCCCCCGACTCGATGCCTGGGCGGGAGAACAACGAGACGCATTGCGGACAGAAATCAAAACGCTGGTTGGATTGTAGCTGAACCGCCCTTCCGGGCAGGCTGAGGCTAAGGTCGAGGTTGAGTATGAAACCAGGTGGCGAATCGAACCAGAATCCCCTGCTAGACAGGCGAACGGGACACTGCTATCGTACCGTATTTCTTCTTTGCCTCGTCTGATTTCAGATAGCGGAGTTGCGGAGGACCGCCACCCTGAAGATGTCCTTGAGGATAGGTTAATTCCCAAAGCCTGCCGTCGTCGGAGTCGCGATAAAGCGCATCCCATCCGCTTAGGTCTTTCCCAAGTTCTTTCAGGTGTGACGTGATGAGTTCGTCGATTCGTTGACAGGTTTCGTCGCCAACGATGCGCCCGTCGCGCGAAAGCCATTTTCCGGTCAACTGTGTTTCGGTCGGTTTGATTTTCATCATTGCACTGTGCGAGTGGTTGACCCTCGCGGGATTGGCTGGTTCGGAATGACGAACTCCCTCGCACCGGCGGCCGTTCGACCTCCGCCAATGAAGCCTGAGTCAGATGGTGTCAAGTCATACAATCAAGCATATACCCCAAGCCTTGATGCTGCAGGGCACCCTGATGGTAGATTCTACAGACTCCCGCACTGGAGGCAACGAGAATGCCGTATCGATATTGGACTGTAGCCAGGCTGCTCAAAAAGGCAGCCAACGAGGCCGCAGGCGAGACAAAGCCGGAGGCGTACCCTCTGGGGTACGTTGAGGATTTTGTCGAACCGAGAACGAAGTTGGGGGCTTTTTTCAGCAGCCTGTCAAAAGATTTTTCGATACTGCTTCGAGTGCACCCCCGACTCGTCGGCAAAGCCGAGAGAGGCACTGTCGGGATTGCCGGTGTCGTTGAGATCGATTCGATAGTGCCCACGAATTGCTTCCATCGCCACTTCGAAGGGAATGGCCTGGGGATATAGGTTGCCCGGTGCATGCGCGCCGCGGGTCAGGGTGCGAATCACGTCGGGCTGCGCGTACTGGGCGTCGGACACAATGAAGATATCGGCGACGGCGTGATCCCCCAGTTTGTGGCCGGCCGTGGTGGCGGGCAGGAGATCGGTCAAGGTGCCGGAGAGCCGGTCCTTCTTAAACAGCTTCAAGAGTCCGGCGACTTGGCTCTCGGTTGCTTCTGGAGGGACAGTAAGACTGATGGCATTCATGTCCGAGACGGTTGCCTGGACTTTGAAGAGCACAGGCGCCGCTTCGGGATCTTCGATGACCGGTCCAGTTGGCCCTTCCGTTCCGGTGGCTTGTTTGTTCTTTGAGCTGGGCACGATGAGAAACACAAAAAGCCAGAGTCCTAACAAAATGCCTAAGATGACGATCAGCGGGTGGACTCCGGCACGCTTGCCTTCTTCGTAGGGGTGGGGCTCATCACTCATGACGACGTTCCTGGGTGGCAGTGGCAGGATTCTGCTTCTTGGCTTCGTCCCACAGTCGGTCCATTTCTGCAAACGAGAGTTCTCCAACCGCACGGCCCGACGCAATCGCCCGGGCTTCGATGAATTGAAATCGTTCGACGAATCGGTTGGCGGCTTGCCGCAAGGCGTCTTCGGGGTTCACTTTGATGAAGCGGGCGAGATTCACGAGTGAAAACACCACGTCGCCGAACTCCGCAACGATCTGCGACTGCCGGGCTGTTGCGGCCGCGACGTCAGGCTCTGTCTGGTTCGCCACAGGGACTCTGAGCGCGACGCGGAGCTCCTGAATTTCTTCCTCAATCTTGCCAAGGACCTGATCAAATCCTTTTGAGTCGTGGGTCCAATCGAAGCCGACACGCGAGGCGCGTGCTTGAATTTGATAGGCCCTCAGGAGAGCCGGCAGTGTCTGCGGCACGCCGTCGAGCACCGAGTCTGGTCGGCCAGAAGCTTGCCGTTCCGTGCGTTTGATATCTTCCCATCGCGCGACCACCTGGTCAACATTCGTCGGAGTGAGATCTGCTGCCCCATTTCCAAATACGTGGGGGTGCCGCCGGATCAGTTTGTCGGCCAATTGCTCAAGCACGTCCTCGATGGTAAAGCTGCCGGCCTCTGAAGCGATCTGACTATGAAAGAGCACTTGCAGCAGCACATCGCCCAATTCCTCCGGGAGTTTGGCGCGGTCCTGATGGTCGAGAATTTCTAATACTTCGTAGGTTTCTTCGAGAAGATAGGGTTTCAGCGACTCATGCGTTTGCTTGCGGTCCCAGGGGCATCCATTCGGCGCGCGCAACGCGGCCATCAAATCGACGAGTGTATGAAATCGTTTCGACATCGTTGTCCTCATAGTCTCTCGCTATTGGGCGCTCATTATACCCGGTTCTCGGCAAGCTTCAATCGGGCGGTTCGGCTTGCGCCTCTCCAGGGCCTATGATAGGGTACCATCGCTGCATCTGGAGCGGGGGAAAGGCCTGTGGCCGCAGAACAAGAAGAAGGATTTGTCGTTCGGGACCGGCGTGGCGGGAGTGGGCCCGACCGTCCATCCGCCGCTGTGGACGCCGCGTCGGGGGTAACGCTCCACCAGGAGGCAGCACCCTCTGATCCACACCAGGGTTCGGGAATCCCTGTCACCTTTTCATCCTTCGTCATTTCTTTGGGCAGTTCCTCGCTGATGTTGATGGGGGAACAACTGGATCCCCAGCAGCCTCCGATGCCGGCAAACCTACCGCAAGCAAAAGACATTATCGACTTGCTCTCGGTCTTGGAAGAGAAGACCACAGGCAATCTCACAACGGAAGAACAAGCGGTGCTGCGGGATATGCTCTACGCCCTTCGGATGAAGTACGTGAGTTTGGCTGCCAAATAATAGTACCCCCTTGCGCCTGTCGACCCCAGACGTGTCAGTCAGCCGCCATGGCTCACGCGACGTGGTGACACACTCCCCTGATTCAATGATCGCGAGTATGCTGTCGTCTTTGCGTCGAAGCGCCGACAATCGGGGATACTGAATGTGAATGACATCCAGAAGGACACAGGCTCTTTCCCCGGAGCAAAGACGGTCAGTGGTTCCGTGACCGGAGTTGCGCCGCATCTTGCTGGTGCCGGTCGGTCATCACGGCAATCCAGGCCTGCTCAGGAGCCGGAACGCCGGACGATGCATTTGCGGCCGGTCTGGATCGTCCTCATTCTGCTGCTCCCCTGTCTGGCGCTGACCTTCTACTATTCCCAGGTCGTGATCCCCGGTGGCGAGGAAACCGATTCCTTTCTGCCGACGACCAGCTACGCGTTCGTGCTCCTCCTGCTGAACCTCGATCTGATCGGGTTTGTGGTCCTGTTGCTGCTGCTCTCCCGCAACCTCATCAAGGCCTACTTCGAACGGCGGCATCGACTATTTGGGTCGGGATTTCGAACAAAGTTGGTGGCTGCCTTCATCGGTTTTTCGCTCGTTCCGACGGTGCTCCTTGCCTTGGTCGCCAGTGGGCTGGTGAATAAGGCCGTCGATGTGTGGTTCAGCGATCAGATTGAGCAGGTCATGCGGGATTCCTATGATGTGGCGCGGATGCAGCATGCCGGCCACATCACCCTCGCGGTGAATAGTGCCAGAGCCATCAGCCATGAAATCTATCGAGAGGATATGCTGCTGGCGGAACAACGCGATCTGCTGGTGGCCGCCATGGCTCGCAAGCGGGCGGAATTCGGCGTGGCAGGGATTGAAGTTTTCTCAGCCAAAATGGAAACGCTCACCAAGGCGCTGGATCTCGACGTGCCCTCCTCGGCTCTCGATCTACCGATCGGCCAGCTGGTTCTCCAAGTGATCAACGGGAAGCAAGAAGTGAATGCGGTACAAGAGGCTCAAACCGGGCGCTTGGTGCGGGCTGCGGCTCCCATCGCAGCGAGCGGGCGGGGCGGCGAGATCGGTGGCGTGGTGGTGGTAGAGGCCTTCGTCCCCGAATCGTTGCTGGCGAAAATGGAGGGGATCGGCCATCAGTACGACGAATATAGACAGATCAAGGCCATGAAAAATCCGATCAAAGCCGGGGCCTATCTGTTCGTCGCCGTCATCACGGTACTCATTTTGTTCGGGGCGACCTGGTTTGGATTCTATGTCGCGCGCAGTATTACGGTGCCGATTCAACGGTTGGCTGAAGCGACGGAGGCCATTGCCCAAGGGGATCTCTCCGTCCGAATCGAAGGGAATGCAACCGATGAAATCGGCACATTAATCGATTCATTCAACCGCATGACGTCGGATCTGCAGGGAAGTAAGTCAGAGATCGAAGAAGCCAATATCTCGTTGCGCCACAGCAACCTCGAACTCGATCGCCGTCGTGCTTACATCGAGACGGTGGTCGAGACGATCGCCGCGGGCTTGCTCTCTGTCGATAAGAACGGGCTGATCACGAACTTCAATCCGTCCGGCGAACGGATCCTCGGGCTTGCGGCGGATCGATTCCGTGGCAGACTGGCCAATGAGGTGTTCAAAGAGTTGAGACTCGATCTGTTCCAGACGGTCTACGATCGGATGCTGCTCGATCAGCGCGATACGTTCGCTCTCGAGGGGCCGATGGAAATCGAAGGTAAATTCTTGACCATCGGGCTTCACGGTTCACGTATGAAGAACGAAGCGAATCAGGACCTCGGCATCGTGCTGGTGTTCGAAGACCTCACGGAGTTGATCAAGGCGCAAAAAGTAGCAGCCTGGCAGGAGGTGGCCCGACGGGTGGCCCATGAGATTAAGAACCCGTTGACGCCGATCCAATTGTCCGCGCAGCGGTTGCGAAAGAAATATTTTGAGAAGTCGCCGGATTTCGATGCGATCTTCGACGAGTCCACGAACGTAATTGTCAACGAAGTGACGAGTCTCAAACATATGGTCGACGAATTTTCGAAGTTTGCCCGGTTGCCGACTCCGCAGATGGCGCATCAGTCGCTCCACGATGTGATCAATGAAGTCACCGCGCTCTATCGAGGGGCACACAAGGATGTGGAACTGATCGTGGAGTTGGACGAAGACCTCCCGTCGCTCAATTTCGACCGCGAGCAGCTCAAGCGGGTGATGGTCAATCTGCTGGACAATGCGATTCAGGCGATACAGCAGAAGGGACGGGTGTGGCTCTCGACCAAGTATGATACAAAACGTCGGCTGGCTGTCGTGAGCGTGGCTGATGAGGGCGCGGGCATTGCGCCGGAAGACCGGGAAAAGCTGTTTGTGCCCTACTTTACGCGGAAGAAGACGGGAACGGGACTGGGCTTGGCAATCGTGCGGCACATCATTACCGATCACGAAGGACAGATCCATGCGAGCCAGAATCAGCCGAAAGGAGCCGTGTTCACGTTCGAATTGCCGGTCTAACCACGTCAGGGATAAGGAATGAGGGGTCCGGCGGCGAATACGACTGCTGCTCCGGAACACCTTACGCCTTACGTTTAACGCCTAACGGAGCACTATGTCTGCATCGATTTTAATTGTGGATGACGAAGAGCCGATTCTCACATCTTTGAGTAGTATTCTGCGGGACGAAGGTTATGACGTCGCGGTGGCCAAGAGCGGCGTGGAGGCGTTGCGCGCCTACACCATGGATCCGCCCGATCTCATGCTCCTCGATATCTGGATGCCGGAAATGGATGGCATGGAAACCTTGCGCCGGGTTCGGGAGCTGGTGCCGACGGCACTGGTGATGATGATGTCCGGGCACGGCTCGATTGAAACGGCAGTCAGGGCGATCAAGCTGGGGGCGTATGACTATATTGAAAAGCCCTTGTCGCTCGAAAATGTCACGCTGCGCGTCAAACATGCCTTGGACCAATGCCGTTTGGAGCAAGAGAATCGGGTGCTCCGGACCACCGTCCAGCGGAAGTTCGAGTTGGTGGGACAGTCGCCTGCGATGCAACAGTTGCGGCAGCTCATCGAGACAGCCGGACCGACCAATAGCCGTGTGTTGATCGGAGGGGAGAACGGAACGGGAAAGGAACTTGTGGCCAGGGCCATCCATCTGCAGAGCGCACGGGCCGGTCGACCATTTGTGGCAGTAAACTGTGCGGCCATCCCTGAGACCTTGATCGAGAGCGAACTGTTCGGACACGAAAAGGGCTCCTTCACCGGTGCGACCTCGATGAAACGCGGGCAGTTCGAGCAGGCCGACGGAGGCACGCTGTTTCTGGACGAAATCGCCGACATGAGTCTGAACACCCAGGCGAAGGTCTTACGGGCGTTACAGGAACAGCAGTTTACTCGTGTCGGTGGGACGAAGCTCATCAAGGTAGATGTTCGAGTCTTAGCCGCGTCGAATAAGGATCTGCTCAAGGAAATCGAGAAAGGCACGTTTCGCGACGACCTCTTCTACCGGCTCAACGTGGTACCGATCATCGTGCCGCCGCTCAGGGAGCGTCGTGAAGACATCCCCCTGCTCACTCGCCACTTCATGAAGGTCCATGCGGAAGAGCAGGGGTTACGGATGAAAGAGATCTCGCCGGATGCAATGACGGTGTTTCAACAATATGACTGGCCGGGGAATATTCGTGAACTGCGGAACCTGATCGAACGATTGATGATCATGGTGCCGGGTCCCGTCATTGAGGCGGCGCAAGCGGGCGGCTCGTTGCAGCCGCGGCCGATCGGGCCGGCGTCCCAGACTACGACCCCCGCGGTCAATCCACTCTTCACGCAGTCGTATGACTCGCTCAGAGACGCCCGCAATGCGTTTGAAAAGGATTATATCGCGCGAAAGTTGCGTGAGCATCATTGGAACATTTCTCGCACGGCTGAAGAATTGAAAATCGAACGGAGCCATCTCCATCGGAAAATCAAGTTGCTGGATGTGGAGATGCGGCCGGAAGCGTAGGGGATAGGGACTGATTATCTCCTGTGCTCGCGCAACGCGCGACCTCAGAATGCCCTCGTTGAACGCGTGCAGTGGGAGATAATCAGTCCCCATCCTTGAAGAGATAGCGAGTAAGCTTGGAAGGATCAATTAAATGGATGGTGGTCGCTCGATGCGCGCAGTGGAGACCCTGTCTGCCGCCCTGCCCTTACGGTAGAAGTTGAGCAAAGCCCCGACTTTTTGTTCTCAGCCTTGACCTGAGCCTGAACCTTCCATAAATGCTGGCGGAATTTTTCAGCATCCTACCGGTGTTCGTGCGTTGACCTCTGCAACAGCCCTCCGCTAAGATGCGCGTCCGGAGTAGGTCAAGGTTAAGGCTGAGAGCGGAATGGTATCGCCTCGGTTCCCCGTGCAACCTCGACCTGAGCCTCAACCTTCCCTAACGCTGTTTCATATGACAAACTATCGAGATGCCGGAGTCGATATCGATGCGGGCGACGAGTTCGTCGACCGTATTTCACCATTGGTGCGATCCACGTTTCGCCCGGAAGTCCTGACGGACCTTGGCGGTTTCGGCGGATTGTTTCGGCTGCAGGCCCATCGCTATGCCGAACCGGTCCTTGTCTCAGGCACGGACGGGGTCGGGACGAAACTGAAGATTGCGTTCCTCATGGATCGCCACGATACCGTCGGGATTGATCTGGTGGCCATGTGTGTGAACGACATCGTGGTCAGCGGGGCCGAGCCGCTGTTCTTCTTGGATTATTTCGCAACGGGAAAGCTGGCTGTCCCCAAGGCTGAGTCCGTGCTCAAAGGGATCGCCGAAGGCTGTCGTCAGGCTGGCTGTGCCTTGATCGGCGGGGAAACCGCCGAGATGCCCTCCTTCTATGCGGAGGGCGAGTATGACCTGGCAGGGTTTGCCGTCGGAGTAGTGGATCGACCCAAGATTATTGATGGCCGCAGCATTGTGCCAGGCGATGTCCTGATTGGATTGGCCTCGACCGGTCTTCATAGCAACGGCTATTCATTGGCACGTCATGTCTTGTTGGATCAGGCAAAGCTCAACGTGACCAGTTGCCTGCCTGAACTCGATAAGCCTCTGGGAGACGTCCTGCTGACGCCGACCAGAATCTATGCCAAACAGATCCTCACATTGATCCAGGAATGTCCCATCAAAGGCATTGCCCATATCACCGGCGGCGGCATCACCGAGAATCTTCCGCGAGTGTTTCCCGCGGGCGTGCGAGCACAGGTGCGGCGGAGTGCCTGGTCCGTGCCGCCTATTTTTCAGGCGATTGCTCGGCTTGGACAGGTCGAGCGTGAGGAAATGTATCGCGTCTTCAACATGGGGATTGGGTTGATTCTGGTGGTGCCGGCGTCAGCCGCCCAGGTGGTCATCGCGCGTGCCACGGCGTTGGGCGATCCGGCTTGCCAGATCGGGACCATCGTGTCATCGACCGGAGACGTCCCATTGGTGGAGTATGTCGACTAAGCGGACGGATGCGCTTCGAGTCGCCGTCTTGGCATCCGGGCGCGGATCGAATCTTCAGGCGGTCATCGACGCGATCGAAGCAGGGACGGTTCAGGCGAAGCTTGTCGCCGTCATCAGCAACAAGAAAGAGGCCCCGGCATTAGAACGAGCCCGCCGCCACGGATTGGCATGCCTTTTCGTCGATCCAAAACCTTATACGGGCAGACCCGATAGTCGTGAGGCCTACGACCGCGAACTACTCGACGTGCTCCAGCAGCACGATGTGGAGTTGGTGTTACTGGCCGGGTACATGAAAATCGTGACCAGGGTCCTCGTGGAGGCCTTTGCGAATCGCATGATGAACATCCACCCGTCCCTGTTGCCCTCGTTTCCTGGATTGGATGTGCAAAAGAAGGCGATCGAGTGGGGCTGCAAACTTGCCGGATGTACGGTCCACTTTGTGACTGAAGGCGTCGATGAAGGACCGATCATTCTTCAAGCGGCGGTTCCGATTCTCGACGACGACACTCCCGACACACTGGCCGCTCGCATTCTTGAGCAAGAACACAAGATCTATCCACGAGCGGTCCAGCTCTTTGCCGAGGAACGGTTGCAGGTTGCAGGGCGGCGCGTGTTCATCAAAGCTGGAAAGCCGGAGGGTGAATCGGTGATCAGCCCGTCATAGCGCTACGCGCAGGCAGGATGAGGTCAAGGCTGAGGCTACGCGAAGAGAATCATATTTTCTCAGCCTCGACCTGGGCCTCGACCTGTTTCGGGTAGAGACTCAGGAAACGGTTGTGTATAATGCGCAAGCCGGTGAGGCGTTCGTCTCACCGCTGAATGTCGGTGGCGTGGGGGGCTAGCTCAGTTGGGAGAGCACTACGTTCGCAACGTAGGGGTCGGGGGTTCAACTCCCCTGCCCTCCACCAATAAATTTTATTCCCCTCACAAACAGCCGCAGTAATCCCGCAACGATGTGTTTCTACTTGATGGCGCCATCGTCAATCACATGCTGGTCAAAGACGGCTGGTGCTGGGGGTATCGAACGTAGACGCCAGGAGATACGGTGCTGGAAGGGCTAGAGCAGGAAGCGCGAGAAGCGCAGAGAGGCTTATGGGCTGATCCGCACCAATACCACCGTGGAAGTGGAGGAAAATGAACTTGCGTGAGTGGACAAACTTATCCCTTGGCGGTGGCGCGCTTAGGATCAGCCTGCAACGCACTCAGCGGGCCTCGAATGATCGGCCTAAAAGTCAGGTACCGAGTCCGCCTCCCGCAGTCCCAACGACACCCACGTAAGAATGGGGAGGCGCACATTCTGGCGTACCATCACTTGGGATTATTGTTAACCCCCAAAATAAGGCCCGTCAGCCCACAGAACACGATGAATAGGAGCGCCAAGATAATGAAAGGTGCTTCCATGATACCCCCCGAGGTTGATGGTGGATTCGACTGATACCGCTTCCATTGATACCATAAGAGCCTATTAAGGGCAACTAGTAGTTTGGAGGGAGGCAGGCATTATTGCTTGGCGTTGGCGCGCTTGGAGTCAGCCTGCATCGTTCTCAACCGGACGCGAATGGTCGGGCAAAATAAAGCCGATTGCGCCTGTCCTCCCCCATTTTTCTCGACCGCTAGAGACGTCTACGGTCCCTTACCTGCAGGAAAGTCCGACCTGCCTACTGTACCCCTCTATGAAACCGTAGGGAGGGTAAGTCGATTTTCCCAATGATTTGAATTATCCTCTGGCCTGTTCAAAAACAAATCTTTGTGCCATGCTCAACGGCACAGCAATAACATCCTCCGCAAAGGAAAAATCGTGGTTATTTTAATAGTGGATGATTCGCGTGATGAGCAGGAACTGCTGTCGACCTGGCTTCGGGCGGCCGGCTACGGGTCGCTGATGGTTGCCGATTCTGCTGAGGCCGCGTTTGAGATCTTGGGCCGGAATAACGCTGAACAAAGGACGGGAGCAGTTGATCTCATCCTCATGGATATCATGCTGCCTGGCGTGGATGGGCTTGAAGCTTGCCGCTGGATTACGGCGACCGAATGGCTCCAAGATATCCCTATCATCGTCGTGACAGCGAAGACCGACGAGAAGGATCTCCTCGCGGCCTTTGCGGCAGGCGCGATGGACTATATCCGTAAACCAGTCAATCCAGCGGAACTCGTGGCCCGCGTGTCCTCGGCCCTCACGTTAAAAGAAGAACGGACCGCGCGCAAGGCGAGAGAGCAGGAGTTGCTCATGCGCACCCAGGAACTCGAACGAGCGCTGCGAGAAGTCAAGGTACTGCGCGGGCTTATCCCGATCTGTGCCAAATGCAAGAGGGTACGGACCGACCGCGGGAATTGGCAACGACTAGAGGAATACATCCAAGACCATTCAGAGGCTGAGTTTAGTCATGGGGTCTGCCAAGTATGCATGAAAGAAGTCTATCCAGATGTCTTCAAAGACTGAGACCGCCGGCTAGAAACGATCGCTACGGTGCTGGTGAAGAAGAGGAGCATTTGATCCAGCAGCGTGAATGGCTGGCGAGTACATTTTTTTCGAAGCTTCACGCTGAACCCGACGCACGCACCCACCCTGCAAGCGCAACTCTGTACCAACTTTTGATTGAACGGGCAGATACCGCCTTGATATCGAATTCGATACTCAGAGAGTGAGGGGGGGGGCACCGACAGTTGGATCGCCTGCTCTCCACCAAACCACGCTCGCTAGGTCTACGCGCTATTCTTCCATCGTTGCGCAAGGATAAAACCTTTCAGTATCCTGACTCTCTGCCTTGCGCATTTTTCCCTCTCATCTTCGATACACGACCGTGACGCGGGCGAGAAACTCGTCAAGTTCGGCAGTATGTCGTCGGATCGCGTCCCGGTCTTCTCGTGCCGCCGCATCCTCTAAGGCGGCTCCCACCATACTGATGGCGTCGAACCCGTATCCTCCTCCGTCCCCCTTTAGGCGATGACCGATGATACGAATCTGTGCCAGGTTATTCTGTTCCAACGCGGTTTTGAGTATCTGCACGTCGCCTCGACGATTCTCTAGAAATCCGGGAACGATTTCTTCGAGGCCTTGGTCGATGTGCACAGTGATAACGTTCTCGGCGTTTCGGTTCGGTCCTGTGGTCATGAGGTATACCGTCCTTTACAAGCCTGGAGGACTTCCAGAAGGGTGTGTTTCTTGATGGGTTTGGTCATATGGGCGTTGCAGCCGGCTGCGAGAATCTTGACCCCGTCTTCTTTCAGTGCCAACGCGGTCAAGGCAATCACCTGTGTGGGGGGGAGGTCCTGCTCCCGTTCCCAGGCCCGGATCGCTTGTGTGGCCTCATAGCCATCCATCACCGGCATCTGCATGTCCATCAGGATTAGGTCGTAGCAGCCGTTCTTGAATAGCTCCAACCCGATGGCTCCGTGATCCGCGATATCGAGCCGATAGGGAGTCTGCTTCAAATAGGAACGGACCAGCACCTGATTGTCTGGGGAATCCTCTACCAATAAGATACGCAGTGCCCTGACTTCGGTAAGAGGTGAGGGAGCCACTGGTGCCGAACTGGTTGTGTGTTGGATACCCTTTGAACGGTTGAGGGCGATGCTGATGGTCTGGAGTAGATCCGATCTCCTAATGGGTTTGATCAAATAGCCGCCCAGCCCCATGTCGTAGGTGCGGGCGATATCGTCGGCCCAATGGTCAGAGGCCAGCATGACAATTGTCGGGCCCTGGAGAGGGCTGGCCCGTCTGATCTCTTCGACGACCTGGAACCCATCCATCCCCGGCATGCGACAGTCGAGGAGTAGGAGCTCGTAGGGTCGTGCCGAAGTAGAAGCGCGCCGCCATTCTTCGATGGCCTCGTGACCGGACGCAGTATCCGTCACCTGTGCTCCCAAGGCGGCCAAGGTTTCACGAAGGATCAGCCGGTTGGTGGCATGGTCATCAACCACGAGGGTTCTGACCCCTTGAAGATTGACCTGGACGTTGTCGTGGGTGGATGTCGGGCTGGATTGCACCGCTAGCTGCACGGAGCAGTGAAACCTGCTGCCTTCCCCGAGGGTACTCTCTACCCAGATTCGTCCGTTCATGAGCTCGGCTAATTGCCTTGAAATGGTCAGGCCTAAACCGGTCCCCCCATACTTGCGCGTCATTGAGGCGTGGGCTTGCGTGAAGCTTTCAAAAATGACAGCAAGCTTGTCGGGCGGAATGCCGATCCCTGTATCGCTAATAGAAAATCGAATGGCTCCGGGCATGGGGAGTTCCGGATCCTGCATGACCCGCACCGTGACGGACCCGCTGTCGGTGAATTTGATCGCGTTGCTGATGAGGTTGATGAGGATCTGGTGTAGTCGGTTGGGATCCCCAATCACGGCGCGGGGGACGTCGGGCGAAAGATGACAGGCGAGTTCGAGGCCTTTTTCATTGGCCCGCATGGCGAGAATCTCGATGGATTTCTCAACCAAGTCGCTCAAATCAAAGTCGGTTGATTCCAGCTCCAGATGGCCGACCTCGACTTTCGACAGGTCGAGAATATTATTGATCAGACTCAATAGATTGCCCCCAGCGCGACGGAAAATGCGCAGGTATTTCCGTTGATCGGGAGTCAGATCCGTTTCCCATAGCAGATCCGCCATCCCAATAATCGCATTCATGGGCGTTCGAATCTCATGGCTGACGCTGGCCAGAAACTCGCTCTTGGCCCGGTTGGCGACTTCTGCCGCTTCCTTGGAAAGGACGAGAGCTTGCTCAGCCTCCCGGCGCTGCTTAGCTTCCAGTGCGAGAGTCATAAAGGTGCCCAGTGAACTGGAAAAATATATTTCTTCCGTCGCCCAGGATCGAGGTCCGCCAACATGTTCGTGACACAGCACCCCGACGACATACCCCCTGCGTCGAACCGGCGAATCCAACATGGCTCCAATTCCAAGCGGGGTCAGATAGGATTGGGAAAACTCCCTGGTCCTGACGTCCGCATGAGCGTCATGGGCAGCAATCGCATGCTCTTCATGTGCGATGGCGTGAAAATAGGACGGGTAGTCCTGTGCCGCCAGCGTGACGCCGGTTATGTGCCGGTTCGAGGTCCGCTCATAGAGATCGAGCAGTTCCAACGCAGCTCCTTGTTGGGTGAGCATCCATACGCTAGTCCGTTCCACTCCGAGCACCCGACAACCCGTTTCGGTGATTATCCGGAAAGCCTCTTTGAAATCCCCCGTATAGATCGCATCCTGCTTCGCCAGCTCGCACAGAGCAATCTGTTGCTGTTCCAACAGGCGCGTCCGCTCCCGCTCGACGCCTTCGCTATGCTTGCGTTCGGTAATATCTTCCGAAATTCCTAGTAAATACTGGGGCGTGCCATCGTCGCCGTTGATCGGGACTTTCTTGGTATGGAGTAGCCTCCTCCCCTCCCGCCGAGTTTCGATCGGCTCTTCAGGGATATCGACACTGTGCCCATGTTGCAAGACTTGGCGGTCTATGGCCGTGAAACAATCGGCTTCCTGTTCGGGAAAAAAGTCATAATCACTTTTGCCGATGAGTTCCTCTTTGGGATAACCGAGCAATTGTTCACCCGCCTGATTGAAACGCACAAACTTGAGGGTCTTGGCATCCTTGACGAAAATCATGTGAGGAATATTTTCGATGATGGAGTCCAGGAGCGAATGATTGCGTCTCGTTTCTGCCGCGGCTCGGTTGCGTTCCGTGATGTCTCGATCAATGCCGCGGTATCCTCTGAACCTTCCGGCACCATCGAACACGGGCACTCCTCCGCATTCAAGGACAATGCGGCGGCCATCTTTATGTAAATAGACGGACTCCATGCAGCGAAACGATTGCCGAGCCGCCGCGATGGGCCCAAACAGGTTTCCGATGCGACAGGCCTCATCCGGCGGCATCAAGTCGAACGGTGTTTTGCCAAGCACTTCCTCCGGTTCATACCCGAGGTGATCGCAAATGTTTGGGCTGCTGTACGTGAAAACCGCGTGCTCATCGATTTCCCAGATCCAATCACTTGTCGTTTCCAACAAAGCGCGAAACCGCTGCTCACTTTCCTGCAAAGCCACTTTCGTCTGGTTGATAGAAGAACCTTGTGTGCGGCCCGTGCGACGGCCCTGTTTCCCCGTTGGTTCTGTGCGCAAGGAACCCCGTACTTGCCCTCTTGCTGGCTGTGTGGTCCGTGAACGACGGGCAGCCGGGGGCGTTGGTTGTCGCTTGGCCGTACGACTCGCTCGAATCGGTGACCCTTTCTTAGCCATGCCCACACACTCCCTCGCTAGTGATGGCACGCACGCGGTGTGAAACGTCAGGGGATTGGAATGAAGGCACGTATGCGGAGAGAACCGTGGTGAGCGTCGCGCTGATCGCCGTCAGCACATCTCGTCGAGGCCATGGCATGGTCATAGAGAGGTGCGGACGATTAGTCTTTGTGAGAGTGCGGAACGAGAGAGAGAGTGCCGGCTTGTTTGGCCCGATTGCGGCCTTCCTGCTTGGATTGATAGAGCGCTTGATCCGCCGCCTTGATTAAATCGGTGGGAGTGGTGTTCCGGCTTGGGATCGTACTGGCGAAGCCCAGGCTGATGGTCGTGCACCCACCATCGGAGTGCGTAATGCCGAGGGACTCAATGCGTTGCCGAAGCATTTCTGCCACCTGTGCCGCTCCGTCCGTTCTGGTACCGGGAAGGACGACCACGAATTCGTCGCCTCCGTACCGAGCGACGAGGTCTCCTGGTCTGTTGACAGCTCCCGAGATAGCGGTGGCAACCTGCCTGAGGCATTCGTCGCCCGACGTATGGCCAAGGGCATCGTTGTAAGATTTGAACCGATCGATATCGAGCATGATCAGTGAGAGCGGCGTCATTTCGCGGACGGCACGGCGCCATTCCTGATCCAAGAAGTCATCAAATTGCCGTCGGTTGGTAATGCCGGTGAGGCCGTCAAGACAAGACAGGCGCAGCAGCATCTGGTTCGCTTCCTGGAGTTGACGCATGACCTCAAGGAGTTCCTGCTCGCGGGCCCGCCGCCGGTCGATTTCGTGGACCAGCCGCAAGACCGAGCGGACGCGAGTCAAGAGCTCGATCTTGTTGATGGGTTTCCCGATGTAGTCGAGCGCACCTGCGGCAAAGGCGAGTTGGAGATCGACGGGATCGGTCTTCACGGTGACCATCATGATAGGCGTGTCACGAAATCGTTCGACCGCCTTGATCTGGCGGCAGGCTTCGATGCCACTCATCTCCGGCATGACGATGTCCATGAGGATCAGGTCGACTCGAGTGGCGCCGTGCTTCCCGTCATCAAGCCCCAGCAAACGAAATGCCGCGGCGGCGGAGTCGGCGACCAGGAGATCGTCGTAGCCGGCAGCCGAGAGGATCGACTGAACCAAGAAGCGGTCGTCCGCCGAATCATCAACAATTAAGATGCCCATACGCTGTGAATCCAGTGAATACGAGTGGTGTGTGCGAAATCGTACCAGCTAGTCCTGGTAAACTCCAGGATAAAGCTTTTTGACGCATGGCTGACAGATGCCGTGGCTGAATTCTGCCTCGGAATGTTCGCCGATATATTCCTCCAACTGTTGCCAGAATCCACCGTCATTGCGGATCTTTTTGCAGGATGCGCAGATGGGGATGAGTCCTCTGAGAACTTTGACATCCCGCAGCGCTTTCTGCAGTTCCTCATGGCTTCGACGGAGCTCCCCTTCGCGCGCTTTGCGGCAGTCCATTTCCTTTTTCAGCGCCAGCGCGGAAGCCACGCGTGCCAGGAGTTCCACGCTGTGCACCGGTTTGGTGATGTAATCATTTGCTCCTGCCGCAAACGCGGTTTTGAGATTAGAGAGATCGTTGTTGGCCGTGACCATGATGATGGGAATATCGCAAAGATGTGGCCGGCTCTTGATCTGACGACAGGCTTCGACTCCATCCAGTTCCGGCATGAGGACGTCCATCAGAATCAAGTCGATCTGAGAGGGCGGCTCCTGGCCGTCCATATCGAGCAGGGGGAACGCCGTCATTGCCGAGTTCGCGCTCAGGAGGTCCGTATGGCCGGCTTTCCCAAGGATTGCGCGAAGGAGTAGCTGTTGGTCTGGAGCGTCGTCAACGATAAGAATGCCCATGCCAATTCCTTCCAGGCGCTCGCACATGATGTGCGGGCATTCGCCTTTCAGTATAGCAGGTGCCGATCGGCTACTGGAGCTTGGCGCGAACGAGCTCGCTGACTTGTTTGCCGTCTACTGTTTGACCGGCCACACGGACCATCACGGCTTTCATCACTGCCCCCATCTCTTTCAGAGAGCACGCGCCGACTTCTTGAATGGCCGCGTCCACGACCGAAACAAGTTGTTCAAGGGAAAGGGCTTGAGGGAGATAGGATTCGAGAATGGTAATTTCCTGTCGTTCTTTTGCGGCGAGCTCGGCGCGGTTACCTTTTTCAAATTGTTCGACCGATTCCCGGCGTTGCTTGATCATGGTCGTCATCACCCGGCTCATTTCCGCATCGTCGAGACCCTTCTTGAGCTCCAATTCCTTGTTCATTACGGCGGCCTTGATCATGCGAATCACGTCCATCCGCAATTGATCGCGGGCCTTCATAGCCAGCTTGAGATCTTCTGTCAGACGGTCATGTAGCGACATGGAGCCTCAGGGGGGTTCAGGTAGTCTCCCGGTGACAATACCGCGTCGTCACGATTCAGTCAATGAGGCAGCACAGGTTCCGAACGAGGATGTCGCAGGTGGGTAGTGTTCCGGAAGCGAGGGGCGTAAAATCAGGGGCGGGGCGCCTTGAGGTAATGGGACTTAATGCGGGAGGAACGATATGGTGATCGATCGTGCAATCGTCAAGAAGTGGCAACGAGCCACGGTAGTTGTCCTGATGAGTTTGGCACTGTGCTCGATCGTCGGGGCCTGCGCCAGCGAGGGACAGAAGAGCCCACCACCTCCCACCGCGGATCACATACGCGGTCATGCAGATCGGGCGTTCGAGAAGCTCAAACAAGAAGAACAAGAGCGAGCCACCCAGCCGCTGGTGCCGCAATAGGGAGTCCGGCACCCTACCGATTCGATTTGGATAGGGTCCAGACCACAAACTGGGCAACGGGTTTCACGAGCGGCAATTCCCAGAGGAGTTGTTGCCGGGGAACGCGCTCCACTTGGCGCGCTTCATGGAAGGTGCCAAGAAGGCTGTACGAAACCAGCAACCGCAAGACGCCTGAGAGAAAGAAGACAAAAGGCAAATTCGATGCAGGCTGAAGAACGACTCCTGCCCACTCGATGCGTGGGGGAACGCGCTCCACCAACCAGCTCCCGAGCAAGGCTCCCACCGACCATCCTACTGCGTTGACCGTGCTATACAGCGCGGTGGCTTTCGCGCGGTCCTCCGGCCTGACCGAATCAAACACATAGTTTTGCAGTCCCAATGCCAAGCCGGCCCAAATGACACCGCCAAAAAAATTGACGGTCAGGAGGAAGACCAGATTCGTACTCACGAGGTACAGCATCGGCAAGAATGGCACCGTGAAGCCGGTAATGGACAACAAGGCTTTGTTTCCGAAGCGGTCACCGAATTGGCCCCAAGCCTGCAGGGTGAGGAGTTGACCCAGGAGACCCGCTGCCAGCCATCCTCCGTAACCGAAGTAAGACAGATGAATATCTTGAAGGAAGTACAGGACGAAAAATGGACCAGCGATCAACGCGGACGCATGGATCAGGCCTGAGAAAAGCAGGAAGCGATGGAAGTCCTTCGTCGCGCTCTGACGGACGAATCCGCGAAATCCTTGCAGCGCCTCCCGATGGGCGGTGGGATGCACATCTTGAACGGGGGACAAGGCTAAGACCGAGAGGATGCGAGCACTTCCAGCGATGGAGAAAATCAGGACGAATCCCCACCAGGCGGCGGTGGAATGTTGCCAGAGGCTCAGAACCCATCCGGCTCCGCAGAGTGCAAAGAAACTGAGGCCGGCGATAATTTGGGCTCGTCGTGCGAAGTAGACGCCCCGTTCATGCTGGTCGAGCCAATCGGCGATCAAGCTATTCCAAGCCGGTGTGGTGAAGTGGGCGCAAGCAAAATACGCGGCGGCACCGCCCACGACGAGCCAGGGACCCCACTGTGGAATCAGTAGCGGCAGGAGCACGATGGGAATCCAGGCGAAGGCTTGTCCAACGGTGCCGGCAGAGATGAGGGCTTTGCGATTGGGGAACCACTGTAATAACTTAACGGAAACGAGTTGGGCCCCTGTCCCGATGAGTTGAGGCAATGCCGACAGCACACTCAATTGGAACGGACTTGCATGTAGGAGCAGGGCAAAGGCGGAGAGGTATTGTTCGCCGCTTCCTTGCGTGACGGCTTGGCAGGCGCCATCTCGGAAGCCATAGCGAAGACCTCGCTCGCCGGCACTCTGCGCCAGGGAACGGCTTGGTACGTTCTCTTGCGGATCTGCGGGCGGTATCAGTTCCACATCATCTTCCCCTGAGAAGGAACACCGCTCGAGCGTAGCACAGACGGTGAGGGTCGGAGCGTAAATAGTTGCGCCATCTGCTCAGTCGGTGATTGACCCCTTCCTGATCTCTCGATACCATGGCGGTACGAGTAGCCAGCGGTTCATGGTGGCACGAATGAGAGAGACCAGACGGAAAGGCACGGAGATCCTCGTGCGGGTGCTGGCCGGCCTGAGTGTTGTCTTGTGTGTCTGGCAGACAGTCGAGGCGCGGGATCTGTTTGCACCGAAAGAGCAAGCGACGACCGAAGCCGATCCCACGCAAAGCCCGTCGTTCGACGAACAGAAGAAGGGCATCCCGCAATCCCTTTTTACCTGGATCAAGATGGCCAAAGGGTATGACGTCGAGTGGGATACATTCGGACGAAAAGGCTGGTACACACAAGATCCGCGGTTGAAGCCTATCGAGCCTGGATCGGTGTTTGCTCGGGATATTCCGGCGATCTACATTGTGTTCGAGTCAGCCCCGCTGGAAGATCCTACCCAGTTCAGCGCGCAATGGTTTCTGGAGAGGGAGAAGGGCGTCCTCTCATCCATGCCGCTCGGCAAAGACACCTTGGAAGTGCCGGGGCATGAACGCTACGGATTCCTGGAACTCAAGAAACCAGGAGACGCCTGGGACGTCGGGACGTATCTCGTGAAACTGTTCATCTCGCCGCTCGGGCAACAGTCTTTTCATGCGGGCAATCAAGTAGGCACCATGCGGTTTACCATCATCGAAGGCGAGGCTTCTACCGGTGTGAGCCCGCACTAGTAGGCCCGCCCGCCCGCATTATTCACGAAGCCTCGCGGATGATGCGGGCTACGATCACGCGCGAACCGCACAGATGCCGAGGGGCGGCGAATGCCGTAGCGTGGGCGACGGTCATGAATCGGAGAAAAGGAACAGGATGGGAGAACGCATCAAAGTCACGGATCAAGGGAAGCTGACGCTGCTCCATGAGCGATTCAGGGATGTGTGTCTGGTCGAGAAAGAAGTCTGGAAAGAGATTTTCATGCCGAGGGAGGTGACGCAGGGGCCTGTCCGAACGAACGTGCAAGATCGTTATGATGTGGAAATCGATGATCCCGCGATCGAAGACACACTGGATGCGAATATCTCTCGCGGCAGCCAGGCTCTGGCCGCCGCGATTCAGGAATATCGAACGCACATTTCATTTTATCGAAAAGTCTGAGGGTGTTAGCCGACATTATTCGCGAGGGTTAGTGGGCCGCAAGCAATCGCTCAACATCCTGCACGATCTCCGGCGCCAACGGCTTCGTACGGTGATGGTACCGCGCAACGACCTTTCCTGAACGATCGACGAGATATTTCTGGAAATTCCACTCCACTTCGCCGGGGAACTGGGTCTGTTCAGTCAGGTACTGGTAGAGCGGATGTTTATCGCCACCCTTCACGCTAATCTTGCTGAACAAGGGAAACGACAAGCTGTACTTCGTGTAGCAGAAGGTCTTGATTTCCGCGTTCGTTCCCGGCTCCTGTTGCCCGAAGTTATTCGCGGGAAAGGCCAGGATCTCAAAGCCCTTCTCCCGAAACTGCTCATACATTGTTTCAAGGTCGGAGTATTGCGGCGTATTCCCGCAGAAACTGGCCGTGTTGACCAACAACAATACATTGCCGCGGAATTGGCTTAGCGAGACCGGCTTCCCGTCGATGTCGTTCATTGTAAAGTCATAGACCATGGGTGTCTGTGTTGCCATGAGTACGGTTCCTTCTTGTCTCGCCTGTGCGGAGCTCGGCTCAAGGAGGTCGCTCGATCCACTGCCGACGATCGCGCCGAGTCCCGCGAACAATCCCACCAATGTATGACGCAATCTTCCCATCAGTACCCCTCGTGCTTAGAGTCGCTCTAGGGCATCAATGCGCATTTCGACCGGTGGGTGCGTGGCAAAGAGTCGCATGAAGCCTGAAGTCTTGCCGGAGATCTTCATCGTCGCGAGCGCATCCTGTCCGGAGTACTCGACCTGCGAACGGGTGACCCATCGATCGATCGCGCGCAGGGCCGAGATCATTGAATCTTTGCCGTATACCTTGGCGGAAAAGGCGTCCGCGCCAAATTCACGCTGACGCGAGAACCAGCTGATCAGGACCGAGGCCATGATACTGACGATGATCTGGAGCACGATCGACAACCCAAATCCCAGCATAGCCTGGTCCCGCTGTGCGAAGAACCGACGCACCCACATCGCGATGTAGTATACGAAGGTATTCATCAGCCCAGCCAACACGGTCGTTGCGAACATGTCCCCGTTGTAGATATGTCCCATTTCGTGGGCGAGGACGGCTCGGACTTCCTGTTCTTGCAGGTTGCTCAACAATCCGGTCGAGACGGCCACCATTGAGTTGTTCTTGCTGGGGCCGGTCGCGAAGGCATTGGGATCGGGGGATTCATAGACCCACACCTCGGGCATCGTAATATGGAGCCGTTGCGCGATCTCCTGGACGGAGCCGTAAATGACCTGTTCGGCTTGCGACCGTGGTTGGGTGATCTGGCGACAATCCAACATGGCCCGAGCCATTTGTTTGGAGAATGCCAAACTGATAAAGGCGCCACCA
The DNA here is from genome assembly GCA_016650275.1 of Nitrospiraceae bacterium. GTDB lineage: Bacteria > Nitrospirota > Nitrospiria > Nitrospirales > Nitrospiraceae > Palsa-1315. The sequence continues at coordinate 14,309 of JAENWB010000097.1, read as the reverse complement.
AAGCCGAGGACTAGGGCCCAGACTAACGAGCTGAGGTCGACCGATCCTCGGAGATCGATCCCGAACATGGGCAGAACAATATTGATAAGCACCGGCACGGTGATCGAGAGCGTCACCATGATCAGAATATTGGCGATCAACAGCAGGGACATGCCCTTCAACCACTTCATCGAGATCCTCCTTCAAGACCACGTTCTCGCCCAGTTGTTCGGGCGAGTCACCGGTAAGGGTGATTATACTAACCGATTCGGCGAATTGCATCTCAATCGAGATTGCGATGACGATGTGTAGTAGGGAATAACTCCTTAACTGCCAAGGTCAAGGTGCCCGAAGTGGCTGATACTCCTGGACAAAGTTGACCCGTTCCCGTCCTTCCTGTTAGAAGTGCTCATGCGAACGGTGCCCCTGCGAGTGCTCCACCTGTTGGCGGCGGTCTGGTTGCTGACATCTGTCGGCGTGACAATCGTTCATGCAGCGGAACCCTCGCAGTCCGGCCCTTCCATGGTAATCCCGGTGGCGGCAGACGGGGTACAGCGAGCCACGGTCACGATTGATAGCTACTCATATACTCCCAACCATTTGATTGTCGAAGCTGAGAAGCCGGTGGAACTGACGCTGACCAGTGTAACCACGATTATCCCGCACAATTTTATCATCAAGGACCCGGCGGGAAGCCTAACCGTCGAGCAGGATGTGAGTGCCGGCAAGACGGTCACCATTACTTTTATTCCGACTCAGCCTGGCACATTTCCCATCTACTGTGACAAACGTCTCTGGCCGTTGCCCAGCCATCGCGACAAAGGGATGGAAGGGACCCTGGAAGTGCGATAAGTGTGGCTACGAGCATAGAGACCTCCAAGCAGGAACTGCTCCGCGATCTTCTCAAACAAGTGTCCCGTCTCTTCTATACGACGTTGGTCGTAGTTCCGGCAGATGTGCGCGATCAAGTCAGCCTCGCCTACCTCTTTGCCCGCGCAGCGGACACGATTGCGGATACGGAATTGATCGATCGTCCGCGTCGGTTGGATTTACTTGGCCAATTCAAAGCGCAGTTCGTGAGCGATCAGATTGCCTGGGCTCAGGTGCGAGAGATCCAGCAAGCGGTGGGACCAATCCAGCAGAGCTCTGCCGAGCGTATCCTGCTCGAACGACTGGAAGACTGCTTCAAGCTCTTCCAGACCTTTTCACCGGACGATAGGCGCCGCATACAACGGCTTATGACCACGCTGACGCAAGGCATGGAGATGGACCTCGCCGTCTTCCCCGGCACGTCAGCGAGAGATCTCACGGCTCTGAAGACGCTCGATGATCTGGACCGCTATACCTATTACGTGGCTGGCTGTGTGGGCGAATTCTGGACGGATTTGATGTGTGCGCACCGGACAGGGTTGGCCTCGTGGAAGGTGCGAGAGATGGCCGAGGTTGCTGTGCGGTTTGGGAAAGGCCTCCAACTCACGAACATTGTGAAAGATATCGCGCATGATCTCCAGGAAGGCCGCTGCTATGTGCCGGCGCCCATGCTGGCCGAAGCCGGACTCACCGCGCGGGACTTACTGGACCAGCAGAACCGTGCACGTTTTCAGCCAGTCCTGAGTAAACTTGTTCGTATGGCAGTGGAGCATCTTGACCAAGGCTGGCTCTACGCTATGGCAATTCCACGACATGAAACCCATCTGCGATTGTCCTGCATGTGGCCGATTCTCTCCGCCGGCGAATCGCTCAAGCTCGTCATGAATTCGCCCGATCTCCTGAACCCCGCCGTAAAAGTAAAAATCCCCCGCAGCAAGGTCTACCAAATCATGGCGCTCACGACCGGAACCTTCGCCTGCGGCTACGTCGGCACAGCCTGCTGGGGGCGTCTCCGAAAGCAAATCGTATAGGCAGTTGGTGGAGTGACAGAAAAGGATCTGGATAGTTCGTCTATGATGGCTGGCTGATCCCTAAACATTATGCGTTAAGCGAAGGTCTTCATTTCCATCCTTCTTCAGTCGCGGATGGAACGGATGCGCGTCGAGGACTAAGAATTTCTTTCGTGGTCCTCCTACACGTCTGGCGAGAAGAGTTTCGAGGCAACTTCGCCGAAGGAGCGAAGAAGCTGAGCCGGTGAGGGGGAGAAGGAAAGCGGAAACTGACAGGGTTCTTTCTTTTCTCTTCGTCTTTCTCAAGGGGTGGCCTGGTTGGTTCCCGACTGCGCGCGTCCAACGAGGGCCTTCTGACTCCCCAACTTCCCCAGAGGGAGCAGGCAGATGGTTCTTCACTGCGCGCATCGAGCGACCACCGCCTTATCGTGGGGGCTCTGCGAGCAAGAAGGACGGTCTGCCTACTCCCTCGCATCCTTCTGAGGCCGCGCGTTGCGCGAGCACAGAGGGTCTGCCAGGCTACCCCGTCTTTTTTTGTGGCTCCAGCAGTTTCTCCCCCTTCTTGAACACCCCGTAGATGGCCTGCGTAGGACAGGCATCCAGGCAGAGGCGACAGCTTTCCAGGCAGCGGGAAGGATCGAACTTGTAGGGAGGAGTCGAGAGCCAGGCGCCGGTCGGGCAGATCGGGACGCAGACAGCTTGATGGGTGCAGCGGTCGGGATGGCGAATGAGGTGATCGCGAATAATCATCATGGGTTTGATTCCTTCAAAGAGACCTTGGGAAAAGATATCGAACATGTTTCTATCGGGGAGGCTGCTGCTCACTTCCACTCCTTCACGAGTTCTTTCAAGCGATCTTTCAATTCTGGATTCTGCTCCAGATTGTTGTGAATCGCTCCGAGAATCTTCTCGACCCTGGCGGACTTGAGGGCGTCCTTGTCCTTCTCGACCAGTCGATCATACTCCACGTAGGCCGTCTGATGCGTCGGTTCGAGGAGCGCCCGTGCCACGGCCAAGGCCTCGCCCAACTCGTAGGGCTCAGGCGCCATCGGGGGCACGATGGTAAAGCTGCCATCGGTGCACACCAGCACTGCGGCTCCCTGTTTACCCTTGAGAGGGATGACGGCCTTGATGGTTTTACCCGCCAAGGCATCCCAGTTTCCGAGTAGTCCGGGAAACTGTTTCATGAAGGCCACCTTTTCCAGGTTGGCTTTCCACTTTTCTTCGACAGCCATGACGATCCTTGTGGTGCGACGCTACGATTTGAGTGGAGAAAGTGTCGCGGGAACCGGGTGATCGGGCATGACGAGACGGGTCACGACCTCGCCCTTGATGACGTGGCGCTCCATGATTTCCGTCACATCGGCTTCGGATTTGACTTGATACCACACGCCTTCTGGATAGATCACGACGCTCGGCCCTTCGGCACAATGATCGAGACACCCGGCTTTATTGGCGCGGACGACGTCTTTCAGGTCCAGCCGCTTCGCTTCTTGCTTAAAGTGGGCGTGGAGCGCCTCAGATCCAAGCTTGGAGCAACTCCCTCGGGGATCGTCCGGGCTCCGCTGGTTGGTACAGACAAAAATATGTCGGGTGAAGATCGACACGAATGGTTCCTAGGCCTGCATCGTGGTGGTTTGCATACGGCCGATCAGTAGTGTGACGTCGGCTGCGGTGAGGAACGGGGCGTGGCCCGCCGCTCCGGCAAGAATCGCCGCAATCTCTCGCAGCCGTAACGAGGCCCGTTGAAATTCTTCCTGGGAGGACAGGGTGGAGCCTTGGCCAGCCGTAAGTTTGTCGAATTCCCCCAGGATATCGCGAAAGTCTCGCTGGAGATTTTTCTGCATCGAGCAGCCTTCGCAGTACCATTTAGGGCTTTGATCGGTCGAGGGGGACAGTCGATCGTAGGCTCGACCGAAAAAGTCCTTCCCGAGCGATAACTTCATGAGCGCGGTGCCGGTAGCGCCACAGGCATTGCAGGACCCAACTGCAGAATCCATAGATCCTCCCTCTGTCGATCGTGAGCTGATGAGCGGGCAAATCTTACACCAGGCCTGCGCGGGCTGTCCACTTGGTGGGGATGTCCCCGCGAGCGAGACCGTGCATTGTTACAGCCATTGTATATAGAATGAATTGAGAATTACGGTGATGGATTGCAAGGAGGGAGCGGCCATGGTCATCGGGGTCCCAAAAGAGGTCAAGGATCATGAGTATCGTGTCAGTGTCACGCCCGATGGGGTGCGGGCTTTGCGTCAGGCTGGCCACGATGTCTGGATCGAACCATCGGCGGGAGTCGGCAGCGGATACTCAGATGAGGACTACCGGAGTGCCGGCGCCACCATGGCAGAGTCAAAAGAGCAGCTGTTTCAACAAGCGACGCTCATTGTGAAGGTCAAGGAGCCGCTGCTCTCCGAATGCCATTTCTTCCATCCAGGCCAGACCCTGTTTACCTATCTGCATTTGGCATCCTTGCCGGAGCTCACGAAGGCCCTCCTGGATACCACGATCACCGCGATTGCCTACGAGACGATCGAGGCGAAAGGCGGCACGCTGCCGATGCTCAAGCCGATGAGCGAAATTGCGGGCCGGATGTCGGTGCAGATCGGCGCGCGCTATCTGGAAAAGACGCAAGGAGGGCGCGGGCTTCTCTTGGCCGGTGTGCCTGGCGTGGAGCCAGGGAAGGTCGTGGTGCTGGGAGCTGGAGTGGTGGGGAGTGCGGCGACTCGGATTGCCGTCGGGATGGGGGCTCAGGTGACGGTGATCAATCTCGACCTTGAACGGCTCCGGGCGCTCGACGAATTGTATCGTGGTCGAATTGTGACGCGTGCCTCCACCCAAGCGACGATTGACGAGTCGGTGATGGCCGCAGATCTTGTGATCGGGGCGGTCCTCGTTCCTGGGGCTCGAGCGCCTAAGTTGGTCTCGCGTGGACTGGTGGCGCGCATGAAGCCAGGAGCCGTGGTGGTGGACGTCGCGGTTGATCAAGGCGGCTGCTTTGAAACCACGAAACCCACCACTCATTCGGACCCGGTCTATGCGGTGGACGGGGTGCTCCATTATTGTGTGGCCAATATGCCGGGAATTGTTCCGCGCACGTCGACTGTCGCGTTGACGAACGCCACGCTTCCCTATCTTCTTCGTCTCGCCTCGCAGGGAGTGGAGGAGGCCGTGCGGGCAGACGCAGGGCTGGCAAAAGGGGTGAACCTGGCTGGCGGCAAGATTACCTGTCGAGGGGTGGCCGATGCCCATGGCTTGCGTTTCGACCCTCTGATGTAAGACAATCCCACCTCGCTTCGTGATGCTATTGATTTTGTCGGGGCGTAGCGCAGCCCGGTAGCGCACTGCGTTCGGGACGCAGGGGTCGGAGGTTCGAATCCTCTCGCCCCGACCAAACCAAGCTTGCTCATGCCGCCCGCTCATTTTCGTGTTATCGGATCTGATGCGGGCGTATACACCCTGCACTGTCTTCGCTTCCAAGTACCAACCCACGCTCTCGGCCCGTAGCCCATTCTTCTATTGCGGTGGCACTCACGCCGCGAATCGGAGCAATCTCCCGACAATTATTCATGACGTTCCCGCGCACGTGCATTGAAGTAGTTGCGCCCTGCAAGCGTGCGTCGAATCTCCTCCCCGTTTCCCTTCTGTATTTTTCTGCGCCGTTGTACAAGATTCTCTCGCGCAGAATCGCAAAACGCGTGACGCCTCCGCGGAGGTGTGAGAGTATCCGTTCGTTGGATAGGCATCGTGGGTAAAGCGCGGTCTGTCTGAATGTATGGCCGAACCGACTGAACCGGCAGTTCTCCGAGCGAGACTGTTTGTGAAGGGAAGAGTCCAAGGCGTCGGGTATCGTGCGTTCGCGGCTCGCGTTGCATCGCAACGAGGACTCTGCGGAGGTGTCAGGAATCTCGATGATGGCCGAGTCGAACTTGAAGTCGAGGGCCCCAAAGACCAGATTGTGATCCTGATCGAACAGGTAAAGACTGGGCCTCCGGCGTCGCGAGTGACAGCCGTTGAAGTGGAGTGGAGTCCGGCGACAGGACGATTTTCAGATTTCCAAGTGTGGTACTGAGGGCAACCAGTTAGGAGCGACGTAACGTATGTCACGAGGTGGCGAGGAGTTACACGATCTGGGCGAAGCGCGCCGGCACGTCGTCGACCATGACGACGAGGGCACTGCCGCGTCTCCGGAAGTGGACGAGTCGTCCGCCGGCGAGGAAAAACAGAGTCGCCGCTCCGAAGGATTGGATACCCTCAAGTGCTACTTGCGCGAGATCCGTCGCTCGACCTTGCTAACCTTTAAGCAAGAGCAGCAGCTGGGCAAGCGGGTCATGGCGGGCGACGAGCAGGCGCGCCAAGAGATGATCGAATCGAATCTCCGTCTGGTCATCAGTATCGGTAAGCGCTATATGCATCGAGGGTTCCCCTTCGCCGATGTCATCGAAGAAGGCAATCTTGGACTTATCAAGGCCGTCGAAAAATTCAACTATAAGCGCGGGTTTCGCTTCAGTACGTATGCGTCCTGGTGGATCCGGCAGTACATCGAACGAGCGATTATCAATCAGGGAAAGCTCGTGCGGTTGCCGGTGCATGTGGTGGAGCGGCTGAATCGCTACCTCGGCAAAGTGGAGCGGCTTGTCCAGGAACTCGGACGAGAACCGACCGCGTCGGAAGTGGCGGCACGGATGAAGACGACGGACGAAGAGGTGTTGGATCTCAAGCAAGTGGTTCGTACCACCTGTTCGTTGGACAGTCCGATCAATGAGGGCGCGGATACGTTCTTGCGCGATGTGATTGAGGACCCTTCATGTGTGTCGCCTGCCGATACCGCCGAGGGAGTAATGCGTCGGGCGGAGATGATGGAGTGGGTGCAGGAGTTGCCGGAGAAGGAGCAAACTGTTATCATGGCGCGGTTTGGGCTCGATGGGAGTGAGGGCAAGACGTTGGAAGAAATCGGCCGGGAGATGGGGTTGACCCGTGAGCGGGTCCGGCAGATTGAAATGGCCGCCTTGGCGCGTTTGCGCCATACCATTGAACGCAGGACCATGACACAAGCCGACCTGCTCTGATCGATGACCGCCGTCAATTATCACGCCCTCATTCGCGAAGTTCCCGATTTTCCCAAACCCGGTATTCTTTTCTACGACATCACCACGCTGCTCAAAGACGCCCGCGCCCTGTCGTCGATTGCCGATGAACTGACCGCCTACTATCAGGGACAAAGGATCGCCAAAGTCATCGGCATTGAATCGCGCGGGTTTATTTTCGGTGGGCTACTGGCGAACCGGTTGAACGCCGGTTTCGTGCCAGTCCGGAAGCCCGGCAAGTTGCCCTCCGACAGTTTTGAAATCAAATACAGCCTCGAGTACGGGTCGAACTCCCTTGCCATCCACCGCGATGCGATTGGTGCGGGAGAACGCGTGCTGATCGTGGATGACTTGCTGGCCACGGGGGGCACAGCGGCCGCGGTGGTGTCTCTCGTCCAGCAGCTGGAAGGCGAAATCGTCGGACTCGACTTTCTCGTGGAACTCCAGGGCCTTAAGGGTCGGGACAAACTGGTCGGCCACCCCATCCATTCGACGATCCTCTATCCCTAGCAGGATGCTGAAAAAGTCCGCCAGCGGCGTTCTCGTTTCGCTCAGAAGCTCAACGTACCGAAGCGTACACTTTCGCCTCTTCGCTCGCTGCGGCCTTGCTGGGCGGCCTTTTTGAGCATCCTGCGCGGTGTTCTCCTGTTGTCCTAGACGTGCGGACCGTTTAGTTTCCACCGTGCCACACTAGTTTTTTCGCAGCCTGCTAGCCCCTCTCAGCCTCTTCCCCACTGCCCCTTGTCAAGAGTCCTGGCACCGTGCTATGAATGCCAAACTTTTTTTGGCTATTCGACGTTCAGCCCAGGAGTAGAACCCGTCATGGCAACAAAAACCCCTACCAAGAAGAAACCGGTGGCAAAGGCCAAAGTACGGACGAAGCCCCCGAAGCCGGCGAGGCGGGCAAAGCTCGAGAAACCAGTGAGCAAACCAAAGCCCGCGGCAATTGTGGTCCTCGAAAAGCCCATCAGCATGGCCGTCTCTCCCCTGGCGGCCAAACCGAAAGAATCGGCTAAGGAACGCGAAGACCGGGAGCACCGCCGCCAAGTCCTTCAGCAGATGTTGATGCAGAAGCGCCAGGAAATTATCAAAGAGATTGAAGAGAATCTGGGCCAATCCCTCCTTGAAGATAAACAGCGACGGCTTGAATCTGCCCGCGACGTCGGCGATCAAGCCCTCATGGATCTCGATCGCGAGCTGGGCATTTCCTTGATGGAAATGCGCAATCGCCGCCGGCAGGCCATCGATGAAGCGTTAACGAGGCTCACCGAAGGCACCTATGGTATCTGCGCAGAGTGTGGCATAGAGATCAGTGAACGGAGATTGGAAGCCGTCCCGTTTGCAAAGCTCTGCGTCGAGTGTCAGTCGAAAGAAGAGCTGCTGGAAAGAATCGAGCGAGAGGAAGATCGCGACTAAGCGTTCCTCTGCGCGATAGGCCCTAATCCCTGCCTTACATCGTCCGCATCTCGCCAATCATGAATCCTCGTTAGGCGAGGCTCGCGTTCTGTACCCACACTTGGTACCCTCCTCCGTATGCGGGAGTGGGTGTGATGAAGCCAATGAAACATCGAGCAGTCGTCTTGGCGAGTGGAGGGCTGGATTCCACCGTCACGGCGGCCATCGCCAAGCAGGAGGGATGCGAACTCTACTTCCTCACGATAGCCTACGGACAACGGCATGCGGTGGAGGTGGAGCGGGCGCGGGAGGTCGCAGCCGCCTTGGGCGTGGCGAACCATCTGGTGATGAATCTAGATCTTCGCGCCATCGGCGGGTCGGCGCTCACCGGCCCGGAAACAGTGCCAAAGGACCGCGAGGGTACCGAACGTAGCCGGAGCATTCCTGTCACCTATGTGCCGGGACGGAATCTCATCTTTCTCTCAATTGCCGCAGCGCACGCGGAGGTCGTGGGAGCGTCTTTCATCTATTTTGGCGCGAACGTGCTCGACTATTCCGGTTATCCAGACTGCCGGCCTGAATTCATTCGCACGTTCGAAGCAGCGGTGAAGGAAGGCACAAAAGCCGGCATGGAAGGGAACCCCCTCCATGTCAAAGCCCCCTTGCTGATGCTGACGAAAGCGGAAATCATCCGGCAAGGGATCGAACTGCATGTCCCGTTTCATTTGACCCATAGTTGTTACGATCCGGTGGGAGACCAGGCGTGTGGGCGATGCGATAGTTGCGTGATCCGGCGGGAGGGATTTGCGAAGGCCGGGGTTGTGGATCCCATCGCATATGCGATAACCTCAGGACGTTGAAACAGGCGGCCAGCGTCGTTCTCACATCGTTCAGACCCTCAACGGGGACCCGGCCGCCTCACCACTCGGCGGCGCGCACAGACGTGGTGCTCCTTATTCGTCGCACCGTGCGCCCCAGAGGGTACGCCTCTGGTTTCGATTCGCCTGCGGCCTTGCTGGCCATCCTGTTTGAACATCCTGTTCGGTGCCCGGCTCTAGCTGAGAAAAAACTATTGCGGCATTCAGGAACTTCGAAGGTTCGCCGTGAGGGCAAGTCTAGTCCGTCTGGTTCATCTCATTCGTCCAGTTCAACCAAACAAACAGACAGACCGAACAGACCAAACGAACAAGATCAGAGGTACTAAATCCATGAACATCACGATGCCGTCACGACTTCAGATGGGAATGTGGTTGCTGGGATTAGGCCTCCTCGTGGCCTGCGACTCCTCGCAACCGACACAAGCGGTCGTGGCCGCTCCTGCACCGACCGAATTCCAAGTGGGCGAAACCACATTCAACGCGAACTGCGCGGACTGTCATGGAAAACAAGCGGCGGGAACCGACCACGGACCTCCGTTAGTGCATAAGATCTACGAGCCGCACCATCACGGGGATCAGGCCTTCCAATATGCTGCGGCCAACGGTGTCAAGGCGCACCATTGGGAATTCGGCAACATGCCGAAGATCGAAGGCGTTACCCCCGCGGATGTCGATCAGATCGTGAAGTATGTGCGGTGGCTGCAACGCCAGGCAGGCATTCAATAGCAGCAGGATGCTGAAATAGTCGCTCTTCTCACCCGCCCAACCCCGGCGCGCCGAAACGCGCCTTCTCCCATGCGGCGTTCTCGCTTCGCTCAGAAGCTCAACGTACCGAAGTGTACGCCTCGCCTCTTCGCTCATTGCGGCCTTGCTGGACGGACTGTTTGAGCATCCTGCATGGTGTGCCCCCGTTGTACAAGATGTGCAGGCCAGTGAAGTTCTGGTCTACTACAAGAGTTTTTCCTCAGCCTGCTAGTCCTCCCTCCCCTCCTTTTTCCCCTCGTTCGACATCCCAATAATGCCGGCTCACTCGCGTCGTCGGGAGCATTCTGCCGTCCACGGACGTTGTGGCGGAGACGATTATTCAAGCGCACTGCGAGGTCACCATGGTGGAGCTTCAGAAAGCGGAGGAGTCAAGCAGAGAAGCGAAGTTACGAAGAAACCGAGATTCACTTTCTCAGTATGGACATACTGTAATAGGGTTCGAAGACCCCGCGCCCCCGGTCGATTTCCAGCGTCTCCTCATATCCGCGCGTGGTAGGAGTCAGCACTTTCCGAGCGGCGACAGCGGACACGTGGTGCGGCACGCGATCCGCAAACATCAGCCGCTTCTCCTCGATGACGATGTGAAACTCGTGGATCATCCCCCCGTCGGTGTACGCACGGCTCACAAGTGTACCGGTCTCCTCGTCTGGACCGAGGATGATAAAGGCCTGATGCCGATCCCACGAACCATTCGTCCGTCGATACGTGGCAGCCATCCGAAGACTCAGGAAGCGCCCGCCGGCCTCCCAACTTCCGACAACCTCCTTCTGGATGGATCGTTGCTCCAGAGGCAACTCCACCACTCCTTCGAAATGCCCTAACAGGAACTGGGCGTATTCGAGCGCCGCACTGGGCTTTTCCAATTCATGGACGGGATCGAACCGGAACGGCTTCGCCGTCCCGGCATCGACGAGCAAGGTCTTCGCCTGAGCCGCTCGTTGAGCAAAACCTAACACAGCCTCCCACTCCCGACGGCGCGCGAACTGAGCAAATAATTCACATCCCTGGCCCACACGCAGCAACGCCACCGGAGCTTGCTTGCAGGGCCCTTGACAGGCCGTGGGTGAAATCCGACAGCCGATGCGTTCAGCCTCATACTGCAGAGCATTGGCCGTAGCCTCAAAACGTCTCTGTCGCTGACAGGGCTCACCGTCGCAGAGAAAGAAGTGGGCGTCCCCTTCGGCAAAGTGCTGTTTCGCACGCTCCAGGGACACATCGAATTCCACAGAGGTATGCGTGATTGCTTTGGACGCGACATAGCGTCGAAGATCCGCAACCGCCTCGTCCGTGCAGGCACCCATACCGTTGACGACCAGAGCAAGAGTGAGACTGTCAAGCGACAACGTATCGGATTGACTCACTGGCTGCTCTGACATAAGTCCTCCTTCTTCATCGGGAGTCACCCGTTGATGCGAGAGATCCCGCCCTTGGTTCATCCAGTAGCAGTCGCGTCTGCTGCGCCGAGCAGCGACGATTCATGGCACAGGCCTATTAATGCCCATGCCAAGACAACAATGTTTGCGATGCCAAGAAATAGGTACAATGTCATCAGGCCCAGCTTGAGTCCTGAAATTAAACATGTGGCTGCTTGTACAGACGAATGTGTGAGACGGCGGAACGGACGGATATGACGGCGGTTCACTTGCTTGGTTCGTCTGGCGTCATCTGCCGCTCCAGTTCGCCCCGCTCGAGAATGCCACGTTGTTCGAGTATTTCAATCAGCGCCTTTGCATACTGCTCGTAATAGTCCCACGTGGCTTCGCCAGCGCAGGCATCCTTTTCCCAAGCAGCGATAGCATTAATCAGATTGTGCCTGAAGTCCTCCCACTCGAAGTGCCCCTCCTTGGACAAGGCCAGCGCCATACCGAACACAGTGCGTTGCCATTCTTCGCTAAAGAACAGCTTTCCCTCACTGCGTGGCGGCGAGTCAGGTTGCCCAAGCATCTGCGTTGCGGCATATTCTTCGAATCGAGTAAACATCAGATGCCTTATGCGGCGGATGGAGAAGGAACCAGCGCGACCCCCATCATGGCTTCCGGTGTGACCAGTGCAGCAAGTTGTGCTTCATTCAGATGCTCGGAGTGAGCCGGCCGTTCAGGAATGACGAACCAGCGGATCTGCGCGCTGCTGTCCCATACCTTGACTTCCTTGTCTGCCGAAATCGTCACACCAAACTCACGCAGTACGGCGCGTGGTTCACGTACGCCGCGCGAGCGGAACACCGGATCCTTATACCAGTAAGGCGGCAGGCCCAGCACCGGCCACGGATAGCAAGAGCACAGGGTACAGATGATCAGATTGTGCACAGATTCACTGTTGGCGACGGCTTTCATGTGCTCGCCTTCGGCGCCATTCATGCCCGGGAAGTTCAGTTCGGCGATGGCCTTCGGAGTATCGTCCAGCAAACGGCGTTTGTATGCTGAGTCAAGCCATGCCCGCGCCACGATACGGGCGCCGTTGAAAGGGCCGGCAACGGTTTCAAAATGGCTGAGCACCGCGTCGACAGAATCACTGCCAAGCACGCCTTTTTTAATCAGCAGCGCCTCCAGCGCGCGCACTTTGGCCGCGCTGGCGGCTTCGCGGTTCTCATCGTAATCAAATAGTGCGGCCACGAGATTTCCTTCGCGTAAATCTAGTGAGCAGGCTTCAGATAGGCGTCGAAAAGGTCGGCGTAAATGACGGTGTTGGGTTCGCTCTTGTCTGTCCCCCAAATGTCCGAGGCGTCAAACGACACGCAATACACATGCTGCGGCCCGGCTAGACCGTCCGGCCCGGTCGACACAAAGTATTCGAACGCGCCTGGGTACACTTCGCTGACGGTGCCCATTTTGTTGCGCAAAAATCCCGGCAGTCGAGTGTGATCGGCGGCCTCTGGATCGGCGACGTAGACGGTGTCACCGATAGTAAAGCGAGCCGGAGCAACTGGTGCGCGCAGACCAGAGTCGCCGTGATGGAGGTACCGGACTACCTGTTCCTTGAGTGCCAGGTTGGGCTGTTCTGGTAGCGGAGCATCGGGATTCGCACGGTAGTGCTCAGTCAATGTGGCCAAATCTTCGGCGGCCACGTAGCCGCGATCGACGAAGAACTGACTGATACCCATCAGCCATTTTTCGTAATAGCGATATTTGAAATATTCGAAAGGCTGCATGCTTTCGGCGCCGGTGCGCAGCGAGGCCCAGGTCCAGGTTTCCTTGAACGTGGTCGGCACTTGCGCGATCGGATATTTCGGCAGCGCGTGAGCCAAATGGGTGCTTTCGGCCATCATCACGGTGTGAATGCCGAAGATGCGCTTTTCCCACTCCGCCATGAATACTTTTTTGTCAAAAAAATTGACCGGCCCGAGATTTTCCAGGCCGCCGAGGTAGTGTTGTAGTCTCACAATACGCTCCGATTACAGGACAGGTTGGGCAACGGAACGACGAGAGATTTCGTACACGCAATCGAGAAAACCTCGTTGCAACACCGCGCGATCGAAATGACGGCCGATGAACACGAAACGGCTCTGCCGCGTCTCAGCAGACGGCCAGCGCTTTCCCGGCTTTGCCTCCAACAGCATGTGCACGCTGTGAAAATAGAACTGCCGCGCCTCGCCGTGGAAATTCAGCACACCTTTCATGCGCATGATGTGTTGGCCCTGCTGCTGAACCAGCTGATTGACCCAGCGATTGAAGCGGTCCGGGTCAAGCGCATGACTGGTCTCAACGCCGCAGGAAGTAATTGAATTGTCGTGTTCATGGTCATGCTCGTCTTGCAAAATGCCAGGTTCGATCGCCAGCACATTGGGCAACGAGAACCGGTGCACGCCGAGCAGCGTATCGGTTGCCACTTCGGAGTGATTGGTGCGGATAATGACAGCGATCGGATTGATCGCGCGCAGATCCTTTTCCAGCAGCGCGATTTCATCAGTGTCCAGCAGCTCGACTTTGTTCAGCACGATCAGATCAGCGAAGGCAATCTGTTCACGTGCAATGCCGTCGTGGATCTGACGTTGGAAATTGGCTGCGTCGACCAAAGTCACGACGGATTCCAGTTCGACTCGGTTCAACAGATCAGTGTCAGCCAGAAAAGTCTGCAACACCGGCGCCGGATCGGCCAGTCCTGAGGTTTCGATGATCAGGCGATCCAGGTTGATGTCACTGCGCTCCAATAGGACCTTCACGCCTGCCACCAGGTCAGTGCGCACGGTACAGCAGATGCAGCCGTTGCGTATCTCTATCAGTGCATCTTCGTCGGCGACAATGAGTTCGCCGTCGATCCCGACCTCTCCAAATTCATTGACGATCACCCCGATGTTGGCGCCGGTGTTGTGCGTGAGCACATGATTGACG
>JAENWB010000096.1:0-24057 GCA_016650275.1 Nitrospiraceae bacterium | reverse complement strand
GTCGAAGGGTGGTACATCGCGTATAAAGACATGTGAGCGAAGGCTGCCGGCCCCATCCATCTGAATCTTTCCGGAACCAAGGAACGACGATTCTATGGCTTCGAACGCGACCATTTTCAAAGCGACAGTCCAAATCGCCGACATGGACCGCCACTACTATGAGGACCATACACTCACCCTGGCACGCCATCCGTCTGAAACCGACGAGCGCATGATGGTGCGTTTGCTGGTCTTCGTGCTGCACGCACATGAGGCGTTGTCGTTTGGCCGTGGGTTAAGCACCGAAGAGGAGCCGGCGCTCTGGCAGAAGGATATGACAGGCGCCATCGACCTCTGGATCGAGGTGGGCCAGCCTGATGAGAAACCCATTCGCCAGGCCTGCGGTCGCGCGAAACGGGTCTGCATCTATACCTATGGCGGTCGTGGCGCTGAGCAGTGGTGGGAGAAACACATGGTCCCACTCGAGCGATTGAATAATTTAGCCGTGCTGAATCTGCCCCTTGACGGGGGCCGGGCCTTGGCTCAGCTTGCGCAGCCCAGCATGCAGCTGCAATGCACCATTCAAGAAGGACAGATTTGGATGGCCAATGGAGAGAGCACCGCGCACATTGAATTAACGACTTTGAAAAGCGTTGCAACCCCGCTCGGGCGGTGATCCGTGGACGGCAGACTATGGCTGCGATGAGAAGGTGGAACGATGAAAGAGAAGAGACGCATTCCCACGAGTGGTGAGCCGATCGTCTGGACCAGTCCATTCGCAGCCCTGAAGAATGTGGGCCTGCCATTGGGGCCAGAGGTGCGGCCTGGTGTCGCCCCAGGC
This sequence comes from Nitrospiraceae bacterium, assembly GCA_016650275.1. Classification (GTDB taxonomy): domain Bacteria; phylum Nitrospirota; class Nitrospiria; order Nitrospirales; family Nitrospiraceae; genus Palsa-1315. The sequence goes on along the minus strand of JAENWB010000096.1, from coordinate 23,237 downwards.
GGCGCGGCATCTATCGCACTAAAGAAAAACCGCGGGCGGGTGGATATCATTCGCCAGACTGCACACCGCGGCGGCAAGACCGTGACGGTCGCCACGGGCTTTCTCGGCATCGGTCTGGCCGAGAAAGAGACACTCGCCAATGAGATGCAGAAAGCCTGTGGTGCCGGGGGCACGGTGAAGGAGGGACAGATCGAAATTCAAGGCGACCAACGCGAGACAGTCGCCCGCATCCTGACCAACGCCGGTTTTCGGCCGGTGCTTGCTGGAGGGTAACGGGCCTTGAAGATTACGGAAAAACGATATTGACTCCCGAGAAGTTGGATGGTCCGCATGTCTGGGCCAAGCCCGGTCCATCTGGTCTATCTGGTTAGTCTGGTTCAACCAAATAGACGAGACAGACTAGGCAGACCGAACTGACCAAAAGAACAAGACCGTCTGGGCGGCGGACGGGAGTTCAACGCCAGAAGTTCGAGGTGTTCGGAACGTCGAAGTCCGAACTTCGGGTCGTGCCGTTCTCGCATGTCTCGCGCGTCGCGCCCCACGGTCGTTGGCACTGCGTGAGGCGCTTCCGTCGATTGACTTCCTCCCCTAACCGCGGTACAGGTTGCACCATAGTTGTGACAGTGTGTGCTCACGCTTCGTCTATCACAGAGAGGCCACTATCATGAAGAACGTGGAGATGACCGTCGAAGGGACTATGCTGACGATCAAGGTAGATCTGTCCAAAGAGTTCGGGCCCTCTGCTTCGGGGAAGACGATCATCATTGCCTCGACGGAGGGCAATGTGACCATTCCAAACCGCGAGGAGAAGGTCGGGCTGAACGTCTACCGGAAGAAATAGTCGGTGCATCGATTCAAAAACGAGACTGGATGAAATTCATGGGTCGGGAGTCTTTTCTGCGGAGCGGGAAAAGATACCAGGAACTGTGTCTGACCTTCTGACTTCGGACAGGCAGCGGGCGTATAATTAGATGCTGATCCTCATCGTGAGCGCCGAAGGGGAGGCCAGCCATGCCGGCTCTTTGAACATGAGATATCGGAGAAGGTTCAAACAAAGCACTTGAGCAATACAGCCAAATTTGACGTGATCCGCTTCTACCTACGCCAGCAGTTTCCCAAACACCACATCGCAGATTTCTAGGAAGGAACCAGTCGTGCCCAGGTCTTCCGTGTCGATGGGCCGCATGGCCACCCCCTCCATTACGCTGTCATCGCGTTCGACTTTCTCCTCGATCAGGCAACCGAAGACCTTCAAGAGGTTCTCGTGTCTTCCGGTTTAGGAAACAAACTGAAGGAGGCCGGAGCCTCACCTGTGATGGTCTCAAAGACAGGGTTCAGCACTGAAGGCAGTATTGCCATAGTGTGACCATAGCTGAGACAGGCCACCCCCTGCACTCGTGACGTCCGAAGAGCGTGCGATCACCTGGACCGTCGTTATCGGATAGGACCTCGCGATAGATACGCACCATCGCCGGCGGCCAAGCCAGAGATCAAGACGGCAAATTGGACGGCGTTCACACCAGACAGCTTGTTCTGTTATGGAAGCAGAGTGCAATCAGACGAATGGGCACAGGCAGGTAAAGGTCCCAGAGCGCAACCATCAACGTGCGCGGCTTGCCGCTGACGCACGTCGATGGGCGCAGTGGGTGTTGCTTCGGTCAGAACAGCCGAAGCGCGGGCTGCATTAGCCCCTCTTCTTGGCAAGCTTGTCGGCGCGCTTTTCCTTCACCGTCTTGGCTGGTTTTTTCTTGGTTGCTTTCTTCTGTGTCATGCCCTTAGCCATTGAGTATCTCCTCTGATGTGGGTTGTGTTATGTCGCATCGCGACGCAATCGCCGCCCCCACTTCATACGCCAATTTCGAAAAAAATGGAATAGGGCATGTGAAGTTCTCTCGTCGATTGACTTCGCCTCCTACCCACTGTACAGCTTGCACCATTCGAACGATCTGTCCGTCTGACCGGACGCTGTCTGTGGAGGGCGCCATGGGAAATCCAGAGGGCAATAAGGAGCGAGAGGGGTTCGCCGATGCAATCAACCGCGCGGCATTCGGCAACGAGCGTGTGCTGTTGCGCCGACGTGGCCGAGCGGTCGCTGCAGTGGTGCCTATCGATGATCTGCGAATCCTGGAGGCCCTGGAAGATCGTATCGATCTCGTCGATGCCCGCGCGGCCTTGGCCCAGGCAAACAAGAAGGGCGCCCAATCGCTTGATGTCATTTTGAAAGAATTGGGGTTCTGATTGCACCAGGCAATCTCCACAATATATGTGGCCCCTCCTGCTGAGCAGCAACTCCATGAATTTGCCAAACCGCTTCGGAAGCTTCTCGTAAAACGGCTTCATGCACTCCGTGCCAGTCCTCGTCCCCCCGGCGTCATAAAGCTCGAGGGGGTGGACCACCTCTATAGGATTCGCGAAGGCGACTATCGGATTGTCTATGCGATTCGAGGAAAAGACCTTATCGTGCTGGCCATCAAGAGTCGCGCTCGCACAGAAGTCCCTCACTCCTGAACGGCTTCGGCTCACCCGCTGTTTGTGGAGGCACCACGCCGACAGGCGCTTCGTAGTAAGGATCCCGCAGGATAGCCGCGCGAGACAGGCGGGACGAACGAGGGTTCGAGGTCCGAGGTCTTCGGAACGTTGAACCCAGAATTTCGAACGTGGGATCGCGCCCTTCTCGTATCTCTCGCGCTTCTCGCGCCAGGTCTGTGGCGCTGGAGGATTTTCTCAGCATCCTGCTAAAGTACGCTGCTGGCAATCTCCTGATAGTAGGATTCCAGCATGACCGTGCGGGCTGGTTCGACAATCACCAACTGACGTTGATCCAAGCTGTTGGCGCAATACAGATAGACCCCCTCCTCTGCTTGCCCGAGTTCGACATGCAGCTGACGACCGTTTGGCCCCTGGTTCGTGGTCTCTTTGAGGAGGTGCGTATCGTGTAGTTTTTCCCAGACTTGCTGCGCGGATGGCCAGTGGTTCTCATAGAGCGGGGCGTCCGGATCGGTTGAATCGGCCTTTAGGTTGCTCCGATCGAACGGACCGCCAGCGTCTGGCTCCGGCGATTCATCCCATTGAAACTGCTGCGGCGCTCCCCTCCCCAATACATAGAGGGGGCCATCGTCCGCCACTTCTTCGACGAGCTGATAGTGAATCGGCTTCGGCGCTTCGACCGGCTGCAAGCCTCGCCCCGCCAATGCACGCTGGAACGGCACGCGGCGCGCAAGCTGACGGGTCTTCTCGGATACGATCATGCGGCCCTCCCGGGCCAAAGACGCGCGAAGCCGATCCAGTCGTATGCCGATGCCCGTTCGTTGTTCGAACGCAGTTTGCTGCTTCGCATCCCGGGCACGTTCGAACGTCTGCCAGCTGTGACTTGGAATCCCCGGGTCTTGTTCGGCCTGCACCAGCGCATGGGTGGCTACAATCAGATCGTACGCTCCTGCAAGGTTTTCAGATTCGACGTCGACGCACTCAAATCGGATATTCCTCAGACCAAGCTTTCGCGCCTTCTCTCGTGCTACCGCAATCGACGCCGGCGATCGATCGACGCCGACAAACTGTCTGTCGGAGTATTGAGTCGCATAGAAGGTTGACAGAATTCCGACACCACAGCCGAAGTCGAGGATGCTGTTCGCATTTCCGAAACGAGCCGCCACGTGTGAACCAATCTCGCAGTAATATTCGTAGCGCTGGCTGTAGAGGACTGGAAGGATCAGCGGCTGGGTAGTCAGGTCGTAGAAGGCGATTTCATCGCGACGTTCTCCTCCCCGTTTTCGATCGATCTGTGCGTTGAGTTGAGTCAGATCTGCAGGAGAGAGCTGTTTTCGCTGCCAGGCGAAATAGTCGGCGTCGGACGTGAAACGTTTGAGGCCCCACCAGGCTAAATGTTCGTGAAGCGTCGCTCGTACCTCGGCTCTTGGTTCACGTTCCACGCCTGACGCCTCACGGTCTTTTCAACATGATCGCGTCAAAATACGTCTCCGGCACCGGATGCGGGTAGCGCAGCTGGCCCGAGCCGAAGGCGACATACTTTTCGCAGGTCAACTGCTCAAGACCGATCGGGCCCTTAGCATGGAGACGCGAACCACTGAGCCCGATATCGGCACCCATGCCATAGCTATCGCCGGCATTGAGCCGGGACGAGGCATTCACGAACACTGCACTGGCATCCACTTCGCGCGTGAACCGCATAGCCGATTCATAGCTCGTGGTCGCGATGACGGCGGTGAGACAGGGTCCCTGCGCCACGATGTGCGCCAGGGCCTCGTCCATGTTCGCGACCATTTTAACGGCCAACACGGGCCCCTGGAATTGAGTGTGCCAATCTTCCTCCTTTGCCGGGATGATCGAGGCATGTCCAGTCATCGCCATTTGTCCCATGAGAGCCATGGTCTTGGGACAGGCCCGCACCTCGATTTTAAACTCTTCGAGCATGCGGTTAACCAGCGGTGGCAAGAACTGTCGCCCAATCACCTGTTGCACGAGCAGCGTGTCGAGCGAGTTCGACGCAATAGCCTTCTGTACCTTAGAGTTAATCGCCACGTTTTGAGCCATCGGCATATCGGTGTCGGCATCCACGTACATATGTGTGAGCCCCCCGTCGTAGCAGAGCACCGGCATCTTCGCCTGTTCGATGACGGCTTTGCGGAGGCCCGCCCCGCCCCGCGGGATAATCGCATCGAGACTATTACCGGACCGAATCAGCTCGACCGCCACCTCTTTTTCCGGGCGTTCGATGATGATCCATGCGCCGACCGGTACGCCGTTCTGTTCCGCGGCTTCACGCAGTCCGCTCCCGATAGCCTGCTGCGTCAGACCCCACTCTGGCGCGCCACGAAACACACAGAGGTTGCCCGACTTGAAGCAGAGCGCAATCGATTCCACTGTAATGAGCGGGCTCAGTTCCGACACTACGCCGATGACCCCGATCGGGACCCGGACACGGCTGACTTGCAATCCGTCCGGCCGTTCCCACCGTGATGTGACTGCACCGACTGGATCTGGAAGATCCGCGATTATGCGGAGACGCTCGACCATCTCCTTGATATCGTCCGTCGTCATGCGCAAACGGGCCACGGCGGCTTTCATTCGGTCCTTCATGACATCGGCCTCGAAGGACTTTCCGACCGCATCTACATCCTTCTCGTTCGCGGCCAGAATCTTCTCCTCATCAGCTGCTAATCGATCCGCCATCGCGCGCAAGGCTTTCTCTTTGACAGGGCCAGACAGAAGCGCAAGAGGCCTTGTCACATTACGGCATTCTTTCAATAGTTTATCAATGTATAGTTTAACTGGAACTTCGGGCATCATGAACCTCGTGAAACGTGCGGCGTGAAGCGTATTCGCCAATGACTCTCTCGAAAACTTCCAACGACTATAGCACGCGGTTTTTTTACACGTAAAGCAGGGGGATGGTGGCCTGGGTACTTCCAACTGCGCGCGTCAATGATCCTTCCAAGCTAGCTCGCTTCTCCTCTCATGGAATGGCACCCGCGTTGGTCCCACTGCGCCAGTCGAGCGTGCACATTCTGATCGTGCGCGCTACGGTAGCAAGGGATCGGCGCGGGTGTCATTCCATCTCTTTTCATCGTGCCCAATCTGCGAGCAAGGAGGGCACCTGGCCGCTTCCTTTTCACCCTCCCTTCAACCTCTCATCCTGCCGGGCCAGGAACCACCCCACCCATCTTCAGAGCAGCGCCAGGGGGACCAGGACCCATACCATCTGCCCTGCCGTAACACCCAGCGTCTTCACTCCATTCACGATCCACCCGGTCGTCGCATCGCCTCCGCGTGAGATCGCTGTATCGATAAAGTTTTTGGCCTTATATTTCTCCTCCCGACTGACCACCGTGAAAAGGACCTCGCGAGCCGGCTTGGCGAGTGCATATTCACCGACGCGCCGCACGATGGTAAAAAGAATGAAGACGACCAGGAACGGCATGACGCCGATTACGCCAAACTCGATGGCGCTCGCCACGGGAAGAACGACGAGCGCCGACGCCAACCCGAACCGGCAGATCACGCGGCTCGTCACAGTCACCTGCATCAGAAACGTGAGCACGTTGACAACCAGGTCGATGAGGGCAAATAGGCGGGTGCGCCCTTGCGAGGAGGGAATCTGCTCACTCACCAACCGCATTTGTTCCAGATATAAGAATGTCGCGGTCGTCGTGAGGAAGAACAGGTAGAGACAGATGCCGAGAAGATAGGGCGACGAAAGTGCCAGCCTGCCCCCCGCCCAGATACTGCCGCCAAGCGGTTTGCCCTGCCGATCGATCTGTCGAGAGGGACGCGCCATCGCCCATCGATCCAGCTGATGGACGCAGAACCCGCAGGCGATGAGAAATCCTACCGATATGAGCAGCAGTGCAGCAATCGGGATGAGATAGGTCAACCCCGTGGTGAGAAGCGGGCCGACCGTCGCACCGATACCGCCGCCCGCGGCAATCACGCCATAGAGTCGGGCGCCCTGCGTGGGAGTAAAGAGGTCGGCCATGACACTCCAGAAGATCGACACGACGAACAGATTGAACACCGACAGCCAGACGAAGAACGTGCGGGCAGCCCACTGTGGAGACAGGTGGCTCGTCATTGCCACGAAGAACAGGACCAAGTGAAGACCGAAAAATGCATACACGGTCAGAAGCAACCGATACCGCGGCACGCGGGCGGAGAGCCACCCGAAGAGCGGCGTCACGAGCAGCAGCGTCACGAAGGTGGCGGTCATCATCCAGGGCAGGTGCTGTACCCCGCCTTCGATCGCCATCTCATCGCGAACGGGACGAAGAATGTAGTAGCCGCAGAGAAGACAGAAAAAAATAGAGGAACGCCCAGCCCACCGGGACGGCCTCGTCCGGTTCTGTATCGGTCACTGCGGGAAGCACGTCTCGAAGCCATGCCATACGAACGGCATCCTGCCGCGACCGACTCTCCCGCGCAAGGAGAAAATTTGCTAGAATGCGCGAAGTCCACGATCTTGTAGCATGCGCACAGACGCTTGATGATCGACCTACGCAGCGATACAGTCTCGAAACCCACCGACGCCATGCGAAAAGCGATGGCACGCGCGGAAGTGGGGGATGACGTCTACGGCGAAGATCCCACCGTGAATCGCCTCCAAGAGATGGCGGCCGCGATGTTTGGGAAAAAGGCCGCACTCTTCGTGCCGTCCGGCACGATGGCCAATCAACTCGCCATTCGTCTCCACACGCAACCGGGCCAAGAAGTGATCGTCGAGAGTACGGCGCACATCGTGCGCTACGAGCAGGGTGCCGCCGGAGCGCTGGCAGGCGTCCAACTCCATTGGGTCGTGGGAGTTCGAGGCCTCATCTCTGCCGAGCAGGTTGAGGCGGCAGTCCGTCCTAAAGACCCACACACGATTCAAACAGCGCTGATCTGTTTGGAGAATACCCATAATAGCGGCGGTGGAACAATTTATCCGCTGGCAACGATTGAACGGATTCGCGCGGTGGCTGCCTCCCATGGCATCCCCATGCATTTGGATGGCGCACGGCTGTTCAATGCCATCGCCGCGACCACCTTGCCACCGGCCTCCTATGCCCACCACTTTGACACCCTGTCGGTGTGTCTCTCGAAAGGATTGGGGGCACCAGTCGGCTCGCTATTGATGATGAACGATCTGACCCTCCTCGATAAGGCTAAGCGGCTGCGCCGTATGTATGGAGGTGCGATGCGACAGTCCGGCATCCTCGCCGCCGCCGGCATCTATGCCCTCGAGCACCATATCGGGCGATTGAAAGTGGACCATGACCACGCCAAGCGGCTGGCGCGACGGCTGCAACAGATTCCAGCGGTCAGGATCAGTCCTCAAGATGTCGACACGAACATCGTCATCTTCGATGTAATCGGCCATCGCCTGACTCCCCCGGCGATCGTCGCCGTGTTGAAGCAGGATGGACTCTTAATCAATGCCATCGGTGGCAACAGCTTTCGGGCTGTCACCCATTTGGATATCTCCAGCGCCATGATCGAAGAGGCCTGCGAGATCTTTGCCCGTGTATTAGTAGACTAGCCCCCATGATTGATGAGCGCTTCCACTGAAATCGCATAGAAACAAGGTGAATAGGTCGTGGCGAGAGGAAAGACATTCCTTCTTGTCGCCCCTAGCCTCTGGCCTCGCGCCGCTCTCCTGAACATAGGCGATTGCAGTAGACACGCTCATCAATAGTGAGGACAGGCGTCCGCTCATTGACACTGCTCCCACTGAAATCTAGAATGCCTGCGTGATGGAGCACCAATGCCGCTAGAAATTGTGTCGTTCAAACACATCAGCCGGATCCTTGAGGTTACCGACTTGCTCGGTCTGAACCGCGAGTGGGTTGAAATCCCGTTGTCCCCAGAAAGCCCAGGTGTCGTCCGGCGGTTGACCAATGGCAAGCTGGAAATCATTGTCGATGCGGACCAGCCGTTCGAGGACTGGCTGGGATCACTCCCGAAACACATCCAGCTCGTACAGGGAGCTTAAATGGATAGCCCCGCCACCCACCCTATCCCCACGTCAGAAGAGCTGAAGGCAGAACTCCTGGCGATGCCGGAGCCACCAGAACAACCGGACCCGATCGACGAACCGGGATTCGAAGAGCTGGTCGCGGTGGCCTTGCGCCACGTCCGCGGCCGCCGCGGGGGGGATCTCGTCAGCGTGATTCTGGTGGGGTCCAGCGTTCGGCGCGCCATCACGACTCACAGCGACATCGATCTCATTGCGCTCGTGAAAGGACAGGCTGACGGCCACGAGATCGTCCGTGTTGCCGATCGTTTGGCCGACATCCGGTATCGCGGGCATCAAGAGTTTGAGGAAGACCTCCCCTACTCGCCGCGCCTTCCGTCTCTCTTACGGAAGGCCCGCATTCTCTTCGATCACGACGGCATCGGTGCCAAGCTCATCGAACGTGCCAACCATCGGTTCCGACAGGGGCCGCCCCCTGTCAGCATCAATGAACAGATTCGGATGAAGGCGGAGTGTTTCCATTGGCTGGGGAAAGCGCGGGATCTCGCCGACAAGCCGGCGACCGCGCAGTATCTCCTCTCGATATTTTTCGATGACTTCGTCAACTCGTTTTTCCGGCTACGAGGCTTTTGGCTGACCGCGCCGGGTGACGTGCTAAAGTTCATCGCCTCCCGCGATGCGGGGCTGGGTGACTTGGCCGGGCGGTTCATGACTGCAGCCACTTTGCCTGAGCGGCTCAACTTGGGCCGCGATCTAGCCGATACTCTTTTTAAGGACGTGCCTAATCCTGCCAGAATCGACTGACAGGACTCCAGGATCGATCATCAGACAGCTGTCGCACGAGCCCTCTTCAGCCAGTCATCGTTTGAACGTCTGGACAGAGGCCAGGCTTCTTTTGCGGAGTGTAATCCGCGCGATCTCGTCCAGCCTTGACCGTACCAGAAGGAGTCACTATGGAAATCGGGTTCATCGGGCTCGGGAAAATGGGGATGAACATGGTCACCCGGTTGCAACGTGACCGGCACCAGGTGGTGGTCTATGATCGATCGGCGGATCTCATCACGCAGGCCGAAGGTGTTGGCTGTGTCGGCGCTGCGTCGTTGGCCGATCTCGTCGGCCAGCTCAAGGCTCCGCGCGCGGTCTGGATCATGGTCCCCTCCGGTGCGCCGACGGAAGAGACTGTTCAAGCCGTCGGGGCGCTGCTCCACGCGGGCGACACAGTGATCGATGGCGGCAATACCAGATTCCACGACGATGTTCGACGAGCCGCCGACCTCAAGAAAAAACAGATTCACTATGTCGATGCTGGCACCAGCGGTGGCGTCTGGGGATTAACAATCGGTTACTGCCTGATGGTCGGTGGCGATGAGGCGCCGGTGAAACAGCTCGCGCCGATCCTCACGACGCTGGCGCCGGAACAGGGCTGGGCTCATGTCGGCGGAGTGGGCGCCGGGCATTACGTGAAAATGGTGCATAACGGAATCGAGTACAGCATGATGCAGGGGTATGCGGAAGGTTTTGAGCTGATGGCGAAAAGCGACTACAAGCTCAACCTCGCAAAGATCGCAGACCTCTGGATGCACGGCAGTGTCGTCCGATCCTGGCTGTTGGAATTGGCTGCCGGCGCATTGAAAGAGGATCCGCGGCTGGAACAGTTGAAAGGCTATGTGCAAGATTCCGGTGAGGGTCGCTGGATGATCGCCGATGCAATCGAGAAGGATGTACCGGTCCCGACGCTCGCGACGGCTTTATTCACTCGATTCCGATCGCGGCAAAGCGAGTCCTTTGCGGAAAAGATGCTGGCCGCGTTGCGGAATGCCTTCGGTGGCCATGCGGTCCGCCGGTAAGGCCGGAGTCTTATGCTACCGAATAGCCCACGCATCAATATCAGCCCCTCACAGGAAACGATTCCTTCGGTTGAGCCCTGCACCCTCGTCATCTTCGGCGGTTCCGGAGATCTAGCGCGGCGGCGACTGATTCCTGCTCTCTACAACTTGCTGCTCGACGGACTCCTTCCGCCAAACTATGCGGTGATCGGGCTGGGCCGCACGGTGATGACCGACGAGGAATTCCGTGCCACGGTTCGTGACGGCGTTGTCACTCATTCCCGGCAAGCCTTGGCAGAGGACAAGTGGAAGGACTTCGCGTCACACCTCTTTTACGTGTCGGGAGGGAATGAGGACCCGGATACCTATGCCAGACTGAAGTCCCGAGTAGAGGAGGTTGAGGGGAACTTCCAGCTAGCAGGCAACCGGATTTTCTACCTGAGCATCCCCCCCAGTTCGTTTGTGCCTGTGTGCGAGGGGCTTGAGCAGGCTGGATTGGCGACGAAGCCGGGGACTCATACGCCCTACGCCCGCATCATCGTCGAGAAACCGGTCGGCCGCGATTTGGCTTCCGCCCAGGCCATTAACCGCGTGACGGGGCGGGTGTTCGACGAATCGCAGATTTTCCGCATCGATCACTATTTGGGAAAAGAAACCGTTCAGAATTTGATGGTCGTCCGGTTCGCCAACAGCATTTTCGAGCCGATTTGGAACCACAAATACATCGATCACGTGCAGATCACGGTGAGCGAAATGGAAGGCGTCGGAACCAGGGCCAGTTACTACGAAGAAGCCGGCGCCTTGCGCGACATGGTGCAGAACCACATGCTGCAGCTGCTCTGCCTGGTTGCGATGGAGCCTCCCTACTCGCTCGATCCGGATGTGGTGCGCAACGCGAAGATGGAAGTTCTCCGCTGCCTCAGGCCGATTACCGATCAAGATGTCGAACACGTCACCGTCCGTGCCCAATACAGTGAGGGCATGGTCCATGGTTCGCCCATCCCGGGCTATCGTCGCGAAAATAAGATTCATCCTGATTCCACGACGGAAACCTATGTAGCGCTTAAATGCTTTGTGGAAAACTGGCGCTGGGCCGGCGTGCCATTCTATCTGCGCACCGGGAAAGCGCTTCCCCATCGCGCCAGCGAGATCGCGGTGCAATTCAAAGACATTCCGCAGATCTTATTCAACGCCAATGCGCAACAGCCGCAGCCGCCGAACGTGTTGGCGTTGCGTATTCAACCGGAAGAAGGACTCTCTCTCCGCATCGTCTCGCGCGTGCCGGGAACTCGTGCGCTGACACATCCGGTGGAAATGGACTTTCAATACAGCGACGTCTTCGGCCGCCCGTCGCCCGAAGCCTATGAACGATTGCTCTTGGACGTGATGGCCGGCGATGCCTCCAGGTTTATGCGGCGCGACGCCGTTGAAGCGTCCTGGGCCTGGATCACCAAGATTCTGGAAGGATGGCACCGGCAAGGGTTGCGGTGGTTGCCTGAATACCAGGCGGGAACCTGTGGGCCGGTCGAGGCCGATCGCCTCATTGAAAAGGATGGACGTACCTGGAGGACTTTGTAGCGACGTATTTCATGTCAGCCGTAACTGCTTGAGAATCTCCTCTCTCGTACCCAGCCCGCCGATAAACCGCTCGAACATTCCTAGGCGATAGAGGGCCAGCACCGGCAATGCGCGAACCTCCAGTTCCGCTGGGATTTGGAAATTCTCTTCGACGTTCATTTTCACGATCAGCACCTTGCCGGTCACATCCGGCTCCAATTTCTCGAGTTCACGCATCAGCGCTCGACAACTCCCGCATCCTGGTTTCCAGAACTCCACCAGCACCGGCACCACTGCCTGTTCCACGACGTGGTCGAAGTCAAGATCGGTCACATCACGCATCATGGCCTTCTCGCCTCACGATCCACTCGCAGACGGCGCAGCAAACACGTCCTGGTACAACCGCTCAGCAACCAGCCGATATCCGGCTGTGGTCAGATGCAGCCCGTCGTTGGAGTACCGGGCTGCAAGTTGTTGCGTTGCGGGCTCCACCGTGGCACTGAAGAGGTCGAAGGCTGCCAGCCGTTTGGATTCGGCGTAGCGGAGCACTAACTCGTTGAGCTGGAGCCGCCGATCAAGATGCTTTGCGAACCAATCACGCCCCTGCGCACTGCGAAGATCGTCCCCCACTCTAATCGACGGAACGGTTACCGGCACCGGCGTGATCCCGGCCGCTGCGGCCAGTTCATACATCTTGAGAAGGTTGCGCATAATATCTGCCGGCGCGGCGTTCCATCCAAGATCGTTCGTTCCGCCGAGAATCACCACATGCGTTGGTTGGTGTACAAGAACAGCCGGCCGAAACCGCAACGCCATTTCACCGGTCAGTTCACCGCAGATTCCGCTCACAGACACGCGTACGGAAGGCCCTGTCAATTCTTGCAAGAACCGCCCATACGACGTCTCGGTGCCTTGAGGGTTGTCGGCAGTGGGCGATTGAAACCCTACCGTGAGACTGTCTCCAAAACACACAATGTGGCTCGACACCATCATCACGATGAGGTGGATTCTACCGGCTTAGCCACGGGGTTCACAATGCCCTTGAAGCCAGGCAAGGGGCACGAGGCTAGAGGAAAGAGCTATATTTCAGACCAGAAGCCTTCGCCTCATACAGCTAGATATTTGCCTCTCGCCAAGAAGCTCGCGAATGCAGCAGAATTGCTCATGAATAATGCGGGTTAAGACCGGCTATTTTCTTGACGATTCAGCACCTCCAGGGTACGACTAATCATCATGGACGAGGGCTTGAAAGAAAGCGGGGCATGGCCGATCGCGCCCGCAAAAGAACCGCCTAACCCGGAGCTGACCTCCGTCAAGCGACTCCTCACACTCTTGGACAAGACCGCGAAGTCCAGTCGGACATACGGGGCAGCGAACCCCGTGGCGCAGAAGTTCTTCCAACAGCTGTTCGAGGGACTCACGACTCACCTCGCCACCTACTCCAAATTGGCGTTTCTTGTTCAACGCTCCGAGCTTTATTTCAACGGGGAAGTCGTCTACCGATCCGAGCAGGGTTCGAGTAATGAAAGCGTCGCATTCAAGCTCTATTCGGATGGCATCCGGGAACTCGCGTTCCTCGAAGGTCTTTCTGCGGAAGACCTCTCCTTCTTGCTTGATTCGCTGTGGGACAGCCTCGATCCCGAAGAGAATGATGACGACATTGTGACTCGTCTATGGTCCAAGAACCTCTCCACTATTACCTTGGTCACCGCCGAAGAAATCGCCAAAGCCTCGACCGGTGGAGAGGACTTTGCTATGCCTACTACCGGGATGATGGAGGCGCCGGAATCGAATGTGCGGGACCTCCTAGATCGGGAGCAGGCTCGTGCCAGGAAGGGAATGGGGACAGGACTTGAGGGAGATGGTGGCGCAGAATCCGGTAATAGCGGGACAGCAGCTGGAATAGGAACCGGAGGGAAAGCCAGCAGGCAAGCTGGCCGATTCCGATCCGGTCATGCGGGCTATGAGGTCTCTGACGAGGAGTTAGCCGAATTGGCGAAGGAGATCGAGGCTGAGAGCACCAGAGATAACATGACATACCTTTTGGATATGCTCACTGCGATCCTGGCCTCGGAAAAATCTCCGGTGCTCCTGACCAAGTTGCTCGACCTCTGGGGAAACGTTCTCGACTCATTGTCAGCCCGGGGCAAATGGACTCAGTTAGACAGCGTCCTTGCGCTGTTACATATCTCCGCTGAGGTTCGACCGGATCTCGGCGACGATCACAAGAAACAGCTGGCGGCCCTGCTCGACGATCTCGGTCGACCTGAACGCATGAAGATGATCGAGGCCTATTTGAACAAGATCCCCGACGCAACCACAGACGGTTTGAGCACGGTTCTGCTGTCAATGGCGTCGGCAGCCGTCCCTGCCTTGTGCGCGCTCTTGGCGAATCTGGAGGCGCCAGCCCATCAGGCGATCGTGGCTGAAGCCCTTGAGACGCTCGCAAAGGATCAGCCGGATCACGTGCTTCGCGGTTTGTCCGACCGCCGCCCCCGCTATGTGAAAAACCTTCTCGCGATCCTTCTCAAATGGAACAACCCTCGATTTGCGGATTCCATTGAAAAGCTGGTGCGCTATCCGGACATTCAGGTACGGAAGGAAGTCGTGCGAGCGATCGGGATATTCCGTCCCAACGGGAACGGGATGAAACTGCTCCAGTTCCTGAATGATACCGAGGAGTCGGTCCGGTTTGCGGCACTCAAGTTGCTCATGACCGGTCAATATAAGGCTCCCTACTCCGCCTGGGCCCCCCTCGTATCAACGGACACATTCATGGATCGAGCCCTCAGTGAAAAGCGCGCAGTGTTCCTCGCCATGCGCGCTACCAGTAGCGATGAGGTCATTCCTTTCTTTGAAAGTTTGATGACGGAACGGTCCTGGACCAATCGGAAGAAAAAGGAAGAGCTCGCCGCCCTCGCCGCCGAGGCGTTGGGGAAATTGGCCACCCCTGCAGGTCTCATCGCCCTTGAGCTGGGTCAGAAAAAAGGTGGCGCCGCCGTAAGGCAAGCCTGCACCGCGGCACTCGCCCTAGCCCAACGACAGCAGCAGCTGAAGCAGGCTGTATCATAATATGGAACTGTTGCCATGAGTGACATCAAGATCAAAGAGGCCCCGGTCACGGATGAAGAGGCTCAGCCGATTCTGACCCATGAAAAGTCCTTGTCTCAGAAAATCGCTCGCGGATCAGAGGCCGGGGACATCCTTGACCAGCAGATGGTCATGCTGGGAATCCAGCTGGTCACACAGCTGAACGTCTTGATTAAGACTTCCCGCATCTATGAGCGCACCAACGCGGCACTGGATAAACCCGTCGATGCGATGCTGACGTTGATCAAGACCATGGCACACGATCAACCGGTCACGCTCCGCTTGCAGAACGATTTCTTGTTTCTCGGGGACAGTCACTTGAAAGTGAACGCGCAGCAAATGGCCGTGGCCACCAGCATCATCGATGCCTTGAACGCTTGGAGGATCGGCGGAATGACATTCTCGTCGACCGTGGAGTCGAAGGATCTGCGTGAGTTCGCCGCTCTTTTTGTCAGTCTTGATCCCGACAACAAAGCCATCGAAGACCTTCAGAAAGAAATCACAGCACGGGGAATCGCCGGCATTGAGATAGGAGAACAACGGCAGTTGCAAATCCGAAGAGGATCCGGAACGACGGGGAACATGGGATCGGACGGTACGGAAAGTACAGATCGAAATGTACAACGGAAAGTAAACGCCAAGACCGGCTATGCCAAAGTGGCAGGATCAGTCGGCACACTGACGCAAGCATCCCGTGAGGGAGGAGCCATCAGTTTTAAACAGGCGAAGCGGGCGATCCAAAACATCATCGATCTCATGGCGGATGATGAAGCCACGGTCCTCGGTCTCACAACTCTTCGTTGCCACGATGAGTACACACATAACCATTCGGTCAATGTGTCGCTGTTGTCCATGGCGCTGGCCAATCGTGTCGGTTATCCCAAAGTGGAACTGGCCGATCTGGGTCTTGCGGCGCTGTTCCATGACATGGGCAAATCCACCATTCCCATGGAGGTCCTGAACAAACCTGGCGAGTTTACCGATGACGACTGGGTGGCCATGCGCAATCACCCCACGGAGGGCGTTCTGAGTCTTTCGAAGCTGAGAGGGATCACAAATCTACCGGGGCGCATGGCGGCGGCGGCCTTCGAACACCACATGAACCTGGACTTCTCAGGATATCCGAAACTTACCGTGCCGTGGACACTCTCACTGACCGGTCGCATCCTCACGATCGCAGACTGTTATGACGCCATGACATCATCCCGTGTCTATCGTCGGGAACCGATGTCCCCATCGAAAGTGTTGAACATGATGCTCTCAAAGTCAGGGAAGTCGTTTGACGAGGTGCTGCTCAAGCTGTTCGTGAACTGTGTCGGCATTGTCCCTATCGGCAGCTTGGTGATGCTGGAGACAAGTGAAATGGCGGTCGTGCTCAAGCCGGCTGCAGACAAGGCGAACGGCGAACGACCGTTTGTCAGAGTCATCACTGATTCGCAGGGAAACTTGGTCGATCACGGGCGCGAGATAGACCTGACCGAGAAAGATGAGACCGGGGATTTCCGTCACAACATTATCCGCTTGATCGATAACACTGAATACAAGTTTGACACCAGCCGATACTTCGTCTAGCCGAACGCTAACCTCCGCGCGACCCAATCCCTTGACAGGGCCTGGCCCTCCAGTTATTCTCGCAACGGTTACACTGTTCGCATTGTTTACCAACAAGGAGTGCGTGTTATGCATATAACGGGAATCCTCTTGGGGCGGATCACCTTCCCCTTGGTCGTCGCAGGCATGTTGTTGCTCGCATCTCTTCCTGCCGCACAGGCTGCCGAGACCTTCAAGATGGGCGTCATCGATCCTCAGGCCGTCTTAGAGAAATCAAAAGCCGGGAAAAAAGCCTTGGATGGGCTTAAAGAATATGTCTCCACCAGACAGAAGTTGTTGTCCGGGGATGAAGAGGATTTGCGCAACACGGAGAAGGCGCTTAAGGAGCAAATCGCGAAGTTAAGCGACACCGAAAAAAAAGACAAAGAGACTCAGTTCCGCACAAAGGTCCAGGACTACCAGAAACGCGCCCAGGCATTTAATCAGGAACTGCAGGGAAAGCAGAAGGAATTAGTCGATGAGTATATGAAGAAAATTGCCTCGGCTACACAAACCGTGGCAGAAAAAGGCGGGTTTGCTCTCGTCGTCGATAAGGGCAGCGAACAAACGGTCAAGATTGTGATCTACCATAAGGACACCATCGATTTAACCGACCAGGTGACCAAGGAATTCGATCGAGTCAACAGCAAGTAACCCTCCAGAGCGTGCTACCTGAATTCGTGATCCAACGTGGAAGGGACCTTGGCTTCTCTGAGGTCCCTTCATCGCTCCATCGGATAGCCTGCATCCCGCCAGGCGTTGATTCCCCCATCCATCGACACCACATTCATATAGCCCATTTGCTGAAGCGCATCCGCGGCTAAGACCGACCGGTAGCCGCCTCCGCAATACAGCAGAATGGCCTCCTCTTTATTGGGGATACGCGTTTCCACATCGCGCTCGATTATCCCTTTTCCCAGATGACGGGCGCCTTTCGCATGATCCTTCATAAATTCGTGGTCCTCGCGGACATCGAGAAAGTGCAGCACCTCGCCACGATCGAGCCTGGCCTTAGCCTGCGCCGCCGCACATTCCTTGACCCGTGCTCGTGCCGCATCCACCAACTTGAGGAAACCCGGATTATGTTTCATCCTCGTTCCTTTCCCTGTCCTGCGTCAAAATAAGACCGTTTGTTCGACACCCGGCCTGCGAAAGGTGGCGGGAACCGTCTCGTCACGCAGCGCCGACAAGCCTGCCTTGCGTCTGGAGACTTCGAACAACTGTTCGATCATGGCCCAATAGGGGCCTGCGCCACGATGGCGTTCAAAGAAGGCCCCGTACTGATCGCTCCACCACGCACGTCTAGAATCCGATTCGTGATCTTGGTGATTCGATCTGGAAACGCCGCCGCCATTCGCTCCATGAACACCGGCTCCACAGGGCCAGACAAACGCAGCAGCGTCGCCATCGCCTCCACCGCCCCGGCTTGCTTCGCTCGGGCCAGTAGATCAGGCACATCCTCATCGTTGAGACCAGGAATGATCGGGGAGAGCGAGATGCCGGTGGGAATCCAGGCGTTCGCCAAGGTCGCCATCGCCTCGAAGCGTTTCCGGCTGGAAGGCGCATGAGGCTCGACCTTGCGCGCCACCGCATCGTCTGAAAACGGTATGCTGAAATACACACGAACCGACGCTTCCTGATGTAACCGACGCAGCAGATCCAGGTCGCGCAGCACCAACACCCCTTTCGTAATGATCCCGACAGGATTTCGATACTCGGCACAGACTTTCAGACAGGCTCGCGTCAACTCCAACGAGGCTTCCAGGGGCTGGTAACAATCGGTGTTTCCCGAGAACAGGATCAATTCACCTTTCCACGAAGGCTTCTCGAACGTCCGGCGGAGCAAAGTCGCGGCCTCCCGCTTCACGATGATCTTGGACTCAAAATCAGTTCCAGCACCGAATCCCCAATACTCATGCGTCGGTCTGGCGTAGCAATAGGCACAGGCATGGAAGCAGCCGCGATACGGGTTCAGGCTCCATCGAAACGGCAAATCGGGACTTTCGTTCCGACTGAGAATGTTACGAGTCACATCTTCAAACATCTGCAACTGCACTTGGGGAGCAGGCTCCAAGAGATCTCGGTGCTGAGATTCAAACGGATTGGGTGGATTCATCACCGCACGCATCGGGATATGGTCCTCGATCCGTCTGCTCCTGTCAACAAGACGAACCACGCCTGCCAAGGCGGAATATCGCGGCCCGATTGATTGACTAACCCCTACCCCGATGTTAGATTCCAGCCGTTTTCCGGAACACACAACTATGTATGATCTCCGCTATTTACGCGACAATTTAGACGCTATCAGAGAACAGCTTGGCTCCCGTGGTGCCGACGTTCCCTGGGATAGACTACGCGCGTTGATCGAACAACGTCGTACTTTGACAGGCCAGGTCGAGCAACTTCGTCACGAACTGAAAAAGGGCTCGGAGGAGGTAGCCAAGCTGAAGCGAGAGAAACAGCCGGCGGATCCTTCTATGGTTGCCATGAAGATTGTCGGCGATCGGATCAAGACGATTGAAGACGAACTACGGGACGTCGAGGAGACCCTGACCGATCTGAATCTCCGTATCCCGAATCTTCCACATGCTTCGGTGCCGGCAGGAAAAGACGCGGTCAGCAATCTGGAGACCCGGCGGTGGGGATCCCCGCCCACGCTGCCCGCACTGGCCAAGAGCCATTGGGATCTCGGCGAAGCGCTTGGCATTCTGGATTTCGACCGGGCGGCGAAAATTTCCGGTGCGCGATTTGCGGTCCTGCTAGGGGCCGGCGCGCGACTCGAACGGGCCCTCATAAACTATATGCTCGACCTTCACACGACACAGCATGGCTATCGGGAGGTCCTGCCGCCACTACTCGTCAATCGGTCGAGCATGACCGCGACCGGCCAGTTACCCAAGTTTGAAGAGGATCTCTTTCGCCTGCGAGACGAAGACTACTTCTTGATTCCTACGGCAGAAGTGCCGGTGACAAATCTCCATCGTGATGAGTTGCTCAGCGAGAGTGCGCTGCCGATCAGATATACGGCCTATACCCCCTGTTTTCGCCGCGAGGCAGGATCCTATGGGAAAGACACCAGAGGGCTCATTCGCCTCCACCAATTCAACAAAGTCGAGTTGGTCGCGTTTGCAAAACCTGAACAGTCGTATGAAGAACTGGAGCGGTTGACCGGCCATGCCGAAGCGATCTTGCAGGGATTAGGGCTTCATTACCGAGTCGTCACTCTCTGTGCCGGCGATATGGGATTTTCCGCGGCGAAGACCTACGACATCGAAGTCTGGCTTCCGTCCCAGAATCACTATCGGGAGATCTCTTCCTGCAGCAACTTTGAAGGATTTCAGGCCAGGCGGGCCAGTATTCGCTATAAGGGCACAGTCGGGAAGAAGGATGCGAAAGCAGAGTTTGTCCATACCCTCAACGGGTCCGGGCTAGCCGTCGGCCGTACGCTCGTGGCCATTCTCGAAAACTACCAGCAACCGGATGGAAGCGTCACGATACCGGAGGTATTGCGTCACTACATGGGCGGGCTTGAGCAAATCCGCAAAGAGTAGGATACTACCCGGATGTGGAGGGGTGACGGAGTGGCCGAACGTGCCAGTCTTGAAAACTGGAGACCTCGCAAGGGGTCCGCGAGTTCAAATCTCGCCCCCTCCGCCAACGATACGAGTAGGTTCATTACTTCGGTCATCCTTCGTCTCGGATTCAAGATGTCCAGCCCAGAGCAGCAATAGGCAGGTCTCCCTCCTGGGAAGACCTACCTCCGCCCGTATCTTCATTCTTGCTTATATCCACCACCTACCGCTCGGCTGCTACGCTAGGTTCGTGTGTGCATTCCCAACATTTCCCTCCCCCCTCTTTAGTTCGGCCCTACCTACCTCTACGGTATTTTCAAAAATTCCTCCCTGCCCCAATATCACACTCAATCGTGCGCCTCACGGGTTCATCTCTTGAAGGAGAGACCAATGCACAAACAGATCGGGAAGATCGGGGCCATCCGTCGGGAGCTAGACGGCAAAGCCTGTCCCTTCTGCGGAGGTCATAAGTATCAGATCGTTCTTCGCGGAAACATGCAGCCGCAAACTGGCGGACTCTTCGCCCGCTGTTCTCAGTGCCAGCGTCCTCGCGCACTCGATGAAGACCTCGGTCGAGTACTCTGGATGTAACAAGACTCCCTGATCATCTGAACACAGAAGGAAGACACGATGCACGTCCTCTCTTCACCCATTCGATACATCAAGTTGCCTAGAGCACACAAAAAGCAGAAACGAACCGCGTTGCACATGTTGGCACTCAGCGGTGTCGTCAGACCCAGCCATGTTGAACTTCGTTACGCGATACCCATTGCCAGCATTACCGCCTTTCGCACACAACCGACTGAGATGGAGCATCCGCAGATCCTGCCTATCCCTTCGCAGGCATGGGACCACATGATCACACTCAACATGAAATAGACAGGGCAATGGGCGCGTAGCTTCTCATCCTCCCTTGTCCAACTTGCGAGAAAACCGATCGTACTTAGCTGGACCAAGCAATTAGACCTGTAAGCCTCTGTCGTATTCTCTCCAAGAGTTTTTCTCGATCCACCGCGCGATCGCTTGTACCGCCCTCATGGCCTGAGGTAAGATCACGGCTCGTTTGCGGGTCATTCTACGATCGTCGACCTGCTTCTCAGAGGATCGGGAATTCCACACAAAGCTGAGACTAGTGGATTGGTGGTCCAAAGCAGCGGTTTTCTAAACCGTTATTGGGGGGATCGTGCAACCCCATGAAAAGACGCAAAACCCCCTGTGGAACAAGGGGAAACGGCTTGCTCTCTTCTTACCTGTACGTACCAGGAATACTTCTACATTACCCGCCTACTCCACTGTGCGAGTCAGTACATTTTTCCAAGAGCCGCCTGTTCACAGAGAAAGGAGAATCAGCATGTCACAGGAAGACGAAAAAATGCATCATGGGACAGGATAGGGGGGCCAGAATCTACCTCGACTGCGGCAAGTTGATTTGTTGGTAGAAAAACACCGGTGCGATTATGTCTAATCTGATACCGAACAGAACCCGCCTACCGGTGAAATAATCCAACGTAGTGCGGAATGCCAGTTTACTGGAAATGGGTGATTAAATCAGTCCCGAGTTTGGGGCTTGGGTTGCTCATGTTGGCTTCGACCGTAACCCCACGGTACGCCAGTTCCAATATGGCAGCCTGGCTCATATATTTCGGCGTTGAGAATGTACCATCATGGCTAGCGAATAAGTCCGCAGATACATGGGTATTTTGGATTGGGCTTGTGGGTTTCTGTGCATGGGCTATGTACATGTATGTGCCAACAAATTTAAGGAATGGAAAATTGTCCATTATGATTCGTGAAGGAGAACCCTGGATGCAGGTGAATCCAGGCGTAGATCAGTCGCAGACAGCGCACACATATCGTATCGCATTGGTCAACAGCGATGATTCTACCCTTAGGAATGTAGCAGTGAAACTGATTTCATTGGACAAGAAGCCACTGCATTTCCATGCAATTGGCTGTCATCTTATACTGAGAGATGACCGCGTCGGAACAACGAACTTTAATGTTTATCCCACTAAGGATCCGGAATTTATGGATGCCATGTTTGTTGATGTATTCAGATTATTGTTAGGTCCTGAAGGCCAGTCATTTCTTAGCGTTTCTTCGCTACCCGAGGATAGTAATTGCCATATTCCAGTAGACAAATATGATGTGAAAATCATGGCAACAAGTGAAAGTGGCGAAATGGCAATGGCTGATCTGGCGTTCATCCCGCGTCCTGATCAAATTCCGGATTTCCGATTACTCAAAATGCAATCATTCCCTGGGCGATGAGTTTTTGACCTTCTCCGGTTTAGCGGTTGCAATGGTTGGAATAATACGAATGAGCGCCTTGACGCTGCAGAGGCGGGACGTAGATGCGGCGAGCGGGACCGTGACAGTGCAAGCCACCTACGCGAAGATCGGCCAGACCGCTCGGTCCCGTCGCACTTCACAGTCCAGGGCACACTCGAACGGCTCCCGAGGATCGGCGAGTTTGTGTTTGAAAAGCCCGACGGAGAACCGTATACTTCCGTCCGCATTCGCTTCGATACAGCCTGCCGCCTTGCCAGCCTCAAGGACGTGCCCCCCCCCACCTTACGGCACACGTTCGCGACTCGATTGATCGAGAACGGCGTGGACTTGAGAACGGTCTAGGAGTTGGGCGGGTGGTCATAGACCAAGATGCTGGAGCGATACGGGCACGTGTCCCCGTCCGCTGGAGGCCGAAGCGGTCGGGGGGTTCATCGGAAAATTCTCCTACGCTATCCACTACGCTGAGGAACTGGCGACGTGGATAGAGGCGCTAATTGGTTGATATGCTTGGTGTGGAGAGGTGGCCGAGTGGCCGAAGGCAGCAGTTTGCTAAACTGCCGTAGGGGGAAACTTCTACCGAGGGTTCAAATCCCTCCCTCTCCGCCACAGCCTATCTTGTTCATTTGGTCTATTCGGTCTGTCTCGTGTGTTTGGTTGAACGAAATAAACCAGATAGACCAGAGAAACCAGATGAACCAGACAGGCCAGGCAGCTTGATTTTTCTCTGACGATCCTGTAACAGTGCCTCGCTCTCCTTCCCATGTACCGTGCCGAGGTAGCTCAGTGGTAGAGCACAGCCCTGAAAAGGCTGGTGTCGACAGTTCAATTCTGTCCCTCGGCACCACT
>JAENWB010000095.1:0-5865 GCA_016650275.1 Nitrospiraceae bacterium | reverse complement strand
TCACGGCAATTTCCTCATAAGCCCAAGCCGGCCCTCCAAAGCCGATAGCGGCTAACATCGCTGCTGTAATTACATAGTGCATTGATCCTCCTCGTTCTCAATCAGAGCCTCGGCATGAGTCCTCTGTTTATGTGTTCGACTGCAAGGGTCGCCCGATCCGGAGCCGACAGCGGGCTATCCCCTCCCTCGCTTTGAGATTATTCGAGTCACCGGCTAACACCGCTTTCCAGTTGAAGAGGGCTTCTTCGTGTTGTCCCAGTTCTTCCAGCACCGAGGCGAGGTCACACCTGACCAGAATATCCCTCGGACAGAAAGTCAGGAGCTTCTCCAACCGTGCCGCTCGATCGATCCATGATTCAGTCAAGTGGTTAGGGGATGTTGGATCTGACGCTCCGGAGATCCCCATGTTCATGTTTCTTCGGCTCTTCACTGTTTTCTTCATTAATGCCAGAACTCACGACTGCCCAGGTCTTGGTTTCATGTCTTCCCTACGATGATTTCAGGATCAGCTGGCACCTCAGAACAAGATCTTCACCATAAGGCAATGCAGAGAGAATGCCGCGGACGGGCCTCGCCATGGATCAGCGGGGGCGTGAACGAAATTGCAGACTTAGGGCCTTGGTGTTGATGTCCGCAAGGATCGGTACGACTCATTCTCTCGACGTATGCAAGATTTGCAGGCTTCGATCCAATGCTGGTGCAAGAAGGCTGCATTTCTTGCAGAACCGGACACGATTCCTTTTCGCGTAAGCATTCAGGCGCGCCGACCATGCAAGATTTGCGAATCAGAGGGGGAATGGGCTATTCGAAGACGTCTGAAACCGTGGAACGGAGAGGGGATGTTAATCTCGGATGCCGTACTCCTTAATCTTATATTGAAGCGCCCGCAGGCTGATCCCTAACAGTTTGGCAGCTCTTTCCCGGTGGTTGGTCACTTCCGCCAACGTGCGCCGAATCACGTCTTGCTCGATCTCTTCGAGGGAAGTCCCCAGCGTGACGAGCATGGTTCGAGTGTCTTCCTTGCTGGCCTGAATTTCTTCCGGCAAGTGTTCCGGCTGAATCGTCTTGTCGCGGACTGTCACCACCAACCGCTCCATGAGATTCCGGAGTTGGCGGATATTCCCCGGCCAGGCGTAGAGTCTCAGAAGCCGTATGGCTTCGCGCGAGACGTCCTTCGGCTCGCGATGATGCTGAGAGGCAAACTCCCGGAGGAACCTCTCCACCAGCAGCGGAATGTCATCACCCCGCTCGCGCAGTGGCGGGAGATGAATTGGAACCACATTCAGTCGGTAATAGAGGTCTTCGCGAAAGTCGCCTTGCTTAACGGCTTCCACCAGATTGCGGTTCGTCGCGGCAATGATGCGCGTGTCGACTCTGATCACCTTCATCCCGCCCAAGCGGCGAAATTCCTTCGTCTCCAGTACGCGAAGGAAATCCACTTGGGATTTTAAGGACAGCTCGCCCACCTCGTCCAACAGTATCGTTCCGCCTTCCGCCAACTCGAACCGCCCCATCTTGGTGAACATCGCACCCGTGAAGGCCCCTTTTTCGTAGCCGAACAACTCACTTTCAAAGAGATTATCCGGGAGGGCCCCGCAGTTCACCGTGATGAACGGACTGTTCGCGCGGGAACTTTTCTGGTGGATCGCTCGCGCGACGAGTTCCTTGCCGGTCCCAGTTTCTCCCGTGAGCAAGACCGTGACGTCGCTGGCCGCTACCATTTCCACCAGGTTATAGACGCGCTGCAGGGGCTCGCTCTCGCCAACCATTTGATCGAAGCGCGTCCTGGTTTCGAGGCGGTCTCGGAGCTGCTTGTTCTCGGTCGCCAATACGTGTCGCTCCAGTGCCTTGTCGACCACAATGGGAAACCGATCACGATCGATGGGCTTCGTAAGATAGTCGTATGCGCCAAGTCGCATCGCCTCGACTGCCGTATCAATGGACCCGTAGGCGGTCATCACCACGACTTCCGTGTCCGGCCATGTGTCTTTCAGGCGCCGCAGAAACTCCATGCCGCCGATTCCCGGCATCCGAAGGTCGGTAATCACCAACTCGGCAGGGGTCGTTTCCAGGTGCTCCAAACCCTCCTCTGCCGTGGCAACCCCGCGCACCTGATGGCCTTTTTTTTCCAACATGGTCACCAGCGCACCGCGGATGTTGACTTCGTCATCGACGACGAGAATATTGACGGTCGGATTCATGACGTCACCGCCACGGGCTGAGCCTCTCTGAGCGCCGCAGGAAACGTCATCACGACGGTGGTCCCATTGCCTGGCACGCTTGAGACCTGGATGGTTCCTCCATGGTCCTGCATGATCCGATAGGCAATCGCGAGACCGAGTCCGGTTCCGATGGACTTGGTCGAATAGAACGGTTCAAACAAGCGAGACACGTCTTCATGCTTAATGCCGATACCCGTGTCTCTGACTGAAATCTCCACCCAGCGAGTCTCATCTGTTTTGCGTCCTTCCGCGACGATGCGGCAGCGCCCACCCTCCGGCATGGCATGAAATGCGTTGACAATGATATTGATTAACACTTGGCTAATCTGGGTCTCATCCCCCAGAATGAGCGGTAATTCCTCCTCGACCATCTGCTCAAGCTGCACCTTACGCTCCTCGGCTTCGAACTGCATGAGCGCCATGATGTGTTCAATCACCTTCTGCACATCCAGATCGTGGAGGCCGATGGAGCCTGGTCGAGCGAACTTCATGAAGTTATCGAGGATGACGGTCAGTCGTCGGCATTCGGCATTCACGACATGCATATAATGGGTGGTCTGCCCCGAGAGCTCGCCGTTCTCTTTGAGGTCCTCTTCCAGTAAATGGAGATTCAGGTCCATCGCGCTTAAGGGATTGCGCAACTCGTGTGCGACCCCGGCGGACAGAGTGTGCAATGCCGCCAGCTTATCCGCGACGCGGACTCGTTGCTCGAGCGCAAGCCAGTCGGTGACATCCTGAGCCTGCAGGATGACGCCGGCCGGTTCTGCATCGTCCCCTGTGAGCTCTGCCGTACTCACCCGGATGGTGTGCGGGGTCCGGTCCTGGCTCTCGTAGGGCAAATCTTTCTGACTGACATGCTGGTGATGCCTGAGTGCCCCCTCAAGCACCGCCCGGATGGTCTCGCCCTCGACAAACACGGATTCGTAAGAATTCCCGAGCAAATCCGCCGCCGATCGCTTGAGGACTGCCTCCGCCGTCGGATTGATCGCCGTGATTACTCCGCTGGGATTCACCGTGAGTACGCCGGTCGGAATGCTCTGAAGGATGTTCCTCGCCAGGCCCTTCACTTCTTCGAGGGTCCGTTTGGTGCTGTCGTAGTGGAGGAAGGTGATGACCGCTGCGATCCCGACCGCGCTCACCAGAAACACCAGCAGGGTCACGACGATCAGATCGTGGAGGGACCGCCATAGCGCGGGGAACAATTCGGTCGGAACGGCCTTGCCCTGCGTGAGTCCCTGGAGCAGCAATTTCTCCTGCTCCAAACTGAAGAGCAAGATGACTGAAACCACCAGGGCCAGCATGAGGACCACGGAGGCAATGAGCCTGTACGGAATCCTGCGAAAGAAGGTAGCTGTGGGAACAGGCCTAAACATCTACATCAACCAGGGCGGGAATGGGTGTGAGCTTATGCTAGCACGCAGGGCGCTGGCTGTATACCCTGTGGCGTGGCCCTCCACGGTGCGCAAGACCATCCATGACCTTGAAACCCTTGTCAGCGTGGCGCGAGAGGCCAAGGAGGGGATCTCCACTCACGCCTTGCAGCGTTGAGTGTGTTTCATGGAAAGCCTCCGGCCTCCGGGGGCTTCCTTTGCTGTGCTAAATTTGTGTTAAAAATTGTTCGAATCAATAAGAACCTATGAAATCAGTAGAGCTACTGGAATCTTCTTAAGCCTCGGTACTCAAATAAGAAACGGGGAAACCATTTGAAACACCGAGCCTTTTATTATTTCTACTTAAGCCATTCGTAAACCGCAGGTCGTCCGTTCAATCCGGATCGCCGGCTCCATAGTTTCCATATACTTCCATGGAAACCGCTCCTCTTCCCCCTGACCTTCTCGTGTCCGGTTGCGGATAGTTGCGGATGGGCCCTCCGATTTGGGGATATCCACGACTTCATCGAGTCAATCCACCGCTTGTCGGTTGGAACCTGGAACCCAGTGGCAGTAGAGATCCACCGTCACCTGAATCGAGCTATGGCCCAATTGCTCCTTCACGTAGGCCGGTGATTCGCCGTTCATGAGCAGCCGGGTCGCGAAGGTATGCCGGAGATCGTGAATCCGGATTCGCCGAAGCCCGGTCTTTTCGAGCAACTTGTAGAAGACCCGATGCCGCACGTTGTCTGCATCGAGCATCTTGCCGGTCTCGTTGCAGAACAGCCATTCGGGTGTGCTGCGATCCTTGCCCAACGCCTCAAGCTCCTGATTGACGAGATGACCATGAGCCGAGGCCGCTGTCCTATCACGTCGAGCCTATCATCACGCTGGCAAATCCTGACATCATCGAAAAGAAGAAGGCGAGCAGTCGGCTAATGGCGGGCATCCTCATGGCTGTCTTGCCTGGCTGGTATGCAATGCACCCGCAGATAGATCCAGTAGGGCAGCCTGGATATCACGAGGTGGCACGTACGTTGACAGCCAGTGGGATGTTATCTGACATGATTGAGGCACCGGCTGCTCCTGACACGGGAGTCTATTGTGATGTCAGCTTTGAGGTCAGGGAGCGATCCAGTTGGCTAGGCACCTTTGCAGGCGCACACTTCGGCGCCTTAATGCTGAGTGGCGGGCTTTTGGCCCCTTTTCTTATAACTAATGTCCTCCCGTATTATGCCGAGGAAGGCGGCACAACGGTCGTCTACACCCTGTACCGTGATGGTCAACTCACGCAGACCTATCGCTACCCCATTACCAAGCAAGGCGCAGGGTGGATCGTGCTACTGCCCTTCGCCTGGCTCAACTTCTTCACCAACGATCTGAAAGATGCGGTGCGCGGAGCCACGCTCCAATTCCTGATCGACGCGCAACGCGATGGCAATCTGTAGCCCCCCTGCGACGACCCTGGTCCCGCACAGGACATCAGTCCTGCTGCTGGCAGCCTTGCTCATCCCCACTATTGTCTATGCCGCTGACTTCTCCGGCCCCGTCGTTGCCGTCCTCGACGGCGACACCCTCGAAGTCCTGAACGGCCACCATGCTGAACGTATCCGCCTCCAAGGCATCGACTGCCCTGAGAAAGGCCAAGCGTTCGGTCAGCGAGCGAAGCAAGCCGCGTCAGAGTTGGTCTTCGGGAAGAAAGTCACGATCCAGATGCACGGCTACGACAAGTACAAGCGCACCCTTGGCGATGTGTTCTTGTCCGATGGCACCCACGTCAATCATGTGCTGGTCGAAAACGGCTGGTGCTGGTGGTACAGCAAATATGCCACCAGAGGATGCTGTGCTCGAAGAGTTGGAGAAAACCGCACGAGAGGAGCGGAAAGGCTTGTGGGCTGATCCGCAGCCGGTGCCGCCGTGGGAGTGGCGGCGGCGCAGTAATCCAAATCGAGTAATCCGTGACCCGAGCCGACCTGTCCAGAAATGCAGTGGAACCGTACACCTGCCCGCTTCTCTTATCCCTGGCGGGATGAGCCGTGCTGTGTCTTGACCAGCGTGGAGATGATCGTGGTGATTCGTTCAGCCATCTTCGGCGGGGGCGTGTCGAAGTCCACCCCGAACTCAGACCCCTTGACCCATTTCACGATCGCGCGATCGATCAGCAACGGCTCCGGGTCCCCCGGCACAAAAATTTGCAGGGCGAGCGTCATCCCGACGGAGACCGGTGCATTCCCGGTCATGTAGCTCCCGCTCAGCGAAAGATCTTCGATGAT
>JAENWB010000094.1:0-6115 GCA_016650275.1 Nitrospiraceae bacterium | reverse complement strand
GGCTACCTCATCGTGCGGCATCGTGCCAAGATCGCGCCCGAACAAGGCCAAGTCACCCGCGTGCGGGCGCAAGACTTTCGCCAACAGTTTGAGTAACGAGGTCTTTCCCGACCCGTTCGGGCCCACGATGCCAAGAATCTCTCCCGCCTCGACATCAAACGTCAGCCGGTCGAGAACCCAGTGGGCGGCGCCTCGACTCTGAGGATGATATTGAAATCGCAGGTCCCGCACCTGATAGGCCTTGCGTGATACACCGACACCGAGTCCCAGTGCCTTGTCGATCATCGAATGTGTGTGCTCTGGAGACAGGCTCATGCAAACCGATCCTTTCTCCACACCAGGAGGTAGATGAAGAACGGTCCCCCTGCCAGCGCGGTGACGATCCCCACAGGAATTTCTGTCGGTGTGAGCAGCGTCCGTGCCACGGTATCGGCGATGACCAGATACATTCCTCCAATGCACGCCGATGCCGGTAAGAGCAGCCGGTGATCTGCCCCGAGGAGAAACCGGACGGCATGTGGAATGACCATCCCAACGAACCCGATCATGCCACTCACCGACACCACTGCGCCGGTGATCAGGGCCGAGAGCACATAGACCACTCGTTTGACATGCTCGGTGTCAATTCCCAGCGAACGCGCAGACTCTTCGCCCAACGTCAGCACATTCAGTCGGCGCGCCTGCTGAAGCAACAGGAACAGTCCGCCCAGCAGATAGCATGCCAAGATGGCCAACGCCGGATACGACGGTGCAGTCAACGTTCCCATCAGCCAGGTCATCGTCCCGGCGGAGCGATTCGGGTCCATGATGGAAGTCACGAACATGATCATCGCCGAAAAGATCGCATTGAGAATCACCCCTGCTAGCAGGAGTGCGTGAATAGGCAACCGGCCATACGAGACTGCCATGCGATAGACCGCCACTAACGACAGCAACCCTCCGGCGAATCCACAGAGAGGCAACACGGAAAAAGCCACCACCGTGGTGCCGACCCCCAGAAGAATGGCGAGGGCGACGCCCAATGCCGCACCGCTCGACACCCCGAGCACGTAGGGATCGGCTAAGGGGTTCCGCAGCAACGCCTGCAGCACGACCCCGACGGCCGCCAAGCACGCGCCTACGAGAAACCCCAACAACACACGTGGGAGTCTCACCTGGATGAGGATCACGCCGGTGGTCCCAATGTGCTCACTGTCAACCGTCCTTTCACGCAGAACCTGCCCCAGAATGTCGATGATCTGACTGAGCCCAATCCATTGCGTCCCGAACTGTACACAGATCAAGAGGAGCGCGACGGACATCACCACAAGCAGCGCCATCACGGCGCGCCATCGCCTGGCGGTGAGCACAGACCCGTCGGCCATCCGAGGCCTGTCTAGAACAGGAGATGCGCCAGGATCTTTCCCGATACTAGGTTGTTCGGTCTGGATGGACGCCCGTGACGGATCGGTGGTGAAATTCATACTCCTCACGGCGCGACACTCGCAGCGAACGCTTCAGGGTGAATGATCCGAGCCAGTGCTTCGAGCCCCTCGACGATCCGCGGCCCGGGACGATTCAGCACATCGGCAGAAATTTGGTGCAGCCGTCCCTGCTTGACCGCCGACAACGAGGTCCATCGCAGCCATTGTTGTTGCTCAGCGAGTGGAATCCCTTCGGCCGTTCCGATGGGAAAGAGAATGATCTCGGGGTCTTCCTTGAGGACGGCTTCCATGCTGAGATGCGGGTAGGGCACCGTCGTCTGCGAGGCGATGTTGGAACCGCCGGCCACATTGATTACTTGATCAAGATAACTGCCCGGCCCGACGGTGATCAGCGGCTGGCTGTTCAACACGTAGAGCACACGAACCCGCGCCATCGCTTCCATTTTGCTCCGGATCGCGACGATGCGTTGCCGCATCGCCAGGGCAACCCCATCGGCGGCGGAGGATCGATTGAGGATGCGACCGACGGTTTGAATCCGACTGGGAATTTCCTCGAACGACTCCGGGTCGACCACAAAGGTCGGAACTTTCAATTGCTCAAGTTTGGCCAACAGGTCGGCCCGAAGAAAGGCGCGTGGGGCCAACACCAGGTCCGGGTCCAACCTGACGATGGCTTCGATATTCGGCTGGGCATACCCGATTTTTGGTTTCTGCTTGGCCGCCGGCGGATAATCGCAAAGCTCGGTGACACCGACAATCTCGTCATTTAGCCCGATGGCATAAAGAATTTCGGTAATGCTGGGCGCGAGAGAGACCACTCGCGTGGGTGCCTTGGCCAGAAAGATTTTGCGACCGAGATCGTCGACGAAGGTGCGCGGAGTAGTATTCGCCATGAAGGGCATGCCAGTGAGGATGCCCTGCTGTCGACGTGTTATGTCCGCCGCGTTGGCGAGTGCATAAGAACCATCAGTCCACGCCTCGGCGACAGAGACCACCAAAAGCATGGCGGCCACGCCCCAACGGTTATAGCGACGACTGTGAGTGCTCACACAAAAAATCCCCAAGGCCTCGACAGACCCTGAGGATTGCACCCGCAACTCATCCTCGCCAATTCCCCAGCCCACGAGGGAACGTCGGTCAACTCTCCTGGCAGGTCTTCTGGCTCATGGTTCACCCTACTCCCCGCGCCTTCCCATCCGCCGAGGCGGACAGTGGCATTCACGGGTTTCGTCCCCATTTACAGCGGCGGGACCGCGAGGGACTTCCACCCTCTTCCCTTACCCAGGAGTCACAATGTGGAGAGCACTTTAGGAGACCGGGAAGAAGATTGTCAAGTTCATTAATGACTGGGCACTGGAATGATTTCACTTTTCATCTAGGGACCCCCGGTTGCACCGCCAACTCTACATACCTTATGCCCGGATCATCGAATCCAAATTCAACCCTTTATGAGAAAGCGCCCACCGACGTAGAATCGGGCCACACGTGCTAAGCCGATGCTGGCCTCCGTTTCTCTATAGAAGGATTGCCTCCCATCAACGGTTCGTCACGGCTAAGGGGTTCATCAACGCGTGGGAAATACACTTCAAACGTCGTACCCGAGCCAGGCTCACTGTCCACCGTCACATACCCCCCGCTTTGCTTCACGATCCCATACACGGTGGCAAGCCCAAGCCCTGTCCCTTTGCCCGGGCCTTTAGTCGTAAAAAACGCTTCAAAAATGCGCGCCTGGGTTGCCCCATCCATTCCGACCCCGGTATCGGTCACGGCCAGCAAGATATATGGACCGGGGCGGGACCCAGTATGTTGGCGGACGTACGCCTTATCCAGCTCGACATTCGCGGTTTTAATGGTGAGTTGCCCGCCCTGCGGCATGGCATCCCGCGCATTGACGACCAAATTCAAAAGCACTTGGTCCACTTGGCTGGGATCCAGTTTCACGGGTCCGAGCGACGGGGCCAGCACGGTACTGAGAACAATGTCCTTCCCGATTAGCCGGTGGAGCATGGGCTCCATGTGGGAGATCACCGCATTGAGATTCAGCACAGTCGGTTGCACCAGTTGCCGACGGCTGAACGCGAGGAGCTGGGCCGTCAGAGAACTCGCGCGCGTGGTCGCTTGAGCGATCTGCTCGATGGCGTTGCGGTCCTCCCTCGCAAGAGACCCCGTCTCCATCAACATCTCACTGTAACTCGCAATCACCGTCAGCATGTTATTAAAGTCGTGGGCAATGCCTCCGGTTAATCGCCCGATCGCTTCCATCTTCTGAGATTGCCGTTGTTCCTCTCCAAACACGACCCCCGTCTGGCGATAGTCACTCACCGCCGCCACCACGGACATCGCAATCACGGCGCTGGTGCCCATAAATGCCTGGAGCAACAGCAGGGATTCGTTCGGTGTGTCTCGTGCAAAGGGACCATAGCCGTGCAGCGTCCCCCACACGGCTATCGCGGCGATCAGGAACGTCGCGGTCGCGGCTTCCCGTTGACCAAATCGAAATGCCGTCCAGACGAGGAGCGGAAAACACAAAAATCCGAGGGGATACTTCTGGGATTCGTTAAAGAGTATTCCTGTGAAGGCGGCTTGGCCAACGAGAACAATCAGCAGTCCCAAAGCCGCGGCCTCGAGCCCCTGTTCCCAACGCCACTGCACGGTCAGACGTGTACCCCACAGAACCAGCAGAGGAGCCAGGATGAGGTCGCCCGCGGCATCGCCGAGCCACCAGGTCAACCAGATCGAGCCATAGTTCGCCCAGTCGGCGTACCCAGCCACCGCGAGACTGGTCACCCCGATCGTGGCGCTCACCATCGTACTCCCCAAGCCGGCAAGAATGGCGAACTTACAGACATCGTGCGGGCGGTCAAACACATTCCGCCCGTTCGCAAACCTGATGACGAGATAGGCCCCCACGAGTCCTTCCAAGGTGTTCCCCACGGCAATCCCAAGTGAGGTAGCCATGGAGCCGGCGGTGGAGATATTGACCAGATAGGCTCCCAAGAAAATGCCAGGCCACACCCGGTACCCGAAGAGTAAGAACGCTGCGAGCGTGAGCCCGGTGGGTGGCCACACGGCCGTCGCGTTGGGATGGACAAACGCCAAGCTGAGCCCAAGTTTTCCGGCCACGAAGTACAGGGCGGTCAGCAGGGCGATTACCGCAAGAGTGCTGAGCCAACGATAGGCCGTCATCTTTCCTCTCCTCTTCTCAGGCTGAGTGATGCCCCGAGTGGGTGAACAGGGGAACATCTAGATTTGTCATAAGGCATAGCACTGCACCGCTAGCCGTCCACCCACCCTACACTTTCCATTCCACGAAGATAGCATTCCTTGTGAACTTGCACATCTGGCGGAATCGCCATGTGACCCACCCAGATACCTTCAGAAGAGGAAGAATGGAAAAATCGGTTATTTGAGGTCTGCGGGCACGCCCCGTGCGCTATAGAGACGTAATGATGGAGTATTTTAGAGTTACAGCTATACTGATAAGGGCACGACCAGCAAGGGCACTCGTTGATGGTCGAGGACAAAGCAGCATTGTTGGACCCCGTCTCAGCGGGGTCTTGCGTCGCCTGCGGCCCATCGACCCCCACGTCTGCGCGATGAAAGAAACAAGGAGTCTCCGATGTCACGCATTCTCCTCATTGACGATGAAGTCTTACTCCGCCAGGCCCTTCGAAGCATGCTGGAGCGGGCGGGCCATACGGTCCTCGAGGCTCCGGACGGCCGCGAAGGGATGGCGCTGTGGCGTCGGGAGCCGACCGATGTCGTGGTGACCGATATCTTCATGGCCGAACAGGACGGGATCCATGTCCTTATGGAGCTGAAACAGGTCGCGAGAAAACCCAAGATCATCGTTATGAGCGGGGGCGGGCAGAGAGGCCTGCTCGACTGGAGGGCGGACGCCCTGGCGCAGGGGGCCGACCGGGTGCTGGTGAAACCATTCGACGAAGGGCTCTTTCTTTTCACCATCCAAGAGGTGCTCGCTGGGCCTGCTGAGGGGCAAGTCGCCGTTC
Organism: Nitrospiraceae bacterium; assembly: GCA_016650275.1. Taxonomy (GTDB): domain Bacteria; phylum Nitrospirota; class Nitrospiria; order Nitrospirales; family Nitrospiraceae; genus Palsa-1315. The sequence continues at coordinate 681 of JAENWB010000094.1, read as the reverse complement.
GCCAGTCGAACGCGACAGACCAGCGCAAGTTTCCCCGGATACCTGTCTCTCTTCCGGTGTATTTCGGCAACGGCGTGATCGCTCAGAGTGGCACGGTCCTGGACATCTCCCGCGAAGGGTGCCGGATTCGATGTCCCGCTGTCGCGCCTGACGTGAAGTATGTTCAGGTCGAGATCCGACTGGGCGAGCCTCAAGAAACGCTCCGGGTAGATCTGGCCGTGAGACGATGGTCGAGGGACGGAGAGCTCGGCGTCGAATTCATCCGCATGGAGCCCGACCAGCACGCACGGCTGCTGAACGTCATCCGGAGAGTCGAAGAGGCGTCCTCTCCCTAGAATGGGCCTCAGCAAGGCCCCAATGTCTTGGTCCTTTCCTTACTAATCTGAACAGGCCATACGAAAGGGAAGAATGACGGCAATGGGAAAGACGGTCGAGTATCAGGGATACACGATTGAGTCCGCTCCGCATCCCCTGGGAGACGGTGAGAAATGGCGGCTGCACATCCTCATCTCCGTGGACGATTCCCGTGGCATGCGCACGCGCGAATTCTCAGCCGAGGTCGTGTATGCGACAGAGCAGGAAGCCGATATCCACGGGATTGCCTTTGGCCAACGCCTCATTGATGGGAAGGTGGAAGGCCAGTCCGTCATGGATATGAAAACGGAGGATCGCCGGGCGACG
>JAENWB010000093.1:0-20472 GCA_016650275.1 Nitrospiraceae bacterium | reverse complement strand
GCCGAGGTGCGTTACGCGGGTTTGTTCTATCTGATCATGACGCATGTCGGAACGGCGTTCATCATCCTGGCCTTCCTGATCTTCTTCCAGGGAGGTGGATCGTTCTCGTTCGAGGCCTTCCGGCATCCGGAGCAGCCCTTGCCCGAAGGGATGAGAGCCCTGGTTTTTCTGATGGCCCTGATCGGCTTTGGCACCAAAGCGGGCATTGTGCCGCTCCACGTCTGGTTGCCCTACGCGCACCCGGCGGCGCCGTCGCATATCTCGGCGCTTATGTCGGGCGTGATGATCAAGACGGCTATCTATGCGCTCGTGCGGGTGTACTTCGATTTCCTCGGAGGCCAGTTCCCTTGGTGGTGGGGATTCGTCGTGCTGGTCATCGGCGCGGTGTCAGCTTTGTTGGGCGTGATGTATGCGCTGATGGAACATGATCTCAAAAGCCTGCTTGCGTACCACAGCGTGGAAAACATCGGCATCATCCTGTTGGGCCTCGGAGCCGGCATGATCTTTCAGACCTACGGGCTCACAGAATTTGCTGCCCTGGGGTTGCTGGCCGGGCTCTATCATACAATCAACCATGCCATGTTCAAGGCGCTGCTGTTCTTAGGCGCCGGCTCGCTGCTCTATGCCACCCACACGCGCAACATGGAGGAGTATGGTGGCCTGCTCCGACGCATGCCTTGGACCGGGGTCTTCTTTTTGATCGGGGCCGTGTCGATTTCCGCCTTGCCTCCCACCAACGGATTCGTCAGCGAGTGGTTGGTGTTCCAAAGTCTCTTCCTTAGTTTTCACCTCCCAACCGTCTTGCTGAAACTCATGCTTCCGCTTGCCGCGGCGATGCTGGCCCTGACCAGCGTGTTGGCTCTGACCTGTTTCGCCAAGGCGTTCGGGATCTCGTTTTTGGCCCTGCCACGGAGCTCCCATGCGCGACAGGCGGAGGAAGTGCCGATCACCATGCGTATCGCGATGGGCCTGCTGGCGGTGGTCTGCGTGTTGCTCGGCCTCGCGCCGATGGTCGTCGTCCCGATGTTGGACCGGGTGGTCGCACCACTTGCAGGCCTGTCGATCGAGGGAAAAGTGCTGGCGATGGATGGCTGGGCGCTGGCGCCGGTGAATATGGAATTCTCCAGCCTTTCGCCCATGGCACTGGCGCTCCTCCTGATTGCGTTGTCCGCACTCGGACTGTTGCTCGTCGTAGCATTCGGCGGTCTGGTGAAGCAGCGGTACTACAAGACGTGGGGCTGCGGAATCAACCTGACCGCACGCATGGAATATACCGCGACCGGCTTTGTTCAGCCGATCAAGCGAGTCTTCGGCGCGATTTATCAGCCGACGGTGAAGTTAAAGACGGAGTTGCTTGAAGAGTCGCGGTACTTCGCCAAACGTCGGCACTTCGAGTTCCACATCGAACCGGTCTTCCAGAAATATCTCTACGATCCCGGGGTCGCGTTCTTCATCGGCATGGCCGAGCGCCTAAGAGTGATTCAGGGGGGAAGTCTGCACCTGTACTTGGCGTATATCTTCGTCGCACTCATCGTCTTGCTGTTATTCGCGGTGTAACCAGATGTTGCAAGCCATTATTCTCGTTGTTGCCCAAACGATCGTCTTACTGGCCGTGTCGCCATTCCTCGTGGGGCTGATCAGGAAGGTGAAGGCGCGTCTGCAATTACGGCGGGGAGCCAGTGTCTTTCAACCCTATGCGGATCTCGCCAAGCTCTTCCGTAAGCAGCCGGTGGTCTCCACGACGACCTCGTGGATCTTTACCGCGACGCCGTACATTGTGTTTGCTTCTACGCTGGCCGCCGGGTTGTTGGTTCCCATCTTTGTTTCCAGGACGCCGCTCGACTTTGCCGGCAACATTATTGCGGTCGTGTATTTACTGGCGCTGGGGACGTTTTTCCTGATGTTGGCCGGCCTCGATGCCGGTTCATTCTTCGGTGGGATGGGAAGCAGCCGCGAGGCAATCGTCGCCTCCCTGACCGAACCGGCAATGATTCTTTCTATCTTTGCGATTGCGTTGACCAAGGGGTCGACCAACTTAAGCACCATTGTCCATAAGACCGCGCTGTTGGAAGGGATCGTGACGGACCCGTCGCCATATCTGATGGCACTGGCAGCCCTCTTTATCGTGGCCATCGCCGAAACCGGCCGTGTGCCAGTCGATAATCCGGCGACGCATCTCGAACTGACCATGATCCATGAGGCGATGGTCCTGGAATACTCAGGCCGCTATCTCGCCTTAATCGAATGGGCAGCCGGCCTAAAGTTGGCCGTGTTTCTCTCTCTGATCGCCAACGTCTTCGCGCCCTGGGGAATTGCGACCACGCTGGCGCCAACCGCGATGGGGATCGGGCTCGTGGCCTACCTATTGAAGATTGCGGGACTTGCTGTGTTGATCGGGGTCATCGAATGTATGTTCGCAAAATTGAGATTGTTCCGCGTGACGGACCTTCTGGGTGTCGCCTTTATCCTGGCGCTGCTCGGACTGCTGTTCTTTTATATTCTTCGGAGCTGAGCAGATGCAGATTTCTTCTCACATTGGATCGCAACTCGTCGACTTGTGCTCGGCCTTACTCTTGTTAACCTGCTTCGCCATCGTGGCGCAGCGGCGGCTCTCAGCCTGCGTCGACTTGTTCGCGCTGCAATCGGCCTTTCTCGTCCTGACGGCAGCGCTGGTGGCCTTTCTGACCGGGAATCACCATATCTACATTGCGGCCGGGCTGACCGGCCTGATTAAAGTGATCATCATCCCGCGAGTCCTGAAAAAGGTCATCGAGCGTCTCAACGTAAAGCGAGAACTGGTAATGAACGTCAACGTGCCGGCCGGCCTGCTGATCTGCGGGGCCCTCGTCATGCTGGCCTTCTTTATTACGCAGCCCATCATTCCGCTGGGTTTTCTGCTCACCCGCGATTCTTTGGCCATCGCGCTTGCGATCGTGCTTATCGGGTTTTTCACGATGATTGCGAGACAAAAGGCCGTGTCGCAGCTGATGGGCTTTCTAGTCATGGAGAACGGCTTGTTTTTGGGGGCTACGGCCGCCACCTATGGGATGCCCTTGATCGTCGAACTGGGGGTGTTCTTCGACGTGCTCATCGCGGTGTTGATCGCGGGGATCTATACAAATCGCTTACAAGACGCGTTCGATAGCGTGGATACCAGCCACCTCACCGTGTTGAAGGAATAAGTGAAGGGTTCATGGCAATGATTGAAGTGGTTGTTTTGTTGATCGCTCCGCTCCTCGCGGGGGGCCTGAGCTTGGTCATTCATCGGTCTGCGCTGCTCCACGCGATCAACCTCACGAGTATGAGCCTGCTCGTGGCGGCAGAAATCATGATTACCCGGACTGTGCTGACAGACGGTCCATTCACGGCTCTGGGACAGTTGGTCTATCTCGACGCCTTGTCGGTCTTCATTCTCTTCATCATCGGGGCGGTCGGACTGGCCTGTTCGTTCTACATGCGTTCCTATATGGATGAGCAGGTCGCGCGAGGCGTGATCGCACCCGGACGACTCAATCTGTTCTTTTTCCTCTTTCACATGTTCTTGCTGGCGATGGTGATTGCGACCGTCGCCAACAGTATCGGGGTGCAATGGGTGGCCATTGAGGCGACGACGCTCACCACGACCTTTCTGATTGCCTTCTGGCGACGACGAGAATCCTTGGAAGCTGGGTGGAAGTACCTCATCTTGTGTTCGGTCGGGATTTCCCTCGCACTCTTCGGCGTGGTGCTCACCTATTATTCGTCGCTACATGTGCTGGGTGATGTCAGCGAGGCGTTGAACGTGACGCAGTTGCTGCCCGTAGCCGACCGGTTGAATCCACATGTGCTGAAGTTGGCCTTCATCTTCATCTTGGTGGGCTATGGCACCAAAGTGGGGCTCGTGCCCATGCACAGCTGGCTGCCGGATGCCTACACCGAGGCGCCGGCGCCGGTGGTGGCCATGCTGGCGGGTGTCCTCGAAATTGTGGCAGTCTATGCGATCCTCCGCATGAGGATGATTGTCGACCACGCCGTCTCGCCTGCCTTCACCGGCGGGCTGCTGGCATTGCTCGGGTTTGCCTCGTTTGTGACGGCAGCATTTTTCATCCTCATCCAGCACAACTATAAACGGCTGTTCGCCTACTCCAGCATCGAGCATATGGGGATCGCCATGATCGGATTCGGGGTCGGGGGACCGTTGGGAACTTTCGGCGGGCTGTTTCATCTGCTGAATCATGCGTTTGCTAAGTCAATGGCGTTTTTTGCCGCGGGCAACATTCATCGTCGCTTTCACACGGTGGAGATCGATCAGGTGCAGGGACTGGCCATCGCGCAACCCTGGACGGCCATGGCGTTGATGATCGCGGGGCTGGCCTTATCGGCGCTTCCTCCCTTCGCGTCATTTGTCAGCGAAGTGCAAGTCGTCACGGCTTTGGTTTCGCAAGGGGTTCCGGGACAGTGGTTGACCAACAGCGGTGGCATGGTGACGTTTGCCTTGTCGGATCAGTTCAGCAGCCTGGGCCTCACCGGGCTGTTTCTGCTCTGCGCGGTTCTTGCGTTCAGCGGCTTGCTCTATCGAATCACCGGCATGGTCTGGGGCACCCCTCCAGAGGGAATCGTCCGGGGAGAAACCTGGACGTTAGGCCATCTGCCGATCATTGTTCTCGCCGCGGCGCTGGTGGGATTCGGCTTCTTCCTCCCTCAGCCCATCCGGCAACTATTGGAACAGGCCACGCAAATTCTCTTGGCTCGCTAGGGGGAAGATTGCCATGACAGAGACGAGGTCCTGTGACGAAGCGCTCACGGCTGCCTTCCCATCCATCGTGCAAGATGACGCGGCGCAGGGGGAGTTCTCTCATTTTCTGGTCCCCAAGGATCTCTTGCCGGCGATCACCCACTACCTCCATACCCAACCGAACTTCCGTGGCAGACTGACACTCTTATGGGCTGTCGACAATCGCCCCGTTCGCGACACCTATGGATTGCACTACCTCTTCACCCTGGATCCTTCCCACCGATGGGTGCTGTTGTCCACTGAACTCGCGGGGGACGATCGGCTGTTCCCCTCCATCACGCCGCACATTCATGCCGCTAAGTGGTACGAGCGAGAGATTCGTGACATGTTCGGATTAATTCCGCAGGGGCATCCGGACTTGCGACGCCTGATCCGGCACGAACACTGGCCAAAAGGGACACACCCGCTCAAGAAGGACTTCCCCTGGGACCGCGTGCTGGGTCGGCAGCAAGGCGAACATCACTTCCGCCGCATTGAAGGGGAAGGGGTATTTGAAGTACCGGTGGGCCCGATCCATGCCGGGATCATCGAGTCGGGCCATTTTCGATTTTCTGTGGCAGGTGAGCCCATCATGCAACTCGAGCTGCATCATTTCTGGAAACATCGTGGAGTTGAGAAGCTGTTCGAGCAACAAGAATTGACCACAGCGATACCGTTAGCCGAACGAGTGTCTGGCGATACGACGGTCGGCCATAGTCTCGCTTACTGCCAGGCGGTCGAATTGCTGCTGCACCTGGAAGTGCCACGCCGTGGACGATATCTACGGAGCCTGTTTCTCGAACTGGAGCGACTCCACAACCATCTGGGCGACGTGGGCGCGATCTGTAACGATACGGCGTACGCTCTGCCTCATGCCCATTGTGGCCGGATGAAAGAGCAGATCATGCAGCTCAACGACCGGCTGACTGGCTCGCGATTTCTCCGCGCGGTTAACCGGGTAGGCGGAGTCGCCGTGGATCTCACAACGGTGCAGCTGGCCGAGATTGTCGCCGAACTGGACCGCATCGAAAAGGACTTCTCGGAACTGGAATCGATCATCGCCTCCAATGCCTCCCTGATAGACCGCCTGGAGACCACTGGCGTCCTGACGGAACGCACGGCGTGGGATCATGCGGTGGTGGGAGTCGTCGGACGGGCGTCGGGTCTCGATCAAGACCTCCGTCGTGATCGACCGTTTGCAGGCTACGACGAGCTTCAAGTCAGAGTGGTGACCTATCGCTATGGCGATGTGCGGGCGCGGATGAGGGTCCGCATGGATGAGATTCATGAATCCATGCGGCTGGTCAGAGAGGTGAGCGTGAAGATTCCGCAGGGGCTGGTCGCCGTTGAACCAAGTCGCAGGCCACAGGCCGGTGAATGGGCCTTGTCAGCAGTCGAAGGCTGGCGTGGCGAAATTGTCTACATGGTGATGGCAGGAGCGAACGGGAAGATTCATCGGTGTAAGGTCCGTGACCCGTCGTTTGTGAATTGGCCCGCGATCCAGTGGGCAGTACTGGGAAATATCATTCCTGATTTCCCGCTCATCAACAAGAGTTTTAGCCTGTCCTATGCGGGGAATGATTTGTAACAGGCTAGTGGCACGAGGCGAGGGGCCAGAGGGCAAAAAATGGGAACCATCGGCAACCTCTAGCCTCTCGCCTATTACCTCAGGCCCGTCCGACGGAAGGAGGACCCATGTTTCGTATCCTCAAAAAGAGCCTGAAGACCGGAGTCGTGACAGGCCAGCATCCCGCGGCCGCACCGCTTGTGGAAGCCTCGGCATCGGAGGCAAAAGACAAAGCCAAACCGTTCCGTTCCTCGCTAGCGTTTCGCGCGGTGGATACCGGCTCGTGCAATGCCTGTGAGATGGAAATGAATGCGCTCGCGAACCCGGTGTATGACATCGAGCGGTTCGGCATACACATCGCCGCGTCGCCACGCCATGCGGACGCCTTGGTGATCACCGGCCCAGTAACCGTGAACATGGAGCGGGCACTGAAAGATGTTTATAAACAGACGCCTGATCCGAAAATCGTTATCGCACTCGGCGACTGTGCGATCAACTGCGGGGTCTTCAAAGGGAGCTATGCCGTCATCGGTCCAGTTGAGCGACATGTCCCTGTGGATGTCCGCATTCCAGGCTGTCCTCCGCGTCCGGTTAACATACTCAACGCACTCCAAGAATTACGGGAGGGCTCAAATAAAGACTGAGCCAGCCGGACCTGTCTCTTCCTTCTTCACGACCCACCCCCTGCCATAATCCCGACCATTTCATACCTTGCTGGGACTGGCATGGAGCGCGGGCTTTTCGGCATCATGTCTTCCCCTTTGCGCGCTCGACAACCTGGCAGACACCTGCTCGCCCTTCTTAGCACCACTAAGTATTCTTCTATTAGTGCACCGAAGTTACATTCCTTCGGCTTGCTGCGTGACCGTTGTCCCTAATGGTCCCTCATTGTCCTAAGCAGGCCTAAGCAGGGTACTTCACCCCTCATGGACAGCTTGAAGCGGCTCAAAGAAACTAGAACACTTGAAGCGGCGATGTCGGGGGAACCATTTCAAGCGTGGGTGTTTCTCTCGCCCCTTGGTTGCCGGTGGGATGAACGCAATCTCCGACGTGCGTTCTACAAGGTGCTTGAAAAAGCAGAACTGCGACGGGTTCGTTTTCATGATCTTCGCCACACCTATGCCTCAATGCTGATTCAGACGACCGCTCCTGCGAAATACATTCAAGAGCAACTCGGTCATGCGTCGATTCAAGTCACGATGGACGTATACGGGCACTCATATGGTGGGGAATACCGGCACTTTGTGAGTCGTCTTGATGATGGGAAGGAGGCGGGGGAGCCCGCACCCCCACCGCACCCTGAGACACTTGTGGTCGGAACAAGCAACGCAAGTTGATTGAAATTTGGAGCCGGCGATCCGGATTGAACGGACGACCTGCGGTTTACGAAACCGCTGCTCTACCAACTGAGCTACGCCGGCCCTTTCGAGAGTGCCCACAACTTACACGGGTTTTTTCTGAGGCTCAAGGGATTTTTCGTGCAACAACAGACGACAGATGAGGAACAAGACTCTCCGCGCCCGAGGCTCTACCGACCGTTATTTGAAGCGGGCCACTGGTTGCAGCCTTACCGAGGCCCCCTGGCCTGGCCCAGGGAGGCAGAGGGGCTCCTGCTCGCTGCCATACTGTTCATGGGCCACCTTGAGCACTTGCCACTTTGTATAGGTGCAAAGTTCGCCGGCAAGGATAGTGCCGTTCTTATCAAGGTCTGCCGCACCGCCCAGGCCTTTGAGCAATTGATAGGCAAACAGCCCGTGCCGGCCCGGACCATAACTATGGGCTTCTTGGACTGCCCGGTTGCCGACCATCCACATGATCTTCTCGTTCCCCCTTCCATCCTGTTCCCACAGCGGGGCGATCGTGCCTGCCGTCTCTTTGCCCGGTGCCAGTTCCAACGAGAGATCGAGCATCACAACGGCCCGCTGAATCGGCAATTTTTCCAAGGACTCCTGCAGACGACGAAGCGAGTAGCGACGCGCGCCTGACCTGGCCGTACTGTCAAACATCATCATCGACACGGCGCCGGTGGTGGCCTCAACCACTCCTCGGCCCGTGACCGAGACATAGACCACGGAAGTGGGGTCCACCTGCTTGGGTAGCCACTCTTCCAAAACCTCGACCAAATCGCTCTTGAAGGCACGGGCATCAACGAGGGTACGCACGCGCCTGGAAGGAATCCCCCCGATCGATTTGAGGTACGTGGCCATGACTTCCGCATCTCGTGCCGCATACTTGACCCTGGCAATGCCGCTCTCCCGAAACCGCCCCACGCCAATGACAATGCCTACGGCCTTCGGCTGTTTGAGGATACTGGCCCGCTTCGGCAGCTGATCGACATTGACCGGCAGCACCACAGCCTCCGTCGCAGACTTAGGCTTCATCGCCACTAGAAACTTCTTGGCGGACGGCAGTTGGACCAATGGGGACTCGGCGCGCAAAATCAACGTCAACTCCGCCTGCACGGCGTCTTTGACCGTACCGACTTTACCGTCCAGCGTCATGTGCTTCACCTCGCCAGGTTGCAGATCGCCGACGGATACCACGCTGGGGATCCGCTCGATCAAGGGCGGCGTAGCGGTCACCGACAACTCGACAGCCCGTGCGGTTCCAGGCCCTTCATTTTTGACTTCAATTTCAATCGCGACGGCTTCATCACTATGGAGCACCTGGTTGTGATTCTCGTTACGGAAAATCGCCCGGAATATCACCCTGGCTGGCTCGGCCACTGTACCCGGCACAAGAACGGCTGCCGCCGACCTCGGCGCGGCTGCCTTGGGGCCATCGGCCTTGCGGGCTTCGGCGGCATCGATAATCTTGTTCGACGTCCCGAGTTGCGTAGCCATACCATCAGTCACATAACCCATGGCCTCTTGGGCAATCTTATCGAGTCCCTTTACCTCACACGAGGCTTCGGTAACATCGACTTCGCCACGACCAATGCTTTGAAGCTTCTTGCTATAGAGGACCGTCCCGTCGGCAGCCGTGTAGGCAAAGTCCAGTCCCAGAGTGACCGTGGCTGGATAGCTCTTGTTGGCTTTTCGAAGGATTGCCAGATCGACATGGGCCAGACCCAACGCCGCATCGACATAGCCATCCGGCATCGACGGGGATCCCGTCTCATCAGTCAGGACCTTTTCAAAAACGCGGGCTGTCTTGCGCTTGAGCGTGTCATGTAATGGAACGCCGATCAGCAAGGATTGTCTCTGACCGCAGGCGTCCTGATAGGTGAGCTGCGCTCCGGCGATACTGGGGTCAGATCGAAGTTGGACGGTTAGAGGGAGATAGTATCCGATGGTCGCGCCGTCTCGACTCGAGAAAAGTGAGCAGCTCGTCAACGTCGCAACACACAATCCCGCGAAAACCCATAGGGCTGCACGAAACAGGAGGGAATGATGCGCTGAATCAATGACCTGCACAATCATTCTTATACAGAAAGCATCCCTAGAGCACAACTCAGCGGCTTAGCCGCGCGAGACGAGCGAGACTTGCGGGACGGGCGAGACGCAAGGGGTCGAGGTCAGAATTTCGAGATTTTTGGACTTTCGAACCCAGAACTTCGAACTTCAAGTCGCGCCTTTCGCGCCTGTCTCGCGCTTCCCGCTCCGCACGCTGCGGCGCGGCGTTGACAGCCCCACACCCCTCGGCTAAGTTCACCCGCATGACCGAGTCTTCTTCTCCGGCACCGGGAGCGCCATCAGCGCCGAGGCTCTCCTGGTCGGCCATCAGCCGACTCATTCGCCTCCAGAACCAGACTGGGACCTGGCTACTCATGCTCCCGACTCTCTGGTCCTTGGTCTTGGCCGCTCGCGGCATGCCTCCGCTTTATTTGTTCGCCATCTTCGTCACCGGGTCCTTTGTGATGCGCAGCGCAGGGGTCGTGCTGAACGATTTAGCGGATCGATCCTTCGATCGACATGTGACGCGTACGCGGGTCCGTCCACTCGCGTCTGGTGAACTCAGCGTCACGCATGCCCTGCTGATCGTCGGCTTCTTCCTCTTACTGGCCGAAATGCTCGTGCTGCTCCTTGACCCGTTCACAATCCTCTTGAGTCCGATCGCCATCCTGTTGGCCGGCCTCTACCCCTTTGCGAAACGCATCATCCACGTCCCTCAAGCCATATTGGGTATCGCCTTCGGCTGGGGCACTATCATGGCCTGGACCGCCTCGCGGGGGGCCATCGAAGCGCCGGCCTGGTGCCTGTTCGCTGCGACGGTCTGCTGGGCGATTGGGTACGATACGATCTATGCGCTTCAAGATCGGGAGGACGACCGTCAGATCGGCGTGAAATCCTCAGCGTTGTTGTTCGGTTCTTCGACGTGGCTCGCCGTCGGCACGGTCTTCTGCGCAATGCTGCTGTTGCTGGGACTCGCAGGCTGGCTCGCCCACATCGGATGGATCTACTATGCAGCGCTCACTGCCATTGGAGTGTGGTGTCTACGGCAAGCCCTGCAGCTTAGAGGGGCCATACCGGTTCCCACTGCCTTCCACATGTTTCAGCAACATGTGTGGGTGGGAGCCGCCGTTCTTATCGGAATGGTTGCGGGATTTCTGCTCTAACAGGATGCTGATAAATTCGGCCCGCGACGCTCTCGCTACGCTCTTGAAACCCGTGAAGCGTATCTCGTGAAGCGTCGTTCGTTTCAGGATTCTGACGTTTCACGTTTCACGAACGACGAGAGCGGCATCTTGAGCAGCCTGCTAATTTCAGCTCGCCGGCTTCTCAACCGGGGCAGCCGGATTCTCAACCGGGGCAGCCGGCTTGTCGGTCGGGATATCCGACTGGGCTGGCGCACGCAACGTACCAAGGTACATCGTCACGGCCTTCGCGTCGGCGTCGCTGAGCCCGAGCGCCGGCATCCTGGTTTCCGGCTTCATCGCCTGAGGATTTTTCAGCCACCGATAGATCCAGGTTCCGTTCAATCTGAATCCTGCGCGGTCGAGCGCCGGCCCAACCTTGCCGCCCTCTTCCCCGATGCTGTGGCAGCCATTGCAGCCATACTTGTCCGCATAGAGCCGCGCTCCGAGCTCCACCATCTTTGCAACCTGTTCCGGTTTTACGGTGAGGTCTGGTCGGGCGACGCTCACGCCTTTTCCTGGTCTCGTCACCAAATTATTCACCGCAGCCTGCGCAGCATCGAGATCTTTTTTCGCCTGTCCCATGGCTGCCATTTCCTTGGCATAGACGGCATCATCGACATCGACGTTCTTCTTCTCGGCCTCATCGCTGGCGAGCTTCTCGGCCTCCTCATACGTCTTCGTGGCCTGTTCAAAATTGGCTTGGGCCGTTTGGAGCGCCGCGGCCAACTCTTTCTTCCGCTCCTCGACTTTAAACTCCATCTTCATGCCGTGGAGGCCGCGGACATAACCGACAATGGACCAAATTTCTTCCTCTGAGAGGGTGTACTTGAAGGTCGGCATGGTGGGGACGGCAAAATCATCGTCGCCGATCACATCCCCGCCCTCACTCGTGTCCAACATGTTGCGTGAAATCGTATTGAAGATGTCTACGTCCTTGAGGGTGCTCATCTCTGACTTGTTCGTAAGATCTTTGGGCTTCGGATCTGGCATCGAGGACCAATTGAACCCTTCGTTCTGGCGCCCGCTCTCACCGTGACAGTGCGAGCAGTAGTGACCGTAGAGTTCATGCCCCTTCTGCTGCTGCTCGTTCGCACAACCCAAGTTAGCCATGGCCCAGATGCCAACCAGTGCCCCCACCACTCCCAATAAGTATCGACGAGCCGCCTTCATGCTGAATGCCCTTTCTTGAGCTTGCGGATCAGAACGAACTGAAACCCGAGAGCCAGGCCCACAGCGATGGCCGCATAGTAATAGCCGTCATAATTCGGCGGCGCCTCTGCGCGGAAATTCCACCAGGAGGTGACCGCCTTTTGGGACCCCTTCTCCTTCAGCTCGCCGCTTGCATCCTTCTTGCCATCCCAGACGGCGAAGGCGATATTGATAAACCCACCTGGCGTAATCTGCGTATCTTCGTCCGGATGTTCGGTCGCAAGAGGCCGCGTAAAGACAACTTTCCATGTGCCATTGGCGTAGACGCCTTTGGCCTTCACGTCTTGGTGCGTCTGCACCTTGATTGTGCCAAAGCCCTTGGCATTCATGTCCACGCCCTTGTCGTCTTTGTTCTTCCAATACCAAATATTGACCGGGCCGCCTTCCACCTGCGCCATCGGCTGACCATGCGCAAAGTGAGCTTTCTTGTCACCCACCATAAACTCAACCGCGGCTGAATCGTCTGGATCTTCCGTCGGGTCGGCATACTCCAAGAGAATGGAGACGTTGGTCCCGTCATGCAAGGCACGCACGTTCAGATCTTTAACTGTCGCATCCAGAATACGATTCGGCCAATGGACTTGCGGCGACATCGGGAATTTCGCCAGGGTCGCGGTGTTCCATACTGCCGCAGTCGGGTCATCGGCCGGTAGGGTCCCCTTCACCATCGGAGCGCTAACCGAGACGCTTGACTCAGTTGAGTCTGGCTGAGCGGTAGCCGCGACATTTTCCTCGGCTGAGACGGGCTGCACAATCAGGAGTCCCATGGCAAGCCATACACAGACGACGACATTCGGAACGATTTGGTTCAGTCCATGTCTCATAAGTTCCGTCCTCTCTCTACTCTCTTCTCAGAGGGTGAGGCTCTGCCTTCCACTGCGCGCGTCCAACGAGGGCCTTCTGAGGCCGCGCGTTGCGCGAGCACAGGAAATCTACAAGCTCCATCCCCTCCGCTACTTCGCTACTCCCAAGTCCTCGGCGATTGATGCGCGCCGTCGTACTCGCCCATGATGATTTTCCAGATCCATTCGTCAGGAAGTTCGACTTCCCAGCGAGGCATCGCAGATTTCCATGGCATACCTTCGATCGGGAGGCCGACGCCGCCCTTCTTGATTCGCCAGAAGAGATAGCTTTCCTGGAGCATGGCGATCGTCGTAGGATCGGAGAAGTTGGCCGGGGGAGGATTGAATCCCCTGGCCGCCGGCCCCTTGCCGTCGAAATTTCCGCCGTGGCAAGGAGAACAGAACGCGGCATAGAAGCCCTTCCCCTGCTGGATGGCGTCTGGTGTCTTTGAAATTGGATTCGACAAGCCGGTATATTCTCCTGGCGGGGCCGGGTGGATCGTCCGATTTTCTGATGGCGGCGCATCGCTTACCGCCGTGCTGTTATAGGTTTGCCAGCCGACCAGCAAAGGGAACAGAATCAAGACGCCATAACGCAATGCTTGGAGCCCGCCAATATTCTCTCCCGTCAGGAACCGTTGGATCGGACCCCAAAAGGCCTCTTTGGACTCTGCGCTCACTGTGGCGAAGATCACAAACCCAGACGTCGTCAGCATCATATAGAGAAAAACCAGGCTAGCCGGCAGCGGCGCCGAGCCAGGGATATTAGGCACCACAAATTTCAAGATCGCATAGACGACCACATTCAACACAATCAGCTTGATCAACGGCCCCATAAATTCCTCCTCAGTGCGCTTGCGCCACGGCCACTGGATCTGACTGAGAGGCCTTCACCGGCGCGGCAGGTGCCTCCTGTCCCGGCGTGGCCAGTTCAGCTACAGTGACAGAAATCGGCTCCCCACTCATCTGTTGCAGGAATGCAATGACCGAAAGAATTTCATTCCTGGATAGCCCGATTGGATTCTTATTGATGTAGGGCATCCGGGCCGGATACTCCTTCGCTATGCCTTCATGGCGATAGTCGAGATAGATATAGGCCTGCGGCTGCGTCAAACTTTCAAATAGAAACTCACGGCTTAACTTGGCCCCGATCCCCTTCAGGTCCGGGCAGCGGGCCGATTCGCTGGGGCCGATGGTATGGCAAAGCGCGCATTGGCCCTTACTAAAGAAGATCTTCTGCCCGATGGTCGCCATGTCGGTCGGCGTTTTCACCGTGGCAATATCGAACTTCTCCTCAACGGGCGGTAACGAGGCCATCTGGGGCACCGACAACGCGGTGAGCGTGAAGAGGCCCAGCACAATCCAGACAAATCCTATGACCCGGGCGAATGTGGCGCGAATGAAGAGGAGAATCAGAATCCCGATTCCTATCACTGAGAGACCAATCAACTGTAATTGGACAACTTCGCTCATATATCCCCTTTGGGTAGTTAGACGCGCTGAGGCCTAAGTGACCCTCAAAACTCAGAACACTCCATTCAGAACTTCGGCACTTTAGGTTCATCGAGCGCACTCGATGCGCCTGCCAACGCCGGCATGCCGTGCGGCAACTCGCTCTTAGTCGATGCACTAGACGCCTTCGCCTTATCGCTCATCGTGGCCACCCAGAAGATGAAGGCGACAATCATGCAGAAGAAAAATGTGTTCAAGGCCATGATCGCAGCAGCAGAGCCGAGCGCCGGTGAATACGCATATGGCGACGTATCGCGAAGCACGCCATAGACATGCCAATGGACACGCGAGGACGACCGTGCGTAGCCCATCAGCGTCATCAGGAGAATGACCATGACCGCGTTGAGGACGAGGGCGTAGCCGGCACGAGCAGGCATCTTGCCCCAAACCATTTCCGTCGTGGTCTTGGCACTTCTCAGCAGCAAGGCCGTCAGCGGAGTGATCGTCAACATGACACCGAGCACGACCAGCACCTGCGTCGTCGAGAAGTAATTGATGCGAATGAGAGCGGGAACGAAATACCCCCACACGCCGAGGACGATCACCGCGATCGCCGAGAGGGCAAGGATGCCGCCCATGATCGCTTTGGCAACCTTGGCCCAGCCAGCCGTTTCCTGTTTGCCGGCCCGCCAATACATGATGAAGCTCATGAATGTGACGAGGATCATCAGATTCGCTACGGTCATCTTGGCCGACATGACGCCGAAAACGCCAAGAAGCGGATGGTGGCTGCCCCCCATCTTTCTCGCTTCTTCCATACTAGCCACAAGCGAGTGGGGCGTCATCCAGACACCCAGGCACAGCAATAGCGCAATCAACATCGCCAACATCGGCTTCCGGTATTTCATCTCAGAGCCGGGGATCCGATAGGTGATTCCCAGCCAGAAATAGTAGTTTGATCCGAGAAAGAGCACCCCGATGAGCATGGCCTGCAGAATGAACAGCCACGACAGGAAGCCTCCCATCAGCGTGATGCCCATCTGCTGGTTGTACTGGTAGATTTCACGCATGAGCCAGTAGCCGGCAAAAGGGAGCGACAACAGACCGAAGACGCCGATGAAGTTCCCGACATAGCCCATCCAGTCGTAGTGGTCGCGCTCTTCCGTGTTCCTGGCGGACAAATAGCGAATCCCGGCATAGGCGCCGCATATGTAGCCACCGAGCACCACGTTCGCAATGATGCGGTGAATGTTCACCGGCCACCAGGTCGGATTCCATGTCGCGGCCCAGGCCCGCGCGATATCCGATCCTTCTGCAAGCACGACCGGACTGGCCTGGAACGTCGCCCAGGAGTTCGGCACGATCATGATGAAGAACGCAAAGAAGTTCAACATGAAACCGAGAAAAATATGGAACGTCTTCTTGCCGCCATCTTGCATCGCATCCCAGCCATACCAATAGAGGTATAACGTCGCGGTCTCGACCAGGAAGAGGAGACAATAGACAATAAAGGACGGGAAGAAAATATCGGTCAGGTAGTTCATCAGCTTGGGATAAAACGAGATCAACAGGAACAAAAGAATTCCGCCGAAGAGCGCCGTCGTGGCATAGGCGGAGGTCAAGAGCTTGGTGAATTCCTTGGCTAATTTGTCGTAGCGTTTTTCGCCGGTCTTCCAGGCGACGACTTCACACAACCAGGCGAAGATCGGCACACCCAGCACAAATCCCGCGAGCAGCAAATGGAGCTGCGCAACAATCCAGATCATGTTCCGGCTGCCGACATAGGGAATATCACGATACTCGGTCGCAGCTGGCGGCACGGCATCTGCCCCAAAGGCCAGCGCAGGAAGGCTGAGGAGGCCCGCTGCCATCACGAGTCCCAAGAGCGCCCCCCCATCGCTGCCGCTCCCGAGAAGCCGCTGAATCCATCCACCCTGATGTCGCATTGCCCTCACCTCTTGATCTCCCACGTTACGGTTTCATGGCGGCAGGCGGAGCCGGTTCTGTTGCTTCCGGCACTTTCACTTCCTCCTTGCCTGTCTTGCCTTGTTCCTTACTCCGCTCTTTTTCCAGCTCAACTTCCGCCCGCTGTTCTATCAGCAATTCAACCCGCGCCGCAAGCTGTGCAATCATTTTTTCGTCTTTATTCAGCGTCTCAAGCGGTTTGAACGCGGGCACTGCCTTCACTTCCTCCTTCTTGCAACAGTCGTGCGGGTGCGGCGTAAACACCGGGAGGGCAGACCAGAACAGGAGCGACAACACAATGGCCACGCCGGACAATGCTGCCAGCAGCAATCCTTGATCCGCCGGCACCCGCATCAGATCCCAGCGGGTAATCAGCCCTTCATAATTCTCTGGGGCATGCGGTGCCGACTGCACCGTGCCACGGATCACCCGCCCCACAAGCGAGAAACCGATGACGAACAACAACAGAAGCACCCCTGTGGCCACAGTGCCCCAGAGGGTCAACTCAATGCTGATCCGCTCCGGAACAGGAGTTCCTTCCAGAAAACCCGTTTCAAATATCGATTGGGCAACAGAGATCGAGATATCGGTGGTCGCACTCTCGGCCACCCAGAGGATCGGCACAAAGATGGCGCCGACCAAGGCACACTTCCACCAGAGAGTCAGCCCCAACCCATCTGGTGGTTCGCGCCGCAACCGTTCGAGGAAAAATGTACGTCCCACGACCCCGAGCGCCCAAATATCGATTGGAATCGCCAGCAAGAACAGCAATGCGATGCCAACTCCTTCGCCAATGTGCGAGTCCAATCCCATGGTGATCGTTGGAAGAGCAAATACCGTGACCGGACTTGTCAGGAGCATCAAGAATGCGAGAGCGATCCTGGTTTCAAGATGTATGATCCCGAACGCCAGAAAGAGCACGGCGATGGCAAGCTTGATCGGCAACCCGGTCCAGAAGGCGGGCCAGAGAATGCCGAGCCCGAGCTTTGTGGGGGACATCTGATCGTTCATGCAAGTACCCAATGATGAACGCCCGCTGGCAGGCAGGCTGAGGTCGAGTGAAGATCCGACGTACTCTTCTGAGCTTCAATCTTAGCCTGAACCTCAACCTTTTCCATACTCGCGGACTTTTTCAGCATTCTGTTAGTCCAAAAACTCTCGATTGATAATCGCAGAGACCGTGAAAATCAGGATCGAAACCATGAACAACACCCATAGGGTAAGGGCAATGGGGCGCTTGAAAATATTCCGCTCGGGGCTCCGATCAATGAAGGGCAACGCAATCAGCAAGACCCCAAGGAGGCTGGGAAATGCTATCGCACCGAGAAACTGCCCGAACTCACCGGAAAACATCTTCAGGCGCAGGTGCTGGAATAAGAACAAGAAATACCATTCCGGTTCCGGGTGATAGTCGCCCGGGTCAGGCGTCGCCTCTTCCAACAAGACCACCGGCTCCCAGAAGGCCAGGGCACAGATGGAGGCAAAGACCACCGCCATTCCGACAACGTCCTTCCAAATCTGCCGTGGGAAAAAATAGTCGGTCTTCGCCTTCAGCTCTTGTGGCGTCCCTCGGAATGGACCACCCGGTCCCGCGCATCGAAAGAGGAAGAGATGCAACCCGGCCAACCCGATCAGGGCTGCGGGAAGCACCATGACGTGAATGACGAAGAACCGGCTCAATGTCATCTGTCCTGGGGTCGCACCTCCCTTGAGGAGCCGCGCCAGAAAGTCGCCAATCAACGGCGTCTTATCCATAATCTCGACGCCGACCGTCGTGGCCCAATAGGCTCGCTGGTCCCACGGGAGTAAATAGCCCGTAAAGCCGAATCCCATGACGAGTGCAAAGAGCAACAGCCCAACGAGCCAGATGAGTTCACGCGGTTTCTTATACGCGCCCCAGAGAAAGACTTGGGACATATGGGCAAAGACGCAGACTACCATCGCCGTGGAGCCCCAGAAATGGTAACTTAGCAGGAACCAGCCGTAGTCGACGTCATGGAGGATGTATTGGGTACTGGCGTAGGCATGGTCGGCGGTGGGCACGTAATAGAGCATCAGCAGAACGCCCGTGACCGCCTGCATGATGAAGATAAATAACAGTATCGACCCGAAGACGTAGGCCCAGCGAGAACCGCCTGGGACCGCCTCATTAAGCATCTTGGCGGTCAGCAGCCTCAGCCCAACCCGCTCATCGACAAAGTCGAAAACTTTTTCGGCAACCGTTAGCTGCGTGCCGGCAGAAGGAGTTTGGCTCATCTAAACCATCCGCGATTGGACCCTTGTCCCGGCCTTGAATTCCATGTCGATAATCTGCACCTCCCCACTCTCGGACACCTGAATCGGTAGTACGTCGAGGGGACGGGGGGCGGGGCCCTCGATCACCTTGCCGGACGCATCATAGATGCTCACATGGCAAGGGCAGAGAAAGACCGGCCCGAGTACCTTGTGTTTTCGCCATTTATATCCGCACCCAAGGTGGGGACATTTGCCGGAAAATGCGATGAAGGGTATGTCCTTCTTATTGGTCCAGAGGGTTTTCCCTGTGGCATCACGGAATTCCATATCCTTCCCCTGATACACTTTTTCGAGCACCGCGGGAGTCGCCTTTACGATCCACACGTTCTTCTCGATCTCAGCTTCAGGCAAATAGACCTCTTTGACCTTATGCTTGAACTCGAACTGGGTCCCGGTATCGTCCGTCTTAATCTTTCCGACGTTGCCGATCTTCTGCCATTGGTTGTCGAACGGTGCGAACATCGGCTTCATCACGTACTTCAGCACGGGGTAGACCAGCGGTAGTCCGATAAACAACCCCATCACGTAGGTCAAGTTTGCGAAAAACTTCCGCCGCTTCACGTTCCGCTCTAACTCAGGGAGCGGCACCAGGACTTCGCCCGGCGTGACGTGAATATGCTTCTCAAGGCCCGGGACTTCTATTTCATGCAGCGTGACATAATCGTCACGCTTGAAAGGCGGCAGGGCCAGGACTTCAGACGAAGACGACCGTAGTTGCACTAGATCGTCCATCACGGTCTGCACCGCGCCCATCGACACTTGCCGTTCGCCCGCGCCGTTCATCGACACGACGATATGGCTGACCTCAAAGGACAGCGGGTCCATGATGACCTTGGTCACTTCTCCAACGTCTCGATCCGCACAACGAACTTTCGATTTCAGTTGGGGCTGCATGCTACTTCTTCTTAATCGGCTTTGGCGTATTCACCGATGTATTCTTGAAGGTACCCAACCAGGAGGCGAGCGCCACGACGTCGCTTTCCTCCATGAGGTCCTTATACTTGTCCGGCATCTTGCCCTTTTCCCAATCCTTCTCGTACCCCTCGGCCATAAAGCTCTTAGGGTCGAGAATTTTCAGTTTAATCTCGTCGACCGTGAGATATGTGCCAATGTTGTCCAACTCCGGACCGCGCTTCTTCCCACCCTCACCCTTCAGCTTGTGGCAGTTGTAACATTCCTGCAGCTGCCACTGCTCTTCACCCAGCTTCATAAAGTCTCCGGTTGCCGCGCCGGTTGTGACCGGGAGAGCACCAGCCTGCGGATCTTTCGTCGTCTCATCCCCGCCCAGTGCCTTGAGCCGCACCTCTAAGGCTTTCACTTGCTCATCGAGCGCCTTCGCGCGGGCAATCAACTCCTCAGCTTTTCCCTGTTGAGTCGCAGCAAATTTGGGCCCCAATATCTTGGCGATCTTTCCTTTTTCATCTTCCGGATCGTATTGCGGCCACATCGAGGCGCCGGCAATGTACACCGTACACAGCACGATGTAGAAGGCCAATAGAGCGATCACGGACTTTGTCCCGCTCATAGTCTTGAGCGACGGCGCGTCCAGCAACATGAAGACGGCAGCCCCCAACATCGCGTAGCCAAAGAACATCATCTGGAAAATGAAGGGAAACTCGAGCGCTCTCGTAATACCGACAAGCGCTCCGCCCACCACCAGACCGATCGCCAGTTTCTTAATCACATTCCCCATGCAGACTCTCTTTCCTTCAGTAGACGTTCCGCACCCCGGTTACTTGGCCCTGGCAGGAACAGGACTGCCTTCGGGTGCGTGCCCCTTCGAATCGGAAGGCCGAAGGGTCACGATAAT
>JAENWB010000092.1:0-10817 GCA_016650275.1 Nitrospiraceae bacterium | reverse complement strand
TTCTGGAACGGTCGAAGGGCGCCCAGCACCCCTTCTTTGTGCAGCTTGAAGGGGACGGGGATACAGTGTTGATCGAGGGCCGAAAGGCCGCCTTTATCATGGGGGTAGAGCCCCAGTCTCCGGCCGAACGACGACAGGCTGCGAAGCTGCAGTATGAACAGGCCTTCGCGCTACTTCAAACCGGGAAATCGTCGGAGGAAGCCTTGGAGCGGCTGAATAAAGCGCTGGAATACGACCCCACGTTCGGCGACGCCTATGTGCTCAAGAGCTATGTGCTGCTGGAGGTGCTGCCGAATCTTGACGACGCGTTGTCAGCGGCAAAGCTGGCGATACAGTCTGCGCCGACGAACCCCGACTCTCAGTATACGCTCGGGTTGATTTATGAAAAACGCGGGCAGTATGTCGCGGCGGAGCGTGCCATGCGGGAGGCGCTGGTGGTCAATCCCAACTATGTCGATGTCTATTTCTCGCTGGGCATCCTCTACGCCGACCGGATGAAGGATCAGCCGAAATCGGTTGAGGCGTTCACACGCTATCTCGAACTCGGAGGGAATCATGCCCGTGCCCGAGCTGCTGTTGTACAGTCACCACCCGCGAAACCTTAGCAGGATGCTGAAAAAGTCCGGCAACACCAAGAAGGTTGAGGCTTAGTCTAAGGTTGAGATAGAAAGAGTCTGATCTTCGCTCAACCTTGACCTCAGCCTGCTTCTGCTAAGGTTATTCGCCGCCCTTGAGATATCCCAGCCCGATCTTGACTGCTTTCCGCGTAATTTCTGCCCAGCGGACTTGAGGATATTCGGCGAGGACTGCGGCTGCTTTGGGATCTTGAACTTCCAGACTCAGAATCTTAATGATACCGTCATCAATCTGGACATCTGCCACGGGCATCCTCCTTGTAGGGGACCAAGAGACGGTGAACCATCGACCGTCTGTTGCGTTGACTGGATTGGGGGTGCATGTTAGCATGATTTCGTTTGAATTCTCGAACGTTTGTCGCTGGTTTCTGCCGGTTGCTACGTTGGCGTTTCACCGATCTGATCAATAGCAAGGAGGCATGCGCATGAATAGGGTACTGGGGTTCAAGTCGAGATTGATCGGGGGAGGAGTGGCTATCGCCCTGCTGATCGGACTTGCTGCCTGCGGCGGTCCTCCGAAGTGGGTGAAGCAGGGGTCAGGGGCGTTCAACGAGAAAGATAGTAAAGGCTTTTATGGCGTCGGGTCCGTGGCCGGTGTTCGGAACGAGCCGCTGGCTTGGGACACCGCTGAAAATCGTGCGAGAGCTGAAATCGCCAAGACCTTTGAAACCTATACCGGCTACTTGATGCGCGACTATGCGGCCTCCACAACGGCTGGAGACTTTACCAAGAATACGGAAGAGCAGAATGTCGAGCGGGCCATTAAGACGGTGACGACCACGACCCTCAGCGGCGTGCGTCCTATCGAGCGCTACAAGGATGAAAAAACTGGCACGTACTATGTGTTGGCCAAACTGAATCTCGAGGAGATGAAGAATAATCTCGAGCAGGCGAAGGAACTCAATGCGCAGGTTCGTGATTATGTCAGAAAGAATGCCGATAAGCTTTTTGAGCGGCTTGAGAAAGAGGAAGACAAACGGGCACCGCGCTAAGGGCTCCTACTGATCGACCGCTAATTGCTGCATCTGCGAGGAGGTATGCCGTGAGCGTACTGGATAGAGGACGAATCGGACTCGTGGCGCTGGCGGTATTGTCACTGGCCGGCTGTGCCCAGGAGACTAGAATAACCAGGGTCGACTCCGGAGTCGTCACGGACCTGAGCGGCCGTTGGAACGATACCGATTCCAGGATTGTTGCGGAGTCCATGGTTAAAGAGGCGCTGGAGTATCAGTGGCTCAACAATTTCTCCAGTTCGAAGCATCGCCAGCCGGTCGTCGTCGTCGGGACCATTCAGAACAGCAGCCACGAACATATCAACGTCAACACGTTTGTGGCCGACCTTGAACGTGAGCTCACAAACTCCCAAAAAGTTACGTTTGTGGCAGGAAAGGGAGATCGCGAGGAACTTCGTACCGAGCGCAAAGAGCAAGCGATGTACGCGCGCGAGGATACGCAGAAAGCACCGGGCAAAGAGATCGGTGCCGATTTCATGATGAAGGGCACCATCGCGACAATCCTCGATGAGGCCGACGGGACGAAGGCGGTGTTCTACCAGGTCGATCTGCAGATGGTGGATTTGGAGAGTAACGCCAAGGTCTGGTTCGGTCAGAAAAAGATCAAGAAAGTCGTCGAAAAGAAACGTTCCATCTTTTAGGCTCCAACACTTCCGTTGAGCCCTCTTGCCTCACGCCCCACCGCCTTTGTTCCGGCACGGTGGGGCGTTCTTATTTCCACCCAGTCTCTCTTTGCCCTGCTGGCGTTCGTGCTGTTGGCCGGTTGTGGCCCCTCGGTCAATCGGTATCTCCTCATCGAAGCAAGCCTTCGCGCCCACGACCCCAAGGGCGCTGATGCCATTGTCGCTGCGGCCGAGAATGACTATGGCTCGAAAAGCCGTGTGCTCTATGGCATGGATCGGGGGATGACGCTTCAACTCGCGGGCGACTATCAACAAAGCAACGCTGTATTGGAACAGGCTGAGGAGGAACTGGATCGCCTCTACACGCGAAGGATACGCACCGAAACCCTTGCGGTCATGACGAATGATACGGCGTTATCCTATGAGGGCGATCCCTACGAACAGGTGTTGATCAATGTGCTGAAGGCACTCAATTATGCGGTGCTAGGTCAATGGCAAGATGCGCTGGTCGAAGCACGGCGTATCGACCATCGGCTCAACGTCCTGTCGGATCGAACCAAGGAGAAAAACGCCTATCGGGATGACGGATTTGCACGCTATCTGAGCGGCATCCTCTATGAGAGCACCGGCGATGTAAATAATGCGTTTATAGCCTATCGGAAGGCGTATGAGACCTTGGAGGCCACCCGCGCATGGTCACACACGGCTGTTCCGTCACAGCTGCGGGCAGATTTGTTACGAACGGCCGAGGCCCTGCACTTCACTCAAGAATTGGCCGAGTACCAATCTGTATTTCCCGATACTAAGTGGGAGACCAGTCAGGCGTTGCAACAACTCGCTCAAGTTGTCGTGATCAGCTATAATGGCCGCGCACCACGCAAGGAGGATCAGTTTCTTGACCTGCCGATCAGTCTCGATGCACTTCAGTTGGTGCTCCTCAACCGCGGGTTCTCGCAGTCGAATCGGCATTCCAATCGGGCGGTGGATACGGCCTTGTACGGGCTTAACGGGCACGTTGTTCGCGTGGCCTTACCACGGCTCGTCCCGCAGAAGACGCACGTGCCTGTCGATAGGGTGAGTCTCGTCCAGGACAATGGCATGCGGATGACGCTGAACACTGAGTTGGTGCATAACGTGACGGTCATGGCAGATAAGGCGCTAGCGGAACGAATGACTGGAGTAACCGTCAAGGCTCTGGCCCGTGCGGCTACGAAGTTCGCGTTGGCCGAGGGAGGAACGAGAGGGGCACAGCAAGCAGCGGGAAAAGATGCGGCCCCGTGGGTCGGTCTTCTGGTTGGGCTGCTGACGAAGGGACTGGCGGTGGCATCGGAAGAAGCCGATAAGCGGAGCTGGCAGACGTTGCCCGATGAAATTCATCTCGCGCGGGCCTGGGTTCTACCGGGCCGCTACCAGGTGCAGAGTCAGGCAGCCGGTGGGTCTCATGACCCTCTGAAGCCTGAGGCCATGCAGGCCCTGTTCCTTGGGCCAGGTGAGACCGCCGTGCTCATTCAACGGGTGATGCCATGAGAGATGGATCGCTGTTCGTGAGCCGAATCGGGGTGGTGATTGCGTTGGTCGCACTATCTGGATGTGCATGGTTTGGAGGACAGGCGAAACCAGACTGGATCGATGGGGTGAGTGCCGCCTATCCGTCCGGTCAATATCTGGTCGGCGTGGGGCAGGCGGAGAGTCGCGCGGCAGCCGAGGATCGCGCCTATGCAGCGGTGGCTCGTATTTTCAACGCGGAGGTTAGTGCACAAGCGAAAGACTGGGAATCGTATCTGGTGATTGAGCAGCGCGGGCAGACCAGCGCCGAACGACGTTTGACAATCGACAATCTGACCCAAGTGTCGACCGACAAAGTCTTGGAGAACGTCCGGATCGTCGATCGGTGGGTCGATGTGCGCAAAGAGCTCCATTATGCATTAGCGGGGATGCAGCGGTCCCAGGCAGAGACATCGTTCATGGAACGGATTACCGAGCTGGACCAATCGATCAGAGACGATGTCGAGGAGGCCCAGCACCCATCGGACAAGCTCGCAAAAGTCAGAGCGTTGAGGCGGGCTGCCAGAAATCTGGTGCTGCGGGAGACCTATAATGCCGACCTTCGCGTGATTCGACCGAGCGGGCAGGGTACTGCCGCGGCCTATCGCGTGAGCGAACTCACGCACGAACTCGAACAGTTCCTTGCCACGAATCTGGTGCTGGCGATTGCTGTGATCGGCGATCAGGTTGAACCGGCGCAACGTGCCTTGACGGAGGGACTGCTGAAGGAAGGGCTGCAAGTCACGAGCCGGCCGTGGGGGGGGGATCGTTCGATCAGCGGCGATTCAAGTGGACCAACCCCGGAGCTGCTCGTGCGGGGCGTGGTGCGAGTGTGGCCGATCGACGTGCGCGATCCGCAGTTCAAGTTCGTGCGATGGTGCAGCGATTTCGAAGTAGTGGATTTGACCAGCCAGCGGGTGGTCGGAGCCTTGTCAAAGGGTGGACGGGAAGGCCATCTGTCGGAGCGGGAGGCGACAGCCAAAGTTGTGCGTATCATGCAGCAAGTGTTTTCTGCCGATGTAGCGAAGGCCATTGCGGCACATGTGTATGGAGAGTCGGAACTGCCGGCACAGGCGAGCCCGCCTGCGGGATGTCCGCGGGACGGGCTGGTCTCTGCGCCGGCGTCAACACCCCACTAATTCAGAGAGAGAGAGGGAGGGTATGGCCAAATCAAAGTCGGAAGCAGGACGAACATCAACTCGTGCGCCACGCAGCCGTGGCCGCGGGTTGACGGTCACCAAACAGCGGGTTCCCAGTCGCTTGGCGAAACGACGGCTGAGTGAGCGGCTCAAGAACGACACGGCGTCGTTCAATCAGGGCAACCTGGCCGACAAGTTCCGTAAAGAAGGGTATGACGAGCTGCCGCTGGATGAACTCCAAGATCGGCTTTCGAAAATGTCGGGCCCCTTGGCCGCCATTATTCTGAAGGGGAGAGTGTGATCGCATGCCATACTACTATTTCGACTCAACCGCTTTGGTGAAACGGTACAGCATGGAGCGCGGCACACGCATCATCAACAGGCTGATGGTGAAGCGGAGCAAAGTGGCGATTCTGCCGACGTGGTCCGTGACCGATTTTTACACGGCATTCGCAAATCGAGCCCACCATGGAGAGATCACCAGGGACGATTGTTACTCGGTAATCCATAAATTCGAGAGAGAATCACAGGAAGGTCTCTACCAATTCATAGCCCCGACGATACAGACGTACTTAGCGACCAAAGAACTTGCGTTGGAGTATCCTGCGCTCCGATCTCCGCAAGTATTACATCTGGCGCTGGCTTTGGAACTCAAGCCCCTGCGGCTGACCGTCGTCAGTGCCGATACGCCATTGCTGGAGGCCTGTCATTCGGCGGGCCTCCATACCATTAATCCTGAAGATGATTGATGAGAGCGTAAGGGGTTATCGGCACTGACAGTCGGCGATCATCGAGTCGATGACGGTCACCCAATCCGTGACTGACCACGGAGATGAACAGCCTTCGGAGCGGGAGGGTCTCGCGCGTTGCCCTCGTGACCAAAGAAGAAATCGTCTATTGAACGCTGCGGTGGGCGAGCGAGAGGTTCCCACAGACCCAGAAAGAGGCCTGGAGTTGGCCTCCGGCCAGGCGAAAGATGGCCACGGCACGATAGCCATGTCCCTGTGAACAGAGCAAGGTTTCGCGCCTTGGAACTGACGGGCGGCTGAGACATCCTCATGATGATTTTGACAAGGAGTTTGGCCATGAGCGCCGCACGTCTCATGCTCATGACAGCGCCTTCCGGATCATTGCTCGGCATACCTCTTCTGCTTTCCCCCGCAACCGTTCCATTTCTGCATCGTTGCCGCTCATGTGAGCATCGACCAGCGCGGTCCCACAGCACAGACAGAGCACGCGCATCAGTTTGGTGGCGCGGGTGACAGGTGACGTCGTGGAAACCCTTCACTTCCAAGATGGTTGCTCTGGTTTGTTTGGTAACTACTCAGGTGTTCAGGCTGAAGGCTGAAGTGTGAAGACTATAAATTATCTCGCAAAACACGAATCAAGCCATTCAAAACCTTCCCGGTTTCTACGATGATGGGTTCAAGCAGAGATGAATACTCGTTGCGCAAGAGCCCACCCCCTAAAAGCCATCAGCCTATCTACCTAAGTAGTTACTTTATTGGGCTGAACCAGAGCAACCAGAACTACTAGGGGCGATCGGTGGAGAGCCGTTTGGCAAGGCGATGGGCAAGTCGCACCATGCCGGCCGAACGATCGGCTGGATCGAGCAGCACATTCAGGACATGCAGGTGGCTGGAATCGGCTAAGGCGGCGGTGAGTCCTCGTTCGAACTCCCCTTGGGTTGCGATCCTCGTGCCGACTCCGCCTCCGATCATCTCGCAGATCCGTTCATAGCGCCACTCGTGGACGTCGTTGAAGGGGCCTTCGAGAATCTCTCGTTCAGTGGAGTAGCCTCGATTGTTCAGCACGACGACGATCGGCGTCTGACCATACCGAACGGCGGTCGAGAGTTCCGTTCCCGTCATTTGAAACGCGCCGTCGCCGACCAGCACGATCGGTCGAAGGGTTGGATCGGCAAACGAGGCGCCCACAGCTGCCGGGACCGCAAATCCCATCGAGGTGTAATAGGCTGGAGAGAGGAACTCGAATCGCCGGTGGACGTGGAGATCGGCCGCGGCAAAGAGCGATTCTCCGACGTCGGCAATCACGAGGGTATGTTCATCCAACAGACTATCGAGGTGGCGAAAGAGTCCATTCAAGGTCACGGGGGCACCCGGCGCAATCGTGCCTTGTGCCACGGGAAGCGGTGCCGGCAGCGGGCGGGAAGGAAAGGAAGGAAGTGGGTTGGTCACCAGTGCCCGCACGAAGTCTTGGAACCGGATCGCATCGTAGCGGTGGTGTTTGATGGCGACCCGATCGGCTGTTGCGTGAATCGTACGGCCTTCCGACAGTAGGGGTGAATCGACATTGAGATCTTCGACATCGGATAAAATCGATCCCAGTATCAGCAGGCAGTCAGATTCATTGATGAACTGTTGGACCTCGTCACGCGCGATGAGGCCGCCATACACTCCGACGTAAAGTGGGTGGTCTTCACGGATGACGGATTTGCCCAGCAGGGTCGAGGCGATAGGGACGTTGAGCCGTTCGACCAGGCGAGTCAGATCGTCTTGTAGCCCGAATCGCCCGATCTCTGCACCGGCTAAGATCGCAGGCCGGTTGGCCGAGGCCAACATGGCGCGGACTTCAGCGATGGCTTCGTCAAGCGCGGCGACATCGCTTGCCTCGTCGTCGAGACATAATGGTCGTAACGGGCTTGCCAGCGACGTATGGACGAGATCGCGAGGGATTTCGATATAGATCGGACGGCGATAGCGCAACAGCGCCGCAAAGGCCCGATCCATTTCTCGTTCAGCGGTTGAGGGATCATCCAGCGAGATAGCGGCCACCGTGATCTTCTCGAAGACTTCGCGTTGCGTGGAAAAATCCCGCACCATGTGGTGCATATAGGGTGTGCGAATACGTTCTGAGAGTCCTGGTGATCCGGTAAGCAGCACCACCGGCGACCGTTCGGCATAGGCGCAGGCGATCGCGTTCACGGTGTTGAGTCCGCCGACACAGTAGGTCACACAGACCGCACCGATGCCATTGATGCGCGCATAGGCATCGGCTGCAAACCCCGCACAATCCTCGCGGGTGGTTCCGACATGTTGAATCGGTGAAGCGTCGATCAGTTGGTAGAGGCTGAGGACATAGTCGCCAGGGATTCCAAAGATATGACGGACTCCCAACTGGTGAAGCCGTTCGATCACGGCGGAGCCGATGGTCGGTGTTCGTGTCATTGTTGGGCTTCCTGGTTCATCGAGTGGAAATCATATGCTATCGCACGCGTAGACGCAGCAAACCACAGCCCAGGTCTGCCGTCAAGCAACCAGATACGTGTGGAAGGGCTTGACGTTCTGCTCGCGCCATTGGATAAGTACGCCATGACTTTTCAAGATGACAGTCCCCGCGGGCGCGTCCGCCTCTCTCGCACACGTGCGGTCGAGGAATTGGGGCATCTCTGGATCTATGCCGGGTATGTCGAAGAGGTCAGCGGCGAGCTGGTCTCGGGCGATGTGGTCGATGTCATGGCGCCGAATGGACGATTCTACGCCAGAGGTCTCTACAATCCTGCGTCCAAGATCCGCGTGCGAATCCTGACCTTCGACGACGAACCCATTACAGAAGAGTTTTGGCGGGCGCGACTCGCGCAGGCCGTCAGACTACGTCAACAGGTCGTCACCGGCACCAATGCGTATCGCCTCATCTATGGAGAAGCGGATCGATTGCCGGGCCTAATTGTGGATCGCTATGACGATGTCTTGGTCATGCAGACCCTGTCCTCCGGTATGGACCGCCGGAAAATCGTATTAGCAGATCTTCTGTGTCAGGAATCCGGTGCCACTCGAGTGTATCTGCGCAACGATGCCAAGAGTCGCACGTTGGAGGGACTGTCGCTGGAGAAAGGATTTCTCCGAGGCGGTGGTGCGACGATGGTCGACATCCAGGAGGGGCCGGCGCATTTTCTCGTCGATATCGAATGCGGGCAGAAAACCGGTTGGTTTTGTGATCAACGAGAGAATCGACTGGTGGCGGCACGGTTCGCGGCCGGCACGGAGGTGCTCGAGGTGTTTGCGCATACTGGCGCCTTTGGGATCCATGCGGCGCTCGCGGGAGCGAAGTCGGTCGAAGGGCTGGATGTGAGCGAGGAGGCCCTGGCTCTCGCGCGCAACCATGGGCAGTTAAACAAGGTGAGTGATCGTTGTGTCTATCGATCGGCGGATGCATTTGAGGAGATGCGAAAACTGGAACGGGCTGGGCGCCGCTATGATCTGGTGTTGCTCGATCCACCGGCGTTTGCCCGCAGTAAACAGGCCGTGCCTCGTGCCCTGGCAGGATACAAAGATGTGAATCTGTTGGGGATGCGACTCACCAAGCCGGAGGGGTTTCTGGTCACGAGTTCCTGCTCCCACCATGTGACTGAACAAGAACTGTGGACAGGCATTCGCCTTGCTGCACGAGATGTGAAGCGGCAAGTTCGCCTGCTTGAACAGCGTGGCCAAGCCTGCGACCATCCGATTCTTGCCACGATGCCCGAGACCCGTTACTTGAAGTGTTTCATCCTTCAAGTATTGTGAGCGTCAGATCGACAGGGTGAGATTGTCGCTCGTATGCAGGGCGCTCAAAAAGGCTGTCCAGCAAGTAAAGTAGGCTGAGGTCGAGGTTAAGGTTGAGCGAAATAAGATTGTTCAATCTCAACCTCAACCTGAGCCTTAACCTTTCTGACTCAGAAAGCTGGCAGACTTTTTCAGCGTCCTGCTAATCGCTCGGTGGTTCGAAGTGGCCAGAGGGGCGGTTCTGCCACGGGATCGTCGCCTGTTTGGCTTGTTTGACGAGGCTACGTAAATTCACTTCCGCTGCACGGAGCAACTTCGGTTCGCCGCTTTGCATGATGGCGGTCAGCAGGACGTACAGCGAACGATCCATCCGTGATCCGGCGAGAATTCGTTCTGTGACAGGATCGGGACCTGTGGGGATGGAACTCGCATCTTCCTCTGGATCGTCAAACAAGGTACGAAACGAAGTCGGATGGCTAAAGAGCCAGGCTGGGGGGATCTTCAGGGCGGCAGCGAGCGCTTCGAGTAGCGAGCCAGAGGGATCAACTTCTTCCGCTTCAATTTCCTCTAACATATGAGGCAGCAGATGCGACTCGGCTGCCAAGTCGTCGACCGAATGACCTCGCGAGATACGCCAGGCTTGAATCTGTTGTCCGAGCGCCATGGCGCGATGATACTGAAATTATGGCCCTCTCTGCAACCTCCCCGTGTCAGGCTTTTAGCATAATACACCTTGAAAGACAATGGCTTATGCGTAATTTTGCTCGGTAGAAGATGCGCGATGAAATCAGGTATAATGCGTGCCATAGTTCATTCTCGATTCAGTGAGGAGGCGTACCATGTTAGGAACAGATATTCGCGGAATTATCGCAGAAGAAGAAGAAGTTCAGCGGCGCAAGGACGCCTTGAAGTCGCTCTTAAGTATGCGTTCCAAACAGTTACGCGAGTCGTTGGAACAGCGGATCAAGCGGGCTCGGACTTGTGGAGATTGGATGCAGCTTTCTCAGGAAGAATGTGCCACGCTTCACAAGCGGGAAAAACTTCATCTCAAGTCTCAGTTCGATAAGCTTCAGCACGAGCAGGATCGAACCAGAGGGAAGTTGACCGCACTCAAACGAGCGAAGGCGCGAGCCCAACGGATTCGGGCTGCCGAAGCCGCATCCGGGAGGAAACGTCGCTGAACCAGTTTTCTCCACTGTGACGCACTATAGCCTGGACTATTCATGAATACCTGCTACGTCGTCCGATTCTCCCGCCTGGCATGGATTGTCTCGTTCGGCCTCCTCGACGAACTGCACGTACGCCTCTGTCGGCCTTACTTGCGAGAAGCCCCGGCGGGCTTCGGTCTCGAACGTCT